>NZ_JANSIS010000008.1:0-79999 GCF_047462135.1 Synechococcus sp. O70.2
CCCCGCTGGTTCTCCCAACTGGTTTGCCAGGGCTTCTCTGCCCGCCGCAAGCAACTTGTCAACGCTCTAAGAGGGCTCGTGGATCGCGAGACCGTGGCCGCCGCTCTGGCCCAACTCCGCCTCAGCCCCACGGCGCGCGCCGAAGAGCTGGATCTGGGCGATTGGCTGGCCCTGAGCAATCTACTGCTGGAGCAGATGCCTAGAATGGCTGCCGTTTCCGGCAAGGGAAAACCGCGGTAGGGTGAGAGGGAGTTCTCACCCAGAACAACCTATGCTCAACAACCAGGGCAAACAGATCCTTGTTACTGGAGGTACCGGTGGGCTGGGGCTGGGAGTAACCCCTGTGCTCCTGGACACAGGGGCAGCGTTGACCTTGACCTACCGCCAAGAAGAGGAGCTGGCTGCTTTGCGGCAGCGCCTGCCAGCCAATAGCCTGGATCGGGTGCGCTTTGTGCAGGTGGACTTGCTGAACGAAGCGGCTGTGGCCCGGCTCATTGACGATCTGCCCCGCGTCGATGGCTTGGTGCACCTGGTGGGTGGCTTTGCCATGGGCCCCACCCACGAGTACAGCCTAGAAGCTTGGCGGCGCGACTTCGACCTCAATCTCACCACCACTTTTTTGGCCTGCAAGCACAGCCTGCGCAAGATGTGGCAACAGGGTTATGGACGAATCGTAACGATAGCCTCCCGAGGGGCAGTAGAACCGGGATCTCAGCTGGCGGCCTACTGTGCCTCCAAAGCCGGGGTAGTGGCCCTCACCCGCACCATTGCCGCCGAGACCAGAGGCACCGACATCACCGCCAACGTCATCCTGCCCAGCATTATTGACACCCCCGCCAATCGCGCCGCCATGGGATCTGAGCAGGCAGAGCTGTGGGTGAAGCCGGAGTCGATTGGGCAGGTGATTGCCTTTTTGGTCTCGGAAGCAGCCCGCGATCTCAGAGGGGCAGCGATCCCGGTGTATGGCAATGTCTAATCCAGTTGGTTGACCCAGCCACCAAGCACCTTCCATGATAGGAGATATGGGCTTATTTTTGTGCCGTTCTTTACTATGCTGAAGCAATGGTTCTCGGGTGGTTTACGTCGGCAAATTGGCCGCATTGAGGTGGCGGGAGTTATCGATAGCAAAACCCGGGAGCGGGTTCTCAAAGCCTTGAAAGAGGTGGAAGAAAAACAGATCCCTGCCCTGGTGCTGCGCATCGACAGTCCTGGCGGGACGGTGGCGGACTCGCAGGAAATCTACAGCGCCCTTGTGCGCCTGCGGGAGCGAAAAGGTATCCCCATTGTGGCTAGCTTTGGCAACATCGCAGCCTCGGGGGGAGTTTACATTGCCATGGGAGCGGAAAAAATTGTCAGCAACCCTGGCACCATCACTGGCAGCATTGGTGTTATCATTCGCGGCAACAACCTTGAAAAGCTGCTAGACAAAATTGGGATCTCCTTTAAGGTAATTAAGTCCGGCCCCTACAAAGATATCCTCTCCTTTGATCGCGAGCTGACTCCCGAAGAGCGCAACATCCTCCAGGAGCTGATCGACATCACCTACAGCCAGTTCGTGCACACCGTTGCAGCGGCGCGACGGTTGAGCGTGAACGTGGTCAAAACCTTTGCCGATGGCCGCATTTTCAGTGGCGAGCAAGCGCTGCACTTGGGAGTAGTTGATCGCTTGGGAACGGAAGAAGATGCTCGCCTCTGGGCGGCTGAACTCGCAGGGCTGCCACCAGAGGCCAAGTTCTATGATCTGCTGCCCCGGCGCAGGGGGTGGGCCCGCTTCCTGCCCGTCGCAGAGGCCCTGGAACGGTTGCACTTTGAGGTCAGTACTTCTGGCTTGCCCCTGTGGCTTTACACCGGCCCTTGAAGGGCCCCTCTTAGCGGCCGCGTGAAAAGAGCCGCTGCTTACTCCTCTAGCTGCCAGGGATCTTGGGCCACCTCCTCATCGAAGATGCGAGGCGGACGTATGGCCATTAGCACTTGACCCAAGAGGGGAGAGGGGGGCAAGTCCTCGTCGATCCACTCCAGGGAGAGCCATCCCTCCCGATCCACTAGAAAAACCCCCGCTCTCCCTTCCCAGGTGCGAACGGCGCGATCGACCACTAGCAGGACGGGATCCCGCTCCTCCTCAGCGGCCACCGGCTGGTCCAAGAGGGATCCCAGGAGTTGATTTTCCACCTGCAGGGCCACGGGATCAGCGGCCCTCTGAAGGGCTGGCCAAGCGGGCAAGGCTATCCACGTCTGTCCAGCGGCACTGCTGACCCAGCCAAAAGGCCCCTGCGGTGCAGCAGGAGGGATCCCTTCCCAAGTGGCGGTGGCTAGCGGCAGGGATCCGGCCACGGGCAACAAGCGAGGCAACTCCTCTTCCGGGCGAAATACTGACAGCCTGGGCAAGAGCTTGCGCCGGGAGCCGAGAGCCAGCGTCGTCAGGAGCTGCTCGATCTGGCGGCGGGCGGTTTCGCTGTGGACATACTGGAGAGCCCGGCCAATGGCCCGTGTCCGCTCCTGCAGATCGCGGCTTTGCTGGGCAGTCTTCCAGGCTTGATAGGCCACCGCATCGCCGGGGTGATCCGTAAACCCTTCCGGAAGCTGCTGCAGTTGGGCATAGCTTTTCACAGCCCGAGCAATCTCGTGGGCCTCCCCGGCACCTAGGTTGCGGCTGACCACCAGCTCCGCTACCCGGATGCGGTCCTTGGGGGAGAGGATGCGCAGCTCGTAGAGGATGTCGCTACCTCGCTGGGCAAAGTGCTCCAAGAGGGCCGCGCTGGCGCCTGCCTTGGCCATTCCCTCGTAGACCTGGGCGGCAACAACCATCTGGTTTTGTTGGGCAGGCTCAAGCCCCGTGGCCTCAAAGATGGCCTGGGGGGTCATTTTCTGGTGCTGTAAGCTTTGGCAGGCCTTGGCCCAGTCCAACCACCCTCCCTCCCTGCGCCGCAGCTGCTCCAGCAACCCGCTGGGGGAGGGTTCAGGCAAATGCTGACTCATGGCAAAGCTTCCTCCGCAACCACTACCAGAAAGCAGGGCAAAGATCCACTGGAATCCCAAAGGGCGGCAGCTGGCCACGCCGAGGCCGGGGTAGAATACGATTTTAGGGACTTTCCCTGGGCCAAGTTAGTCCAAGGGGATTGCTCGGGCAGCATGGCCCTCCCCTGGCAACTGGTTGAAATCCAATTGCCACAGCTCAAAGCCCTGCAGCTCCCCGGCCTTGGGCACCTGCAGCCAGACCCGTCCCTTTTTTCCCACCTGCAACACCTTGGAGGCGGCGGGCACGGCCACCTGAGCCAAGGGATCCCCCCCCTTGCTGTACAGCCAGAGGGACAAGAACCCCTCCCCCTCCTGACACAGCAGCAGCACGCCCCAAGGGGCCTTGGCCATCTGGACAGGCCACCCTTTTAAAAACCAGCGGCGCAGGCGCAGCGGGTTGAGCTGGACTACGCCAAGGTGGGGGCAGCCGCCCTGTCTCTCGCCCTCACTAGGGGCGAATAGCAGCCGTTCTCCCAAGCTGAGCACCTCCCCTCGGGGATCTAGCGGCAGGCGATAGCAAAGCGGCTGCACTCCCGTCTGCCCAACTCCTGGATAGGGCAACACGCTCATGTCCACCCATTGCCGTCCCCGCCCTACCAGCAGCACCAGCTGCTCCGAGAGGGCCAGTAAACGGGGCAGGGATCCCGTTGGCACCTGCCAAGGCCAGCGGAAGTAGCAGTGGAACTCGGGAAAAGGTTGAGCTGCAGTTGGCCCAGTTGGCAGCCATTGCACTGCCCCAATTTCCTTGGCAGTGGCCCAGATGAGCTCCTGGCGCTCCTCTAGCCAGGTGGCTTGCCACCTCTCCTCAAAACTCAGGAGGGTGCGGATGCGGGTGGGACTGAGGTGCAGAAGGCTACTTTTGGAAACAGCCAGGGCCTCTGGAAAAGTCCCCAGGAACACCACCTCCTGCAGGGGCTCGGCCAAGGGAAAACAGGCCAGCGGCGGCGCCCCCAGGGCAAGGGTCTGGAGTTCCAGCCACTCTAAGCTCTGGGGGGTAACTCGCAGCAGCAGGGGGGAACGGCAGCCGCTGGGATCCTCACAGACATAAAACTTCTGCAAGCCGCCGTTGGCTGGCAGGTCCCAAACCTGAACCCCAGGGGGCGACTGGCGCAGCAGGCGCGGGCCAACCCAACAGGCAGCTGGCTCTTGCCACTTCTGGGCAACCGCCGCCAGGGCCGAACGCATCTGCGCTGCTGTGCGGAACCGCCGCAGGGGCAGCTTGCGCAAAGCCACCTCTAGCACCTCCTGCAAAGGCGCCGGGATCCCCTCCGGACAGACAAACCGCTGGTTGAGGTGGGCGTGCATCAACTGGGGGGGAGATCCGGAAAAGGGCCGCCGGCCCGTCAACAGCTCCAGCAGGATGATTCCCACCGCATAGAGATCCGAGGCAGGGCTAAACTGACCGTAGAACCGCTCGGGAGCCATGTAGGCCGGTGAGCCGGTAGCAGCGCTCTCCCGAGGAACTGGCTGCGGCTGGCGGGCAATGCCAAAATCGGTCAACTTCAGTTGCCAGCCCTGGGGCGTGGGCTTGAGCAAAATGTTCTCGGGCTTTACATCGCAGTGAATGACTCCCTGCCCATGGGCATGGTCTAGGCCGGCCAGGATCTGATCCACAAAGCCCAAAACCAGCTTGACGGGCAGCCACAGCCCCTGCTCCACCTGGTTGATCAGCTCCCGCAGGGTACCTCCCTCGCAGTACTCCAACACCAGATAGCGCCCCTCGCGGGCATGTTCCAGGGCGTAACAGCGGGTGATGTTGGGGTGGTTTAACGTCAACAGATAGCGCAGCTCCCGCAATAGGCTAGGGGTGGGAAAGCGCTCCAGCGGCAGCTCCTTGAGAGCCACCAGCTTCCCTCCTTGGCGGGGCCGGGCGCAGAAGACTCGCCCATACTGTCCTTGTCCAGCCAAGCCTAGGATCTGGTAGCTGTCGTGGATTGACTTGGTGGTGCGGGTGCGCCGGGACACAGCTCTAGCCCAAGGGGAATCGCTTTCCTTGCTTGGGGCGGGATCCACCAGCAGCAACTCTACCCAGCTCCAAAGGCTAGGAGCCGGTTAGCTGCTTGAGCAGTTCTGCCGCGTGGGTTTCCACCTTGACCTTAGTGATAACGGCCTCGATCTTCCCCTCCGGGTCGATAACGAAGGTGGTGCGGTGGACGCCGTTGTAGACTTTGCCCATGAACTTTTTCGGGCCGTAGACCCCGTAGGCAGTGGCTACCTTAGCCCCCTCATCCACCAACAGCGGAAAGGGCAGTTGCAGCTTCTGGGCAAACTTTTGGTGGGAGCGGGCATCGTCGGGGCTCACCCCCAGGATCTGAATCCCGTGGGCTCGATAGTCGGCATAGGTGTCCCGAAAGCCGCAGGCTTCTTTGGTGCAGCCGGGAGTGTTGTCCCGTGGGTAGAAGTAGAGCACCACCCGCTGGCCCCGCAGTTGGCTGAGGCTAATCGGCCTACCCTCGGCATCCGGCAGGGTAAACTCCGGGGCAGGATCCCCAACAGCAAGGGGCATGGGCAAGATCCCTCCTCAGGTTGATTTTTTAGGAGCAGCTTTAGGAGCAAGGATCATCGTAATGTTCCGACCCTCCTTCTGGGGAGGCTGCTGCATTTCCGCCACCTCTTGTAAGTCTCTGAACAAGCGGTGCAGTAACTCTTCCCCCAGCTCGGCGTGCTGTGCCTCGCGGCCACGGAACATTACCGTAGCCTTCACCTTGTCTCCCTCCCCCAGGAACTGTTGGGCACTCCGCAGGCGCACGTGGTAGTCGTGCTCGCCGATGTTGTAGCGAAACTTCACTTCCTTGATCTCGGCAGTGTGTTGTTTTTTGCGGGCCTCCCGTTCTTTTTTCTCTTTCTCAAACTTGAACTTGCCGTAGTCCATAATGCGGCAGACAGGAGGATCCGCTTTGTCACTCACCAAGACCAAGTCCAGATCCTTTTCCTCTGCTATGCGCAGCGCTTCCTGAGGACTCATGATCCCCAGCTGGGTGCCATCGGTATCGATGAGACGGATTTTGGGGAAGCGAATCCGCTCGTTGATAGCGGGCAGCTCTGCGCGCTGCTTGGGGGAAGAGGGGTCAAGTGGACGTTCGACGGACAAGTTCTCCTCTCTCTGAACGAACAACAGAATTTAGTTTACTTTGCGCCGCTGCCGGCCAATGGGCAAAAAACCCTGTTATTGGCCAGAAGGGCAGAAGCTTCTGCACCTATACTAGCCGGTATTTCCTGTTTCTTTCTAGAAGCTTTGGGCTTGCCCACGGGAAAAATACTGCTGGATTGGGGTAACAACTGCGGTAGGATAGCCAGGTGGCAGCCCTGCTGGCAAAGAGGGTGGGGCAAAGTTAGCCTTCTAGTTTACAGGGAGGGCAAAAGCGGTGCAACTGGGTTTAACGGAACGAGAACTGAAAGAGCTGGCTCAAAAGTCCGTCCAACTGATCCTTAGCCCCCGCGAAGGCGACAGCGAGGCGTTGGCCCAGTATAAGACTTCGGCAGAGTTTCGGGCGGCAGTTCACTTGGCCTGTGCAGCCATGGTGCTGGTCCTGGCGGAAAACAACGAGCGCCTCAGCCAGCAGTTGGCTGCTTTGCAGGAAAAGGGATCCAACCCCGCCAGCTAAGCCAGCCAAATGGCCATGCCTTCACAGGTGCGCAGCGAACGAGACTCGATGGGGGAGTGGCAACTGCCCCAGTCGGTGTACTACGGCATTCAAACGGCCCGCGCCCTGGAGAATTTTCCCATCAGCGGCCTCAAGCCGCTGCCAGAGTACGTGGAAGCCTGCGTGCTGATTAAAAAGGCGGCGGCGGAGGTCAACGGCGAGCTAGGCTGCATTCCAGTGGAGGTGGCCAGGGCCATTGTTCAAGCAGCCGATGAGATCCTGCAGGGATCCCTGCGGGATCAGTTTGTGGTGGATGTGTACCAGGCCGGGGCAGGCACCTCCCACCACATGAACGTCAACGAGGTGCTGGCCAACCGGGCTTTGGAGATCCTAGGGGAGCCCAAGGGCAAGTACGAGCGGGTCAGCCCCAACGACCATGTCAACTACGGCCAATCCACCAACGATGTCATTCCCACCGCCATTCGCCTGGCAGCCCTGCTGCGGGTGCGGCGGGATCTTTTGGGCACGCTGGACAACCTGGTGGCGGCGCTGGAGCAAAAGGCCCAGGAGTTTCGCGACATCCTCAAGGCGGGCCGCACCCATTTGCAGGATGCCGTGCCGGTGCGCCTGGGAGACAGCTTCGGCGCCTACGCAGCCATCTTTGCCCAACATCGTCAGTGGATCGAGGAGGCCAGCCAAGCCCTGTGCAGCTTGGGGCTGGGGGGAAGCGCCGTGGGCACCGGCCTCAACACCCATCCCCAGTACCGGCAGAAGGTGGTGCAGCGGCTGGCAGAGTACACCCAGTTGCCCCTCACACCGGCTCCCCATCCCATGGCGGCTATGCAGAGCATGGCTCCCTTTGTGCACCTGTCGGGATCCCTGCGCAACCTGGCCCAAGACGGCATCAAAGTGGCCAACGACCTACGCCTGATGGACTCTGGCCCCAAAACTGGCCTCAAAGAGATCCAACTGCCACCCGTGCAGCCTGGCTCCTCCATCATGCCTGGCAAGTACAACCCGGTGATAGCTGAGATGCTGAACATGGTCTGCTTTCAGGTAATCGGGCTAGACACCGCCATCACCTTGGCAGCTCAGGCAGGGCAATTTGAGCTCAACGTGATGATGCCGCTGATTGCCTATAACCTCCTGCATAGCTTGCAGATCCTCAACAACAGCCTGCGCGTCTTTACTGAGCGCTGCGTCCGCGGCATCAAGGCCCAGGCAGATCGCTGTCGCAGCTATGCCGAGGGAACCCTGGCTTTGGTGACTGCCCTCAATCCCTACATTGGCTACCTGCAGGCGGCAGAGGTGGCCAAGATCTCCCTGGAAACCGGGAAGCCCATCCGCCAGATCCTGTTGGAGCGCAACTTGATGAGCCCGGAAGAAGTGGCCAAGGTACTGGATCTGGAGGCGATGAGCCAGATGCAGGCCTGACCCATTGCTAGAGTGGAGGTGTACTGCTTCCGCCTGACCATGACCGTTACCCCTTATCGCTGGCCCACCCAGCACGACCTGCCCGACACAGACGACACTCCCTTGGACAACGAGGATCAAGGCCGCCAGTACCCCCTGCTGCGGGAACCGCTGCTGCTGCACTGGTCAGACCGGCAAGACTTTTTTGTGGCTTGCAATATATATGGGCCTTTACTACGCCCTACCCCGGCAGGTCGTTGTTCCAGATTTGTTTCTAGTGCTGGGGGTTCCTCGTTGGCGGGATGACACTGCCCGCAAAAGCTATGTGGTTTGGGATGAAGGGAATATCTTGCCTGTCCTCATCTTGGAGATCATTTGCAACGACCTGGGGGAAGAAAAACCCGGACAGGCCAAGTTCCAGCTCTATGAAAGGCGGCTGCGGATCCCTTACTACGTCACCTTCGAGCTAGAGACCAATGAGTTGAACGTTTATCAGCTCCAGGGTGGACACTATGAGCTGCTCCCCGGTTCCGGCGCTGGGGAACATCCCTCAATCCTGTTGCCCGATTTGGACTTGAGTATCGGTCGGTGGTGGGGATCTTACGAGGGGCGAGAACGCTTTTGGGTGCGCTGGTACGACAGAGCAGGGCAATTGTTGCCCACGGCAGCGGAGTTAGAGCGGCAACGGGCAGAGTTGGAACGGCAAAGAGCAGAAATGGAGCAGCAGCGGGCAGACCTAGAATGCTCCCGAGCCGAACGACTGGCCCAGCGGCTCCGAGAGTTGGGAGAAGACCCTGAGCTTTAAAGGGTCCCCATACCCCCTACACTGGAATCCTGGCATTCCAGGGGGGATGATGACCAGACAACAACTCAGCCTCCAGACAAAGCTGGCCTACGGGGTGGGGGATCTGGGCACGGGCATGACGGCCAGTATCCTCATTTTTTTCCTGCTGCCCTTTCTCACCAACACCGTCGGCATGGCAGCAGGCTTGGCCGGCAGCATCTCCGCCCTCACCCGCTTTTGGGATGCCATCAACGATCCCATCATCGGCCTCCTCAGCGACCGCACTCGCAGCCGTTGGGGTCGCCGCCGCCCCTGGCTCCTGTTTTCAGCCATCCCTTTTGGCCTAACCTTCGTAGCGCAGTGGTGGATCCCTTTTCCCGGTCGAACTGGGCTTCTGTTTGCCTACTACCTGGCGGTGTCGCTGCTGTTTAACGCCTTCTACTCGGCTGCCAACATCCCCTATGCCTCCCTGACGGCGGAGCTGACCCAGGATTACGACGAGCGCACCCAGCTTAACCAATTCCGCTTTGCTTTCTCGGTGGGGGGCAGCATGGTTGCGGTGGCCACCTTTCCCCTCTTGGTTAACCTGCT
Organism: Synechococcus sp. O70.2; assembly: GCF_047462135.1. Classification (NCBI taxonomy): domain Bacteria; kingdom Bacillati; phylum Cyanobacteriota; class Cyanophyceae; order Synechococcales; family Synechococcaceae; genus Synechococcus; species Synechococcus sp. O70.2. The sequence goes on from NZ_JANSIS010000008.1 coordinate 9,388, forward strand.
GCCGGATCGAGCTAGTGGGCATTTGCTGGCAGGGAGCTGTTTTGGGGTAATCTCCACTCTGCCTCTAGTGCTCTGTTTTTGGGGGGTGCGGGAACGGCATCAGTCCTGGCGGGATCCGCTGCCTTGGCTCCAGCAGTTGGGGGTGGCCCTCAGCAACCGCCCCTATCTATTTGTAAGCGGCATCTACCTGTGTTCCTGGCTAGCATTTCAGTTTACGGCCACCATCATCCCCTACTTCATCGTTTTCTGGATGGACTTGCCCGAGGTGTGGATTTCCCTGGTGGTGCTGGCGGTTCAGAGCGTTGCCGTGCTGACCCTGTTTGCCTGGACGCGACTGAGCGCCCGGCTAGGCAAGCGCGCCATGTACCTGATCGGGGCGGGGTTCTGGTTGATCGCGCAGGCAGGCCTGTTCTTCCTACAGCCCGGCCAGGAGCAGCTCATGATTGCGCTGGCGTTGTTGGCAGGAGCAGGGGTTTCAGCCACGGCCTACCTCGGGCCTTGGTCGATGTTGCCAGATGTCATTGACCTGGACGAGCTGCAAACCGGGGAGCGGCGGGAAGGGATCTTCTATGCCTTGATGGTGTTCCTGCAAAAAGTAGGCCTGGGGCTGGGGCTGTTTTTCCTGGGGCAAGTTCTAGATTGGGCTGGCTTTATCCCTTCGGTAGCTGGAGAGCCTCTGCCTTCCCAGCCCGAATCAGCCTTGCTAGCCATCCGCCTCGCCATCGGCCCCCTGCCGGCAGTGGCTTTGATCGGCGGCATTTGTCTAGTGTGGCTTTACCCCATTACCCGGCAGCGCCATCGGCAGATCCTGCAGGAACTGGAAGCAAGACGGGCTGGCCGCTCCTCGCCTCTTAGTTGAGGATAATGCGCAGGCCACTGCCAGAGGACTGCCCCGGCCCAGGGTTGGGCAGAATCCGCAGGCCGCTGCCGGTGGGCCGGATCACGTTGTCGGCAAAGAGGGTGTTGGGGCGGCCATCCCGCTCGTACACTACCACCTCGCTAGGGTTGAACTGGGAGCGGCAGAGGATGGGAGAGTTGTCGGCAGCGGTAGCGGCGCTGCAGCGATAGCCAGGGGCAGAGACCACTTGGCCCTCTGCATCGATGGAAAAAGGAACTCTCCCGGGTGGGATCGGAGCAAAAAGCGGCTGGTTGGGAATGAGCAGGCCACCTGGGCTGGGTTCAACCACAATCCCGCGCTCGTCGATGACAATCCGCTGTGCCTGGGCAGGAGCGCCAGTCCCCAAGAGCAAAGCCAGGCTCAGGCTAAGTTGGAGGGGAAGAAACAGCTTCATCGAACACCTCCTTTGGCCCGAGGCCATCCCACTGTTCATCCCAGCGGGATCCCTGGCTTGATCTTGGCCCAGACAGCGGGGGCAATCTAGGGCAGAAACCGTCACCTCGGTTGCCAGAATGGGCACCTTAGCTTGACTACCACAGCCCTGAGCGGCCCAACGCCAGTCCCACCACCAGCATGCCCAACACCAAAAAAGGCTGAGCGCTGGCCTGGTATTTCACGTCGTTCTTCAGCGGATCCCGCAGCAGGTACATGTCTTGGAAGGTGATCTGGGGGAGAATGAGCAGCACCAAAATCGCAGCGTAGAGCTTTAGACCAGCTCCCAGCAAAAACGCGGCCATGCCAAGCTGAAACAGGTCGATCATTAGCGCCGCGATCCAGGCCGCCCCCATGGCGCCAAACATCACTGGCAGCGAGGCCAGGCCAAACTGCCGATCTCCCTCCATGCTCTTGAAATCATTGACCACGGCAATCCCCAGGCCCGCCAAGCTGTAGAGGAGGGTTAGGATGCAGACCGTCCAGTTCAGCTCGCCAAATAGAGCGTGGCCCGTCCACCAGGGCAGGGCGATGTAACTAGCGCCCAGGGCGTAGTTGCCCAGCCAGCCGTTGCGCTTCAGCTTCAGGGGCGGCGCCGAGTAGATGTAGGCCAGCAAGGCTCCCCCCAGGGCAATGCTGGTAATCACCGGGAAGGGGTGGCCAGTATACCAGTCGAGGGCATAGGCCAGCGCCAGTCCCAGGATCAGCAGCACCCAGATTTGGATGACCACCCGCCGCAGGGAAATGGCCCCGGAAGGGATGGGGCGGTAGGGCTCGTTGATGGCGTCGATGTCGCGGTCATAGTACTCGTTCAGAGTTTGCGTGTAACCTGCCATCAGAGGGCCGGCTAGGACCATGCCCGCCAAGACTAGCGCCACGTTCTCCCAAGTCCAGGTGAAGTGGCCAGAGGAAGCCGCTCCCGGGATCAAGCCCCACATCAACGGGATCCAGGTAACCGGCTTCATCAGTTGCAGGTGGACTTGCCAGACGGAGCGAGACTCTACCTCCGCCCCCTTCATGCCCAGCAATTGGCGGAGACGGCGGCCAAGGGATCCCTTTTCAGAGCCCGCGGCAGTTTTGGGAGCGGCAGGATCCCCAGCAGGGGCCGCTGTGGCTGGATCGTAGGAAGTCGTTTCGTTCATGGTGAGGTGCGCAAGCAAACTTAAGCGGGGATAGCCATCCCTATTCTGCAGCATTTCCCCCCTTCCCTCAAAAGACCTCAAGAGGTGCCTTAGTCTGGCAAGCGGGCAAGTCTAACGCCTGGGTAGTAGTAGGCCAAAATTTGGCGGTAGCTCCAGCCCCGGCGGGCCAATTCCTGGGCACCCCACTGGCTCATGCCAATGCCATGGCCAAACTTGGGGTAGGGACTAAAGTCCGGCAGGCTCTGCAGGTAAGGGATCCCGTCCACTCCCACAGTTCGGCTTCCGGCACTGGCGCTGTACATGGCATTGACAAACTTTCCTCCATACACCAAGACCACGCCGCGGGTAGCCCGTGTTGCCTCTAGGGCGGCTGCCGAGCGCTGCGAGAGGCCGCGGTACACCTGGGAGCGGGTGTCGCTAAACACATCAAACCAGCGCCGGGAATTGCGGTGGTAGAGGACATAAGTGCGAGCAGCTACCGCCTGCGCCTTCAGGGCCTCCGGCAAGAAGCGGGCTCCCATTTCAGCTTCCACTACACTGGCCACATAGTCCTCGAGGTGAACGTAATTGATGGCTTGCACGCGGTTGTAGCCCATCAAGAGCACCTTGCCGGAATACCAACGGCCGTTGACTGCCACAAGACCCCCCTCCGGCGGCTCGATGAACAGCACTGGGCTCACAGCCTCGTGCAGGTGTACTCCCCGGCGGCTGGGGCGGGCCCAAAACCCCCGTAGGGGCGGCAGATCTGCCAACACCTCTCCGCGACCATTGGTCAGCCGGGCAGGCAGAGAAACCCCCACCACCAAAGGACTGGTGGTATCAGCCAACTGAACCCGCACCGTTACCGCCCAAGCGCCTTCCACCTCTCCCCCCCAGAGGCCCAGCAGCAGGGATCCGAGGAAGGCAAGCCAACGCCGTGCTTTCATCTAGCTAGGGTTTCTCCAGCCACCTCAGCTTAGGATAGGGCAAGAGGCGAGGGAAAGTTAGCGGGATCCCGCTGAGGGGACTTGTCTTGCCACCTGTAGCGATCCGGCTCCCAACCTAAAGCAAAGCGCAGGGAGGAGACCAGCTTACCGTTGCAGAAGCAGACAAAACAGACCCAGGAGGCAAAGGCCAGGAGAGCGGCGTAGCCAAACGGGATTCGATAGCTAGACCCAACCGCCAGGGTGCCGAGAATGGGCCCTGCCAGGCCCACGCCCAAGTCAAACCCACACATCACCAGGCTAAACAGGCGCCCGCGCTCTGCTGGCTCAGAGCGGTCGGCTACAAGGGCAGAGATGAGCGGGATCAGGGTGCCAAAGCTCGATCCCACCCCAATCCCAGCAGCCAGAAAGGCCCAAGCGCTGTTGGCTACAAGCAGCACTCCCATAACCAGCGCATAGGTGGCCAAGCTGAGAGCGATAAACGGCCCCCGCCCGTAGCAATCGGAAGCGGGACCCGTGAGCAGGCGCACGCCAAAGCTGGCAAAGGCCACTGCCGTGTAGAAAAGACCTGGATTCAAGGGAACTCCAGCCTCCTGCATTAACAGAGACACAAAAGTTGTTTGGGTGCCGAAGGCCAACCCCACCAGCAGCATCACTCCCGTGAGGGAGCACACCTTTGGGTGAAGCAAAAGGCTCCAGAAGGCCCCCTTGCAGGCCAGGGATCCCCCTTGTCCCCGCCGCTGCTCTTGGACGGCGCAGGTACAGAGAAAGCCCACCCCTCCCAGCAAAGCAGCGAAGAAAAATAGGGGCCCATAGCCAGCCAGTTCCTGCAAGAAGCCCCCCAAAGCGGGACCAATGGCAATACCCAGAGGATTGACCAAACTCATGAAGCTTAGGATCTCGCCGCGTCTTTCCTCGGGGGCAAGATCTGCAACCAGAGCCACGTAGGCAGTGGCAAAAGCAGCAATGCTAATTCCATGGAAGGCCCGCACCAGCGCTACCCATGGGATCCAGTCCGAAAGCCAGTACCCCAAGGGAGCCACTGCTGCTGCCCCCATGCCGATAAGAAGCACAATCTGACGGCTGTGGCCATCTGCCAGGCGCCCCAACCAAGGCCGAAGAGCCAACAGCCCAACGGAGAAGGATCCCATCACCAAGCCCACCTGTTGGCTAGTGCCGCCGGCATCCCGGACATAGAGGGGCAGGGTGGGTAGCAGCGAGGACAAACTAGCCCAAAAGAGCAAGCCGGCTACGAACAGGACGCCTAAGTTGCGTCGCTGCGCTGACTGGAGCTGCCCAACTTTCCTCACATGCACTCCTGCTAAACCTAGAGGGGCACCCCTAGAGGCTTCTGCACCAACGGCAAGCCTCCCTTGAGGCTCAGGCCCAGACAATTCTTTGGGTGCTGATTTACTTATCTTAATCTTAATGTCCAGGCTAGAGACGGGCTGGGAGATTGAAGTGCAGGGATCCCCGTCAGGCCAACCTCAAACTGCCCCTCGAGGAGGTAGGTGGCAGCCTTCTTAAGGGTGGTCTCGGAGAGGTCAGGCAGCTCAAGCCGAGCCCGAATACGATTGAAGTTCCGCTGTAGGCCGTGCTGGTAGGTGGGGTCGTAGTGCTGCAGCAGCAGCTCCCGGACAAACTGCGGCCAGTCTTGGGCGTCGATGAGCTCAAACCAGCGCTGCAGACGCGCTTGGCCATAGCGGGCTTTTAGGGGCAGCAACTTCTCCTTGAGCGCCTGGGGATGGGCTATCCAGTGGGGATAGTGGGCAATCAACCCCTTCACGCGCTCTTCTAGGGGCAACTGCACCTCGATGCAGTCGGCTTGGGTGAGGCCTTGCCAAAGGGCAGGGGGCAGGTGGAGTTGGCCCACTTTGGCACTCTCTGCCTCCACCCAAACTGGCTTAGCGGGATCCCACTTGAGGAAGACCTGGACCAACTGGCTTTCAAAGCTCTTCTGGCTGGGCTGCGGCTTCCCCCACTCGGCCCCCAGAAGGGATCCCCGATGGCAGGCCAGCTCTTCCAGATCCAGGACTTGGGCCCCCTGCTGATGGAGATAGTGGAGCAACAAGGTTTTGCCGCTCCCCGTTGGCCCGCAGAGCACTCGGTAGGTAAATTGCTGGGGCAAGGTCTGTAGTTGCCGACGCACCCAGGCGCGGTAGGTTTTGTACCCGCCTTGCAAGACGGTTACTTGCCAGCCCACCTTGGACAACACCAAGGCCAAGCTGGCCGAACGCTGTCCTCCCCGCCAGCAGTAGATCAGGGGGTGGTAGTCCCGGTCCTTGTCAGCAAAGTGGGTTTGCAGGTGACGGGCGATGTTCTGGGCCACCAGGCTGGCCCCCCGCTTGCGGGCTGTGAAGGGATCCACCTGCTTGTAGAGCGTGCCCACCTCCGCCCGTTCCGCATCGTCGAGCACAGGCAGGTTAATGGCCCCTGGCCAATGGTCTTCAGCATACTCTGCTGGCGAGCGCACGTCGATAATCTCGCTGTAGGTGTGCAGCCAGGGCTCGGCGGTGACGTGAATGGGAGCAGCCACAGGTGTGAGATTCTCTCTTGCTCGATCCTGACAGATTTCTGCCTGCGGGAGCAGTAGAATACTTCCTTTTGCAGGGATCCCTTGCGTTCGCCATAATAAAGCTCTTGGTCTAGCGTGTCGCTGGCAGGGAGGGGGAGATGGTGCAACAGGCTGGCTATGGATCCTGGCGGTCCCCGATTAGCGCGGATTTGGTGGTAGCCGGATCCCTGCGCCTGGGACAACCGGTCTGGGAAGGGCAGGATCTCTACTGGATCGAGGGCCGGCCCCAGGAAAAAGGGCGCAACGTCCTGAGGCGGCGCTTGGCTGACGGAAAGGTGGAGGAGCTGACGCCGGAGCCTTTTAACGTGCGCACGCGAGTCCACGAGTACGGCGGCGGCGCCTACTGGGTCTCTGAGGGAGTGGTGTATTTCTGCAACTTTGCCGATCAACGGCTGTACTGCCTGTCCCCAGGGGAGGAGATCCGGCCCCTCACCGAAGCTGGCCCCTACCGCTATGCCGACGGGGTGGTGGACAGGAGGCACCGGCGCATTCTCTGTGTGCGCGAGGATCATAGCCGCCAGGGAGAGCCAGAAAACACGCTGGTTGCCATTGACCTTGAAAGCGGAGCTCAGCAGGTTTTGGCCGGGGGCCACGATTTCTACGCCAGCCCGCGGCTCAGCCCAGACGGTCAAGCCCTGGTGTGGCTGACCTGGGATCACCCCCAAATGCCCTGGGACGGCACGGAGCTGTGGCGGGCTGAGGTTGCCCCCGACGGCAGTTTGGGAGAGCCCCAGAAACTGGCTGGCGGCCCGGCTGAGTCCATCTTCCAGCCCCAGTGGTCGCCGCAGGGGGAGCTTTACTTGGTTTCTGACCGCAGCGGCTGGTGGAACCTCTACCGCTGGGATCCCCAGGGCCCCCTTCCCCTCTGCCCTATGGAAGCCGAGTTTGGAGAACCCCAGTGGGTGTTTGGCTTGAGCACCTACGGCTTTTGTGAGGACGGGCGGATCCTGGCCATCTATCGCCAAGAGGGGCTCTGCCACCTGGCGCTTTTGGATCCCCGTTCAGGAGAGCTTCAGGAGATCCCCTTGTCCTACACCGAGCTGCACAACCTCCAAGTTAGCGGCGAAAAAGCTGCCTTTCTGGCCGCCTCCCCTAGCGAAGCCCCTGCCCTAGTCTGCTTGCATTTGCCGTCTGGACAGCTGGAGGTGGTGGCCCGCTCCAGCCATGTGGCAGTCGATCCAGAGTATTTGTCGATCCCCGAGCCCATCGCCTTTCCCACCTCAGGCGGGGCAGTGGCCTACGGCTTCTTCTATCCCCCCAAGAACCGCGACTTCGTGGCCCCTGCCGGCGAGAAGCCGCCTCTTTTGGTCAAGAGCCACGGTGGGCCCACAGGGGCGACGGCAGCCGTACTCGATCTCGGGATCCAGTACTGGACCAGTCGCGGGATTGCCGTCTTGGATGTCAACTACCGCGGCAGCAGCGGCTATGGACGGGCCTATCGGGAGGCCCTCAAGGGCCAATGGGGCCGGGTGGACGTGGAAGATTGCATCGCTGGGGCCAAGTTTCTGGCCCAACAAGGCCGGGTGGACGGGGAGCGATTGCTCATTCGCGGCGGCAGCGCTGGCGGCTATACCACCCTGGCGGCTTTGACGTTTCACAACGTCTTTAAGGCCGGCGCTAGCTACTATGGCATCAGCGACCTGGAAGCTTTGGCCAAAGAGACCCACAAGTTCGAGTCGCACTACCTCGACAGCCTCATCGGCCCTTACCCGGAGCGGCAGGATCTCTACCGGGAACGCTCTCCCATCTACCACCTAGAGGACCTCAATTGCCCGGTTATCTTCTTTCAGGGCCTGGAAGACGCCATCGTCCCTCCCAACCAGGCGGAGAGGATGGTGGCTGCCCTACAGGCCAAAGGGATCCCAGTGGCCTACGTGCCTTTTGCTGGAGAGCAGCACGGCTTTCGCCAGGCAGCCAACCTCAAACGGGCCCTGGAGGCAGAGCTTTACTTCTATGCCCAGATCCTGGGGTTTCCCCTGGCAGAGCCCATCGAGCCAGTTGCAATCGAAAACTGGAGCGCTTCCCCTTGAGGACCGGCTCCCAGCCGGTAAGGAGCTCGAGACTTTGCCGTTGAGTATCGTAAAGGCATGGGGATCCCAATGAGCAACCGAGGACGCTGGAGGCGATGGGTTGTTGGCGCTTTAGCCGCAGGCGGAGCGCTGAGCGGTGCCCTTTGGGGCTTTTACACCTGGGCAGAACCTGTCGAGATGGCAGCAGTGCCTCCAGCACCCCTGAGCTCGACTGCTGGCGCGGCCTTTTTGCGCGCCTACAGAGCTTTGCAGGCCGGCCAAGCCCAAGCGGCCCTGGAGGACTTGCAAGGCTTGGAAGAGAAGCTACCCGTTCTAACCGATGAGATTTGGAAGCTTAGGGCCCAGGCCTACGAAAAGCTGGGGGATCGAGAAACTGCCCAGAGGGTCTGGTGGCCCAAGATTTTGCAGGAGTACCCCCACAGTCCTGTAGCCGCCTATGCTCTTTGGGGAATAGGCCAGGTGGAGCAACTGCGGCAGCAATTTCCCACCCACCCCTTGACTGCTCGCGCCCTCAAGCACTTGCTGGAGCAGGATCCCAACCGCTATGACCTGCTGCGGGATTTGGCCCAACATCACCCGCAAACCCCTGGGCTAACCCCCCTCTTGGATCGCTGGCGGCAAGCCCAAGAGGGATCCCTCACGGCCTCCGACTGGCAGATCCTGGCCGATGCCTACTGGGAGCAACGGGAGTACGGCAAAGCCGCCCGCGCCTACAGGTACGCCCCTGCCACCTCGCGGAACCTCTACCGCTGGGGCCGCAGCCACCAGATCTCGCGGGAGTTTCCCCAGGCCAGGGCCGCCTACCAAGCGCTACTGGCGCAATTTCCCAACGCTGCAGAGGCCTCCCTCACCCGGCGTCGCCTGGCCGAGCTGAGCGACCTGCCGACGGCAATCCAGTTACTTCGCCAGGTGGGATCCGGCTCGGATCCAGAGGCCCCAGAGGCTCTCCTCAGCCTCAGCCAGCTTCATGAGCGCAACAACAGCCCCCAGTTGGCCCAAGCGGTGCGGCAGGCTCTTTGGGAGCGCTTCCCGGCCAGCGAAGCAGCAGCCAACGCCGCCTGGACAGTGGCTTGGCGCCAGGCGCAGGCGGGCAACCTGAGGGCAGCTATTGCTGTGGCTCAGCCGATTGGCTTGGCGCAGCGGGATACGGAAATGGGGGCGCAACTACTTTACTGGGCAGGCAAATGGCGGGAACGACTGGGGGACATAGCGGCGGCGCGGCAAACCTATCAGCAGGTGCTGCAGCGATTTCCTCGCACCTACTACGGCTGGCGGGCGGCGGCGCAACTGGGCTGGCCAGTAGGAGATTTCTCCAGCGGGCGCCAAAGGGTTGAAGTGGATTTCCAGCCGGTTCGCCAACCTCTGCCTGCGGTTTCCGAGGCTACCCAGACCCTGCATTTGCTCGGCGCTAGCCAACTGGCCTGGGAGCGCTGGCAGGGGGAAATGGCTTTGCAGCGACGGGATGCGGGCCAGATGAGTGTGGCCGAGCGCTTTGCAAGTGGCATTTTGCGCAACAACGCCGGCGAGCACCTGCGGGGCATCAACCAGGTGGCTGCCCTGCGCTTTAGCACCGAGGCGGATCCGCTGCTGGAGAGTTTAAGGCAACGGCAAGACTTCTGGCAGGCCCTCTACCCGCTGCACTACTACGCCAGCCCCGAGAACAAGTGGGAGAGGGATCCCCATGCCCAGCCTGGCCTGGCCCACTGGGCGCAACAGTTTAGCCTCAATCCCCTGATGGTGGCGGCCTTGATTCGCCAGGAATCCCGTTTTGAGCCGGAGATCGTCTCGGCCTCAGGAGCGCTGGGCTTGATGCAGGTGATGCCTGCCACCGGCCGCTGGATTGCCCAAAAAATTGGCCTAGCCCAGTACAGCCTCACCAACCCTGCCGACAACCTTCGCCTGGGATCCTGGTACTTCGACTACACCCACCGGGCCTATCAAGACAACACCCTGCTGGCCCTGGCCAGCTACAACGGCGGCCCCGGCAACGTCGCCAAGTGGCTGAGCCAATTTGGCTTTGAGGATCCCGACGAGTTTGTGGAGCAGATCCCCTTTGCCGAAACCCGCGGCTATGTCAAGGCGGTGTTCGGCAACTACTGGAACTACTGGCAGCTCTACACGCGGGAAGGACGCACCCTGGCCAGCGCGCTCCAGCTAGAGGCTAGACCGGTGCCGGGAAGAGGTCAGCCGCTCCCTCAGCAGTTGCACCGAGTAGGCCGCCAGCCCCAAGCCTACCATGACAAACATGAAGGCAACTAGAGAAACGGAGCCCACCAACAGGTAGCGCACCAAAATGCCGACTCCCCGTGCCAGGGATCCGCTGTCTAGATCAACAGGCGGCAGCTTGGCCAGCATTGAGAGCAGCAATTGCAGGAAACCGTAGCCTAGGCCGGCAGCAAAGGTGGCCCCCAAGAGAGCGCTGAGGGGATGGGGGGATCCCGGAGAGGAGGAAGACATGGGGCAACACGGGAGAGCTCACCTTTATTGTAGGCTCCGGCGTAGAATGTGAAGGTTTGCTAGCGGAAGACGATGGGGAGCGGATTGGAAGCGGTTTCCCACTACGAGGTTTTGGGAGTCTCCATGCAGGCGACGGCAGCCGAGATCAAGCGGGCCTACCGCCGCTTGGTCAAGTACTACCACCCCGATAGTCTGCTAGCCAAAAAGGATCAGGCCGCTGCTGAGCGGATCCGCCAGATCAACGCCGCTTACGCCGTGCTCCGGGATCCCCAAGCCCGCCGCGAATACGACCGGCAACTGCTTGCCAGCCAGACCTGGCGCCGCTCTCAGCCGATAGCCTCCCCGCCGCCGACGGTCAGCCAAGAAGCCCTCCTCCGCGAAGCCTGGATTCGGCAGGTTTACACCCCCCTGAACCGACTCTTGGGATCTCTGTTGGCTTCCCTAAAACCCCAGCTAAACGCTCTGTCCGCCGATCCCTTCGATCCCGAGTTGCTGGCGGCCTTTGACCTATACCTAGAGGAATGCGCGCAGAAATTGGCCCAAGCTCAGCAGATCTTTCGCCGTCTTCCCAACCCCAGCAGCTTGGGGAAAGTGGCTTCCTGCCTCTACTACGCCCTCAACCACCTGGAAGATGCTCTGGAGGAGCTGAGCCATTTTCCGCTTAACTTCGACGACCGCCACCTGCACACCGGGCAAGAGCTGTTTCGACGGGCCCAAGAGCTGCGCCGAGAGGCTGGCTAGGCCTATGCCAAGATCTCCCTCTAGCGGGATCGAGCCTATGCTGGCTTGCCTTCGCGATAGCGGTGCCGCCGGACCCTGGACCCGCGCACCTGCGCCCACAACGGCTTGGCCGGCGTCCTGCAGCAAGCTAGCTGCCTCGACAAACAGCAGCAACTGAGGGATCCGGGCGTGGGCAAGACCCTCTCAATCGGCCTCTTCGCCCTGCTGAGGATCCGCAGAGGATGACGCTCCTAGTGACTTGGCCTGGGCAGCCGCAGGGGCAGGCTTGTGCCAGTGCAGGCCAATTAGGGCGTCGTAGAGAAAGCTCCAAAACTCACCCTTTCGCCAAATGCCCAGGGTTTGGTGGCAGTTGCGAGCGTCCAGCTCTGGCTTAGCCACCCAGTAGGCCGCCTGATACTTGTACCAGGGAACCGAAGGCCAGAGGTGGTGGATGAGATGGTAGTTCTGTCCCAACAGGAGGATGTTGGCTAGCCGGCTAGGGTAGACCCTGGCGTTGTACCACCGCTCCTGAGATTGAAAGGGGCGATGGGGCAGGTAGTCGAAAAACAAGCCCAATAGAAGCCCCATGATAAAAGCAGGGGGCAGCCAGTAGTTTAGGAGGTAGTCGGTGTAGCCAAAGTGGAAGGCCAAGGCAAAGGTCAAGACCACTACTAGCCGACTCAAAGCCCACTCCAGCAGGTCCCAGCGGCCTTTGCGCCAGAGCTGCCGCTTGAAGAAAAACACCTCGTGGTAGAAAAAGCGCGGCGCAATGAGCCACAGCGGCCCCCCCGTGGAGACGTAGTGATCCGGATCGTTCTCAGGATGGTTGACGTGGGCATGGTGTTGCATATGCACCCGCTTAAAGACAGGGTAGGCAAAGCCCTGCAACAGAGCAGATCCATGCCCCATAGCCTCGTTCAAAAAGCGGTTGCGGTGGGCTGAGCCATGGGAGGCATCGTGGATTACCGTGCCCAGCACATAGAGGGCGACAAAGTTTAGCCAGAACACCAACCAGCGGGGCCAATGCCAAAAGGCATACCCACAAAAGCAGGCGGCTGACAGCGCCACGGACCCTAGAAACATCAATAGGGTGGGATTCCAAAATTCTGGCGGCGGCCCCAGCAGCTCACGAGGTAAGGTAAAAGGCCTGGAGTCCGGTTGCGGAGTCACAGCAGCAGTCATCGGCAGCCATCCTCGAGTGTGCACAGCGCAGACGGTGGGGATGGTTTAAGGCAACCCGCCAAACCCCAGCAAGCGGCAGGGATAAACTTTGTTAACTTTCGTTAGTATACGGCACAGAACCGCTCAGCTTGTCCCGTCAGGCCTGATTTTCCCGCCAACCCCAACTGCCGCCGACAGGGATCCCGGCAAGAACTGTTGTGAGGTTTTGTTGCGGCCTCTATTGCAATTCATGTGAAGATCGCGGGGGGATCCCTCTAAGTCTTGCAAAACAGGGGTAATCTAGGGGGCGGTTAACCTAAGCCAAGGAGGAAAACCATGCTGCTCCTTGTTGCGCCGCTAGCTATAACCGCTCACACCAGCCCCTGGTCTCCCCTAAGCGCGGTGATCATTCTGCTCTGCACAGGACTGGCATACCTGAGCTTCAAGTCCTCTTCGGGGGTCGCTTCAGAAACTGGACCGGTGTTGGGGATGACCTGGCCAGAAGTCCTGGGAGTTGCCAGCTTTGGTCATCTGCTGGGGGTAGGAGTAATCTTGGGCCTCTCCAACATGGGGGTTCTCTAGGTTGCATGGCAACGCAAGCCCTGGCCTTCGTGCCAAGCGCTCTGCACTGCTGCCGCGACCGAGGACAAGTCGCCTTGTGCTAGCCTAGTTATGGCTCTGCCAGTAAGGTGGCGACGCAGCTTCTTGAAAGCACTCCTGCCCTCAGGGTTCTCCTCTAGTCCTTGATTCACCGGACCTAACTAACCTTCTGCCTTGACGTAGATGGGCTGAGCTAGTAGGCTAGCAGGTACATCTTCTTGGGTAGGCGTTTTGCCTAGGCTAAAGTTGGCTCCGTCTTTAGCCTGTGTGCTCGATCAAGAGCAAGGAGCAACTACCTGCAGCTCGCGGGGAAGTGACGCCTGTGGAGATCCCTCTGGCGGGGTAGCAGAGGTGAACTCTACTACTAGCTACGGGTCGTGGAAGCAGGAAGAAAGCCTCAACGCCGAGCGAAAGTCTGCTTTTGCCCGGGGTTGAATAAGTCTTTCAGAGCGGTTCAGGAAAACTGCGACCCAGCCAAGATCTGGAGCCAATAGGAAAATCCCTAACGAACTCGTTTCTCTAGTCCCACTTCCTTCCTGGTGAGGTTTGGTGTCATGCCTGTAACGATGCTCCTGGCTGCTTTGCCAGAAGGCTATGAACTGTTCGACCCACTGGTCGATATTTTGCCGATCATCCCCGTTCTGTTTTTCCTGCTTGCCTTTGTCTGGCAGGCGGCGGTGGGCTTTAAGTAACGTCCCAGTCGGCTGGAATCGGTAGCTCCGGCTCGCCCCTCTTGCACTCGCGGAGGGGTTAGTTGTCTTTGCAGAATGCTCTGCCCCAGGCTAGTAGCTCTTCTAGAGGAGTCAGAGATTGCGGTCAAGGACACCGGTAATCCAGAGCACTCCTGCCAAGCAGACAAAGTGGGCGAAGGTGACGTTGATATTGGCAGCCAAGAGCAGTACTCCTGTTACCTGGTTGGCCTGGGTGCGGGCGAAAATGCGTGCCAATAGCTCGCCGACTTGGGCTTCCATGCCAATCAAAGCCAGGAACGCTCCAATGAGGCTGACGTAGGTAACCAACTGCAATTGCTTGGGCAAATCGAATTGGCCTGAGGCAGTAGCGGAAGCTGAGCGGCGCTCTGCGTGCAGCAAGTAGCGCCAGTTGAGGAAGAGGCCGGCTGCTAGAGTGAGTAAAGTCAGCAGAGTAAACCAGAAGGCGATAGTAGCCCCCAGCGAGTCATCTCGATAGACGGTATTCTGGCCAATTAAAAAACCAAGCCACAGCAGCAGGGCCGTTGCCCCCAGAACCCCCTGAAACCAGAACCCAAAGCGGCGCGTCAAGCGCAAGCGAGACCGCATGCGCTCAACCGTCGCCCCTCCTAGCTGCGACATGGGTCCGCTCATCCTTCTTCCCCCGCTCTCTATCCGCTTCCAGCCTATCCCCATCCTCTGCCCCCCGTCACCGCAAGGCGCGGCGCAGAAGCCTCTACCTCAAGCCGTGGGGTCATCTAGAAGGCTAGGGCTTGCGATGGGAGTCCCTGCTTTGCAGGCGCAGGATTTCCGCCTCGATGCGTTGTTTGAGCTCTTTTCCTTCTTCAGAGCGAATCCACAAGGTGATGCGGTTATATTCCGGCACGGTCATGCCATGGCGGGTGATGATCTCGGTGGCGGTGCGAATGAACTCCCGCCGGATTTGATCCTTGGTGGCCGGATCCTCGGTAGCCTGAGAGCGCTGCTGGGCTTCCTGCCGGTGGGGCTCCATCTCCAAGACGATGCGGGCATACTTGGTAACCTGTTCATCGCTTAGAGCTAGGGGAGTGGCAGGGGTTTGGGCTACAGCCAGGGAAACACCCACCAGCGGGATCCAGGTACAAACCCAGATCAAGCCCACCAGCCCTTTCTGGGCCACGCTTGCCAGCGAGAGTGCCGCTCCTCCTTTCCGACCTGCTTGACCAAACACCGCTACTATCTCCCCACCCAATCACTGCGTTGCCGGTGTCGCTGGGATCTTCTCCTAGGTGTAGCTTTTGTCTGCAACCCGCTTCAAGCTACCCCAGGCAAGCCACCGCTAGTTGTCGCCGGCGCCTACTTCTTTTGACCAAAAAGTGGCCCTGAGGTTCCTGCTGGGGCCTTGAACAGCCCAGAAGGGGGATAATGAGGGTGGATTGCTGGTTGTGGCTTTATGAACTTGGAGCGTCGCCCGGTTTTCCCTTTCACGGCCATTGTTGGCCAGGAAGAAATGAAGCTGGCCCTGCTCCTCAACGTTATCGATCCCCGCATCGGCGGCGTGCTGATCATGGGGGATCGGGGCACGGGCAAATCCACCACCATCCGCGCCTTGGCCGATCTCCTTCCCAAAATTGAGGTCGTCAAAGGGGATCCCTTCAACAGCCATCCGCGGCAGCGGGATCTGATGAGCGATCAGGTGTGGGAGCGCCTGCAGGCAGGAGAAACCCTGGAAACCACCTGGATCCAGGTGCCGATGGTGGACTTGCCCTTAGGGGCCACCGAAGACCGGGTCTGCGGCACCCTGGATATCGAGCGGGCTCTCTCTCAAGGGGTGAAGGCCTTTGAGCCGGGGCTTCTGGCCAAGGCCAACCGCGGCATCCTCTATGTGGACGAGGTCAACCTCCTGGACGACCACCTGGTGGACGTACTGCTGGATGCGGCGGCCTCCGGCTGGAACACCGTCGAGCGGGAGGGGATCTCCATTCGCCACCCAGCCCGCTTTGTGCTCGTGGGATCCGGCAACCCCGAGGAAGGGGAGCTGCGCCCCCAGCTTCTGGATCGCTTCGGCATGTTTGTCCGCATCGAAACGGTGCGGGATCCGGCCCTGCGAGTGCAGATTGTGGAAGAGCGCAGCCAGTTCGACGCCGATCCCCAGGCTTTCCTGGCCAAATACGCCGATGCCCAGCAGCGCCTGCGGGAGCGCATTGAAAAAGCCCAACACCTATTGCCGCAGGTGGGGATTGATCCCGAATTGCGCTTGAAGATCTCTGGCGTGTGTGCGGCCTTGGAAGTCGACGGGCTGCGGGGAGATATCGTCACCAACCGGGCGGCCAAGGCCCTAGCGGCTCTAGAAGGGCGTACGGAAGTTACTGTTGCCGACATTCGCCGGGTGATTAGCTTGTGCTTGCGCCACCGCCTGCGCAAGGATCCTCTGGAAACCATCGACTCCGGCTACAAGGTCGAGAAGGCCTTTAGCGAGGTGTTTCAGGTGAGCCTGGAGAGCGCTGCCTAGCCCTTGCTCCCAACCCCTCCTCCAGGGGGGGGAGTTAGGCAAACAGGGTTTCTAGTTTGTTGGCGATGGCAGCAATCCAGGCTTGCTCCTGGCGGCTGAAGCTGCGCGGCCTGTCACTGCCCAAGATAAGGCATCCCTTTTGGCCAATGGGCTGGCAGAGAACCGCCTGGGATCCGGGCGGCAACAGGCCCTCGAACTCGGCGCGGGCGGGGAAAAATCGCAGATCCCCTAGGTAAACCGGCTGCCCCGTCTTCAACACCTGCTGCAGAGTGCCTTGGGGCTGTAGGGAGGGCAACTGGCCAGGGCTAGCTAGGATCCCTCGCTGCAGCAGAGTGCGTCCCTCCACCCAGATCACCACGGTGCGGGCGGCGGTAGTGCTAAGGAGAGTGTGGGAGGCCCAGGCCAGCTCCAGTTTTTCGCGTTCAGACAGCTCAGGATGCCAATCGCAACCTGGACTCCCCTGCAGGGGAGCGGCCTGGGGAGGACGGGGCTGAACCTGCTGCCACAAAAGGCCAGTTAGGATTAAGACGGCGCTGAGGAGGATCCCCAAGGCGTCAGAGCGGGATTGACTGGCCAGCAGTTCTGGCGTAAAGGCCAGCCGGTTGATGACTAGGAGAATGCTGCCCAAAACGCCTGCCACCAAAGGCAGTCGCCGCAGCCAGCGGTTGGGATCTCGCTTGACCCTCAAAGCAGGAAGAGACGTCTAGCGCTAAGTCCAGTCTAGAGCTACCCAAGGTCTTAGAGGCGGCTCCAGATGCCGAGGCGCTCTTGGCGAGCTCTTTTTTCCAGGCCGCGGAAGTAGCTGTCGTACTTGATGTTGTGGGTATAGGAGGCAATGCGAGCCAAGCCGTTGCGCACCAGCAGGGCGTTCATCTGCTGGCCCTCCAGCCAGACATAGGCTTCCACCAAGCCAGTGGCATCGACGTTGCGCAGCAGCTTATCCCCTTCCAGCTTGACCGTGCGGCGGAGGATGCGCTCACGCATTAGCTCAAGCGCCTGCTGATAAAAAGGATCCTCCTGGGGGCTAAGGCCCTGGATCCCGGCCAGCCGGATCAAGCGCAATTTCTGTTCCCCTTCAATCTGCGCCACCAGCGTGTCGCCATTGACCACGCCCACCACCACTGCCTCGGGGTAGCGATCAAAGTAGTGGTTGTCGAAGTAGAAGGGGGTGTCAGGCACAACCCGCCGCTCCCCAAACCCGTGGCCGGGAAGAACAGGCAGGGCTAGGAGCCATCCCAACACCGCCCAGCCAAAAGCCATACGCCGGAACATCCTCTTTCCGCAGGGACACCTAAGGCGTAATGGTAGCGGCAACTCTCAGCTAGGCAACCCCTTGCCAGCCAAGGTTCTCTCATGAATAGGGATTTTGGGTGAGGAACTCCCGATCTAGCGGTAGGGGAGCCACTGGCTGGGTAAGGGTAAACTGACCGCTGGCAATCCACTGTTTGAGAATCTCGGCAACTTGCATCGAGCGGCGCAGGCTGACTAGGGGGGCAGTGCGCACCTTGCGGCCGTTGAGGACAATGTAGCCGGATTTGAGCTGGGCATAGCTCACCAGGCCAAAGGTGGGCCGCACCCGCCGGGGGATAGAAAAGTCAATCACGGGCGCCACCAAATCTTTGTCCCGGATGGCAATGGGCTCCAAATCGCTGGGGGAAAGGATGGGGATGGGGATCCCAACCCCTAACATCAAGCTGGGGCCGTAGTTGCGGAAGTAGCAGCCTCGCACCCATTCGGCTTGCATCTGTTTGGCGTCGCCAATCAAGGCCAGGGTGGCTGCGGGGCCAATGGGAGTTTGGTTGGGCAGCCGCTTTTGCAGCGGAAAGTGTTGGGTACCTTCCCAAGCTATATAGCCGATGCCGCCCCCCAGAAAGATGCGGCTGCCAATCCCCACCCGGCGCAGGAGGGGATCATTCAGCAGGGGGCATAGCTCGCCGGGATTGGAATAGATGGCGTTGCCCAGGTTGGGCTCCAACAGGCCCAAGTAGGTGTACAGCGGCCGATCGCCGCCATTGACGCCGACAATGAAGTTTTGGTAGGCGTTGCGGGGGTTGAACAGGTAGAACTGGTTAAGCTGATCCCGCGTCAGCAAGGTCTCGTAGTCGGCGCGGGGATAGCAGTCGGTTACTTGGCCAATGGCCCGCAGGTGCACCCGCTTGCCGGCAACCAGATCGGCGATGACATGGCCCCCTCCATAGGGCTGATCAGCTTGCTCGCTGGGCTGGGCTGCCCCGATGTAGAGATCGACAGCCCCAAAGCCGGCATAGGCGGGCACACCATTTAACCAGGCCTGGCGAATCTTGATTGGGGGATCCGTGTGCCCTAGGTTGAGAATTGCCCCCGAAGACTCCATCGGCTCAAAGGTACCGGTGGTTACCACGTCCACCTGCTGGAAGGCCTCCTCAAGGCTAAGGGTAGCTAGCTTGGCCTTGGCCTCCTGAGCCGTCCACACCCGCACCCGGCCTTGGAGAATCCGCCGGTTAATTTCGTCTAGAGTTCTTTCCATATAACTGCAGGCAGTCCGCGTTCCTTTGGGGCAGCGCTCTCGAATGGCTATCAATAGCTTAGATGGGCAAGAAGGCCTCAGGGAGGCAAGCTGCTAGCGGTGGCGGTAGGGCGTCCCTGGGCAGGGTAGGCCAGGCGGGCCGCCAAACTATCGGGCTTCTTGAGGATCTGGCTAGGCGGCGCGGCTTCTTTCCTCTCTCTCCAGGTGGACTTTGCCCTTCCAGCAAAGCCAGGGTTAGCCGGTCAAGGGCCTCCAGATCCAATTCGTCGTAGAACCGTTCTTGGAGGAGATAGCAGATTTGGGATTCTTGTTCGCGGGTGAGGCAGGCACTCTGGAGAACTGATTCGACAATTAGACGAATGGACATGGGGCAGCGCTCTAACTCAACTACCCCTATGAAATTCAGAAGGAGGAGGAGACAGCCGTGATCCAAGTCAAATGGCCATCCTCAGCCAGGGCCTAGCCAAGCGAGCCCACTGCCGGCAGGGGCAACTCTGCCGCCGCTGCCGCATCCAGCAGCCACAGCAGCCGCCCTCTAGGGTTGACGCTCTGACAGGGCAGGTGGGCCTCCGTCGTCAGCGCCTTTTTGACAATCTCGGCTTTGCTAGCTCCGGCAACCAAAAACACCACCTGGGCCGCTTGGTTTAGGACAGGATAGGTCAGGGTCAGGCGCGGCTCCTCTCCTTTCTGCCCCACGGTTACCCAGCGGTGTTGCACCTGCAGGGCGGCTGTGCCGGGGAACAAGGAAGCCGTATGGCCGTCCTCCCCCACTCCCAGCCAGATGAGATCAAAGGCAGGACATTCGTTGCCGAAAACCCGCCGCAGGGTTGCCTCGTATTCCGCTGCATCCCGCAAGGGATCCCCTGCCTGGGTAGGCATGGGAAAGACCTGCGAGGCAGGAACCCCGACCGTCTCTAGCAGGATCCGCCGTACCATGCCGTAGTTGCTCTCGGGGTGATCCGGGGGAACGTAGCGCTCATCCCCCCAGAACAACCAGGTTTGCTGCCAAGGGATCCCTGGCGTCTGGGTTAAAGCGGCATACAACTTTCGCGGGGTGTTTCCTCCTGCCAAAGCTACCGTAAAGCGACCCCGTTGACGAATGGCCGCCGCAGCCTGCTCCTGCCAGATCTCCACTGCCCGGCGGAAAAGAGCTGCCCCCTCCGGCCAGATTTCCAACTGGAACCCTTGCATCGGTGCCTTCTACTGCCTTAGCCGGGCCAAAGGGATCCCCCTAAGAAGCGACCGCCATCTTCTTGGTTTCCGCCTGGATTTTCTCGTAGAGGGATCGCAGCTTTAGGCCCACGATGACCTGGATGAGCCCGGAGCCGTTGCGGGATCCCGGATATTCGGGGTGCTTGCGCAGAAGCTCTGTCAGCTCGCCGTAATAGCGGGTCGACAGATTGCTCAGGTGGTTCTCGATGTAGATGACCTCCTCCAGCTTGTCGAAGCTGCCGTCAATTTCCAACACCGAGACCGGATGGTCGAAATAGGTGGAGGGGCCGTAGTGCAGGCGAATGCCGGGATAGGAGCAGGTTAGCTTCTTGCCGCACGGGATCCAGTCAATGGTGGAGCCTTCGTCAAACAAATAGACGTGGTCGAAGTACTTCACCCCTTCGCGCTGGATCAGGCGCACCCGCAACACCTTGTGCTCCGGATCCAGCTCTGGCAGGAGCTTGGTGGGCAGTACCTCAATCACCACATCGGCATAGCGCTTCTGCACATCGACGTAGGCCTCGAAATCCGGGCGGCGGGCCTCGATGGAGCGCAGCACATCCTCATAGGTGTGGCCCCGCTCTGCCATGTCCCGCTTAACCTTCCAGGCAACCTTAATTTCCGGCGCCAGATCCAGATAGATCTTAAAGTCCAGCAACTCCCGCACCCGCTCGTCGTACATGGGGTGAAGGCCCTCCAAGACGATGATGGGGCTGGGATCCACCCGCTCAGGGGGGTCAATGGTCCCCGTCTCGTGGTTGTAGATGGGCTTCATCACGCTCTGGCCATTTTTGAGGGCCTTGGCCTGCTCGTACATGAGGTCGAAGTTGTTAGCGCGGGGATCCAGCGCCGTAATGCCCTTTTCCTTGCGCTGTTGGCGATCCAAGGAGTGGTAGTCATCCAGACAAATGGTGGTGATGAGATCCCGGCCAAACAAGTCACTCAGCCGCCGCAAAAACGTGGACTTGCCACAGCCAGAATCTCCAGCAACACCTATCATCACAATGCGTTCGGGACTGCTTGCCATGGGAACTCCTTGGGGATAGGCGGGGCAAAACTGCAAGGAGGCTTCTAAAACTTTATGGATTTGCATATTACCACAAGACGCTCCACCGCAAGCGAGCCTGAGGCTGGAAAAGCTGGCGCTGGCAGAAGATAAACCATTTCCTGGGCAGTGCAGGCGTTTTTCTGGATGGGCAAGGGAGACGCCGCCAGTTGACAGGACAAGTTCCCTTCCGCAAAGGCAGCCTGCTAAGGTGTTTGCTGTAGCTACCACTGCCAGGAGCAGTCCCAGTCATGGTTGCCAGCGCCCAAAAACGAGAAGTTGTGGTCAATCTCTACCGCCCCAATGCCCCTCTAGTTGGCCAATGTTTGGAGACCTACTCCCTTGTTGAGGAAGGGGCACCTGGCCTAACCAAGCACATTGTGCTTAGCCTGCCCGATCCCAACTTCCGCTACCTGGAGGGCCAGAGCGTTGGCATTATTCCTCCTGGCGTCGATGCCCAAGGCAAGCCCCACAAGCCCCGACTCTACTCGATAGCCTCCACCCGCTATGGCGACGATGGCGAGGGGCGCACGGTTTCCTTGAGCGTGAAGCGGGCCGAATACGTGGATAAGGAAACCGGCCAGCCGGGAGTGGGAGTCTGCTCGGGCTTCCTCACCGATCTCCGAGCTGGGGATGAGGTGATGATCACGGGGCCGGCTGGGAAGACGTTCCTCCTGCCGGAGGATCCAAACGCCAACCTGATCTTGATTGCCACTGGCACGGGCATTGCTCCTTTTCGGGCCTTCATCAAGCATTTGCTCGAGGAGGATCCCAACTACCAAGGCAGGATCTGGCTGTTTTTTGGGGTACCCACCACTTCCAGCCTGCTGTACCGGGGCGACCTGGAAGCCTGGAAAGCTGAGCATGGGGACCGCTTTCGCGTCGACTACGCCATCAGCCGCGAGCAGCAAACCCCCGATGGCAAAAAGATGTATGTGCAAAACCGCATGGCCGAGTACGGCGCCGAGCTGTGGGAGATGCTGCAAAAACCCAACACCTACGTCTACATCTGTGGTCTCAAGGGGATGGAGGATGGCATCAACAGCGTCATGGCTGCCGTAGCCCAACAAGCAGGCCAAGACTGGAGCAGCTTCCAGAAGGAGCTCAAGAAAGCTAGCCGCTGGAACGAGGAAACCTACTAGGGGGGTCCTGGAGGTTTCTGGAGCGGCCAAAGCATGCCAAAATGCTGGTATCTAGGCTCCCCAGAGCAAAAGGTTTTCCAGGAGTCCTAAGCTGTGGACGCGCGCTACAATCCCCAGGCCATTGAAAGGAAATGGCAGGCCCACTGGCGTGAAATTGGGTTGGATCGCACGCCAGAGCTAACAGCAGAAAGCCGCAAGTTCTACGCCCTGTCGATGTTCCCCTACCCCAGCGGCAGCCTGCACATGGGGCATGTGCGCAATTACACCATCACGGATGTCATTGCCCGCCACAAGCGGATGCAGGGGTATGCGGTGCTGCACCCCATGGGGTGGGACGCTTTTGGCTTGCCGGCAGAGAACGCCGCCATTGACCGGGGGATCCCGCCGGCCAAGTGGACCTACCAGAACATTGCCCAGATGCGGGATCAACTGCAGCGGCTGGGGCTTTCCTACGACTGGGAGCGGGAGATCACCACCTGCGCCCCCGACTACTACAAATGGACGCAGTGGCTGTTCCTGCAGTTTTTCAAGGCAGGCCTGGCCTACCAAAAGGAAGCGCCGGTGAACTGGGATCCCGTGGATCAGACCGTCCTGGCCAACGAGCAGGTGGATGCGGAAGGGAGATCCTGGAGATCTGGGGCTCGGGTGGAAAAGCGCCTCCTCAAGCAGTGGTTTCTCAAGATCACGGCCTATGCCGACCAACTCCTGGCTGACCTGGAGAAGCTCTCCGGCTGGCCAGAGCGGGTGCGCACCATGCAGGAGAACTGGATTGGCCAGTCGGTAGGGGCTAGAGTTCTCTTCAAAACCGAAACAGGGGAAGAGCTGCCGGTGTTTACTACCCGGCCTGATACCCTCTGGGGAGCCACCTTCATGGTGCTGGCGCCGGAGCATCCTTTGGTGGAGAAGCTCACCACCCCCGAGCAGCAGGCTGCCGTCAAAGCCTACCAGGCCGAGGCCGCTGCCCGCAGCGAGATCGAGCGCAGCGCTGAGGATCGGGAAAAGACGGGCGTCTGGACGGGCTCCTACGCCATCAACCCCGTCAACCAAGAGCGCATCCCCATCTGGATTGCCGACTACGTGTTGATGGGCTATGGCACAGGGGCCATCATGGCCGTGCCTGCCCACGACCAGCGGGACTTTGAGTTTGCCCGCAAGTTTGGTCTGCCCATCAAGCTGGTGGTGCAGCCGCCTCAGGGTGGGGTGGAGAGTGCCGAAGATCTCCAGGCGGCCTGGACAGGGGAGGGGGTGTTGATAAACTCCGGCCCCTTGAACGGAATCCCGGTGGGCAAGGGCCCAGGGCAAAGTGTGGAAAGGGCCATCGCCTGGCTGGAGGAGCAGGGGCTAGGGGAACGGCAGGTCAACTACCGCCTGCGCGACTGGCTTATCTCGCGGCAGCGCTACTGGGGCTGCCCCATCCCGGTCATCCACTGCCCCCATTGCGGCATTGTGCCGGTGCCGGAAGAAGATCTGCCAGTGCTCTTGCCAGAAGATGTAGAGCTGACGGGGCGAGGCGGATCCCCATTAGCCCAACTGGAGGAGTGGGTGAAGGTGAAATGCCCCACCTGTGGCGCAGAGGCCCGCCGGGAAACGGACACCATGGACACCTTCATCTGCTCGTCCTGGTATTTCCTGCGCTTTAGCGATCCCCGCAACGACCGCGAGATCTTCCGCAAGGATCTGGTCAACGCCTGGCTGCCGGTGGATCAGTACGTGGGCGGCATCGAGCACGCCATCTTGCACCTGCTCTACGCCCGCTTTTTCACCAAAGTGCTGCGGGATCTGGGGTTGCTGAATTTCGATGAGCCCTTCTCCCGCCTGCTCACCCAGGGGATGGTGCAGGCGCGCACTTACTACAACCCCAACAAGTCCGGCAAGGATCGCTGGATCCCCACAGCGCTGGTTAGGGATCCCAACGATCCGCGGGATCCCGAAACCGGTGAGCCCCTGCAGGTTATCTACGCTACGATGTCCAAATCCAAGGGCAACGGCGTGGATCCGGAAGAGGTGCTGGCCAACTACGGGGCAGACACGGCCCGCATGTTCATCCTCTTCAAGGCGCCGCCGGAAAAGGACTTGGAATGGGACGATGCCGACGTGGAAGGGCAGTTTCGCTTTCTCAACCGCGTCTGGCGGCAGGTGTACGACTTTGTCAGTCGCGGTGGCGGGACGGCGTCCTTGCAGGCCAAAGTCGAGGTGGGATCCCTGACCAAGGCGGAAAGGGATCTGCGCCGCGCCGTCCACACGGCCATCAAGGAAGTCAGTGAGGATCTGGAGGAGTACCAGTTCAACACTGCCATTGCCGAGCTGATGAAGCTGAGCAATGCCCTAGCCGAGGCGGGGATCCCGGACTCGCCAGTTTATGCGGAAGGGATCCGCACCCTGGTCTTGCTCCTGGCGCCCTTTGCCCCCCACATTGCCGAAGAGCTGTGGCAGGCCCTAGGCGGTACCGACTCGGTGCATCGCCAGTCTTGGCCCAGCTACGACCCGGCGGCGCTGGTGGCCGATACGGTCACGATTGTGGTGCAGGTCAACGGCAAGCTGCGCGGCTCCTTTGAAGCCCCTGCCGATGTCACGCCGGAGGAGCAGGAGCGGCTAGCTCTGCAGTCGGAAGCGGCCCAGAAGTATCTCCAAGGGGCGACGCCGAAGAAGGTCGTCGTGGTGCCGAAGAAGCTGGTCAACGTGGTTGTCTAGCTCTCCGTTTGCTCAGGTAACCTCCCCCCCTGCATAGGCAAGACCCAGGAGCAGGGCTTAGGATACTGCCTTGGGGTTTAGTTCTTGTCTGCCTATGCGCAAGCGATGGGTTCTCAAGCCGCAGCAGCTTCCTCTGCTGTGGATGGCCATTCAGCTAGCGGTCGGGATCCCTGCCCTGGCCCACCCCAGCAGCAGCTCTGCCAATCCTCCGGCTGCCCTTGAGGCTGCCACCCAGCGAGTTACCGAAATCCACGGCGGTGCTGGCCCCTGGGCGGTGGTGGGTTATCGCATGGGGATGCGGGCTCTCAAGGAGCTGGGCTTGGCAAGTCCCCTCCCCCCCACCTCCCCAAGTCGCTTTGTGGTGGAAGTCATTCACGAGTCGCCGCTCCAGATTCCCTTTGCCTGCATCGTGGATGGGTTGCACGCCGCCACTGGAGCCAGCTTGGGCAAGCTGAACTTAAAGCTGGTGGAGGTGGACTCCCTGGACAAAATGCGCAGTGTCGTAATCCATCGAGAAACTGGCAAGCGAGTGGAGTTTCAAGTCTTGCCTGGGTTTATTGCTAAGTACCGAGAGCTGCCCCCAGAACGGCTTATGGCAGCGGGGCAGGAAGTTCTTCAAATGGCCGACGAGGCTCTTTTCCGTCTCACGATTAGACCCTAGCGCCGATCCCCCCAGCAGGATGGGAACTCCAGGGCGGGAGAGATATGATGCCTAGCACGGCTTTCAAATCCGGCGCTGTGCCGCAACTGTGATGGCAGGATGCCCGCCTGCGGCTTCAGCTCAGGGCTCAGAGCCCTTCCGCATTGCACGGAGCAAGGAGCTGACATGAAAAAGACAGTTCTAGGTCTCAGCCTTGGGCTGGGAAGTTGGGTTTTGGGGATCCCAGCCTGGGCGCAAGCAGTCTTGGATACCGGCCTCAGCGCCGAGATTTTGAATCAAACCGTCACCACCCCGTTTCGCCGTCCCGACCTCTTGCGAGAGTCTTCCCGCCCCGTCTATGTCATCACCCGCCAGCAGATGCGCGAGCAAGGGGCAAGAACCGTGCAGGAAGCCCTGCGCTATCTGCCCGGCATCCTCAGCGATGGCACAGCCGGCACCCAGTTGGGGGCTCTCAGCTCTCAGTTCATGCGAGGGGCGCGAACGGCCCAGGTGCTGGTGCTGTTGGATGGCCGCCCCCTCAACGATCTGGGTTTTTTCGGGGGGTTTGACCTCTCGCAAATCACCACCGATGTCGTCGAGCGAATTGAAGTCTCCCCCGGCGGCGGCTCTACCCTGTACGGCTCAGACGCTGTTGGCGGCGTCATCAACATCGTCACGGTGGAGCCCCAGCCAGAAACGGAGACGGTGGTGGAAGCGGCGGTCGGCAGCTATGGCCTCAATGAGCAAGGGATCCAAAGCCGCGGCCAAGGGCAGGAGCTGGGCTGGGTGCTCAGCTACCGTCGCCTGCAGAGCAACAACGACTTTCCCTTTACCATCCGGCGGCTGGGCAAGTCAGGCAGGCGGGAAAACTCGGCGGTGGAGTACCACAACTTGCAGGCCAAGCTCACCTGGCAACTGGCCGAAGACCAAGTCCTAACGGCAAACGCCCTCTACCTCAACAAAACCTTCCGCGTGCCCGGTAGCGTAGACTTTCCTTCTCCCGATGCCGAGCAAACCACCGACGACCTGCTGCTGGATCTCAGGTGGCTGTGGACTCAGGAGACAGGATCCCTGCAAGCTCGGCTCTTTTTGGACGATCTCAACTACCGCTTCAGCGCCCCGCAAAGCCAGGGCTCCCGCGACCTCATCCTGCGCGATAGCTGGGGATCCCAGCTCCAGTATGCTTGGAAAGCCGGCGAAAACCTAGAAGGAGTCCTGGGGGCAGATTATCGCTCCATCTCAGCCCGCAATACAACTTTTTCGTTTGCCAGGGGTTCTACCAATATCAACTACGACGATACGGTTAACCAGGGAGCCCTGTTTGCCCGCCTGGATTACAGCCCAGATCCCCGTTTCCACCTCGACTTAGGCATCCGCCAGGACTTCAGCAGTTTGGCCAGCGGCTCGGCTACCTCGCCTGCTCTAGGGATCCGCTGGGCTTTGGCGGAAGGCACCACCTTGAGGGCCAGCTATGCCGGCAGCTTTCGCACTCCCTTGATCTCGGAATTGTTCTTCCGGCTGCGCGGCTTTTTTGAAGTGGATGGCAACCCCAATCTCCGCCCAGAGCGAGGGGAAAGCTTTGACATTGGCTTAGATCAAGCCTTGGGAGATTTTGGCCTGCTGCGCTTGACTTTTGCCCACAACCGCATCCGCGATGGCATCACCTTTGTCAGCCTTGGGCCGCGCCGGGGAACCTATGAGAATATTGGGCTGGTTGAATACACCGGCCTGGAGGCAGCTTTGGATGTGCGGCTGGGGGAAAACTGGACGCTTTTTGCCAACTACACCCTCAATGATCCCATCATCCGCGCTGCCCTTGACCCAGCTACAGTTGGCAAGCAGCTAGCCTTTGTGGGAGCCGATAGCCTGAACTTAGGCCTGACCTACCGTCACGAGCAAGGCTGGTACAGCTCAATTTTAGTCCATCACATTGGGAGCTTTTTTACCAACAACACCAACACGGAATCCCTACCAGGCTACACCACCGTAGCTTGGCGAGGAGGGATCCCGTTGACTGAGGACCTAAGCCTAGAGATGGGGATCGACAACCTGCTGGATGAGCAGTATGAAGTTTTCCCCGGCTATCCCGGCGTTGGTCGCACGTTGAGAGTGAACTTGCGGGGGCAATTTTAGCAACATCTCAGGTTGTTTTTGAATTCTGGCTAACCATTTGTGGGGTGCTTCTAGTTTGGAAGCAACTGTATGACGATCTCAACTAGAATCTCGACTCAAGCTGAGGCCAAACATTACCTTTGGGTTTGTACCACCTGCGGATCTCGCTGGGTCAACGGCCAAAAAGAAGGGACTAGCAAAGGAGAAATGCTTCTAGCCGCCTTGCAATCGCAGGTGCTCAACCCTCAATTGCAGCTTAAGCCGGTTGCCTGTATGAGCGGCTGCAGCCATGCTTGCGTGATTGCCCTGGCAGCCCCTGGAAAGATGACCTACGTGTTTGGAGATCTCGATCCCCAAGACGTGGAGCCAATCTTGCAAACAGCGGAGCTGTATTTGACAAAGCCCGATGGCGTCCTGCCCTGGGCAGAGCGCCCTCTTAAAAAGGGGGTGATTGCCCGCATTCCACCAGTCCAATAGGAGCAACCTATGGCCGCTTTCAGTCCCTGGATTACGCCTCTAAACCAGAGTTGGCAGGAGATTTCCCCCACTGGCTGGATAACCCTCTACGAAGGGATCCCGGCTCACATCGACTGTCTTGGGCCGCTCCTCTATGAGCTCTTCCAGGAGCACTGGGCTGAGATCCAAGTGGGCTGTGTGGCGGAGGGGGGAGTGCTGGAAGCGGCCTTTACCAGTCCTCCTGCTCTCTGTGTGCTCTACGACGGCTACTTGACCGTGGCTACCGAAACTTGGCATTTGCATCTGTGTCTAGAGGAGCACCGAGGCGGCCCCTATGGCCGAACCCCCCTAGAACTGCGCCGCAAAAGATTGGTGAGCCGCGCCGCCCTCTATCGCCGCCTCAATCCGCAGCGCCAGCCTCGCCAATGGGGAATTCAATTTTGGAACGGGGCAGAGGAATCTCTGCTGCAGATCTTCTTGCCCAGTCCCTTTTTAGGGCCAGGAGAAGACTACCTGCCCGAAAGCAAAGCCAACTACCAAAAGCTCTCCCTCTATGAACGCCTGCGAGCCATTTATGTCGAGGGAAAAGAGCGGATCCCTTACGAGGATAACCCTCTCAAGCGGCCCTACTTGGCGGTTTGCCGCTCCAGCCGCTGCTATCCTTCCCGCAACTATCAACCGGTTGTGGAAGCCCTGCAATCTGCCCTGCAGGAAGCGAATTTAGATATTCGGGTCATTACTTCCGGATGTCTAGAAGTCTGTCAGGAAGGCCCTGTGGTTTTCTACTCTGGCGACCGCACTTGGTACAAGCGGGTTACACCTCCAGTAGCGCGGCAAATTGTCCAGGAGCATCTGCTAAAGAACTGCCCCCTGAAAGCTCACCTTTTTCCCGGAGATTAGCCTATGGTCAGTCTGCAATCCCTTGTGCAGTCCATCCCCAAACCTCGCCCCTGGATCCCGGTTGCCATTTGGCTACGGGCTGCCCAAGACTTGGCCTGTGGCCGATTTTGGCCCAGTCTATTTACCACCATTGGCTGCCTTAGCAACATTGCCTATACCTGTACGCTTCCTTTTGTAACCGTTGGCATCATTGCGGGCACCACGTTAACTCGCCAAAGGGCAATAGTTAGCGCCTCGATGATTTGGCTAGCCAACCAAATCTTTGGCTATGTCTGGCACAACTATCCCCGCACGCCTGACTCTTTTGCCTGGGGGGTGGTCTTGGGGATCGGCACGGTGGGGGTGGCCCTGCTAGCCAGCTACCGCCCTCTCTTCTTCCAGCCCCACCCTCCCCGAGCTGGACGATGGCTGTGGAATTATCTTTGGATCCCAGCCATGCTCATCCTGGGTTTTCTTGCTTTTGAAGGGCTGATCTTGGCAGCCGGCCTAGTTTTGGGAGGGACAGAGGGTTTGACCCTACCTGTTCTCGGCAAGATCTGGCTGGATAACTGGCTGTGGACAGGATTTTGGCTTGGGATTCATACTCTTTTGGTGTGGGACAGGGCACTTGACGTTCTCCCTGCCATAAAAGGCAGGGATTCTTTCTCAGACAGCAGGATGGCTCCTACCGGCTGAGCTACACAGAGCATGAGGCTGAAACCTCAACCCTGTGGGGGATGCCATAACCCCAACTACTAGGCCAGAGCCCAGATACGTTCTGCGAAGGTTGAGTGCTCCCACCCCGTCGCGATGAAACTCAAACCCACACCCACACCTATACACACGGCCTCTCGGCTTGTTCCTCTTGTTGCAAGCAGGACAGGTTTGAGAGCTGTACCGCTCATCCAGCAGCACAACTTTCATTCCCAGTCGTTCAGCCTTGTAGGTGATGTGGTGCCGAGTTTGGCCATGCAACATCTGGTGGAGCTTTTGGTTCAACCTTGTGCCGTAATCAGCAGACACCCTGATATTCCGAATGTCCCCAATCACAACGGTCTGGACGCCCCTTGCATACAGCGTCGAGACAAGCCTTGTAGTTTGCTTGTGCAAAATATCTCGAATTTGGTGATTTAACCTCGCCAGCTGCTTTCGCCCAGAAGCTAAAACTCTCCTGTAACGCCTTGAGCCACGCCTCTTTCTGGCAAGCAGCCTTGACAGAGTAGATTTCAGCTTGTTCTGGTAGCGGCGCTTGGAACGCAGCAGCCTGCCATTGGCGATGTAGGTGTTCTCCCCATCATGGGCAACGGCCAGGTGAACCTCACCCAGATCCACACCGGCAACACCGCTTTCTTTCCTCTCTTCTTTGGGCCGAGCATCACTCAATTTGTAGCAAGCCCTTAGCTCGTATTGCCTGCCGTCCCAGCCAATTTCTACCCAGACAGGTGTATCCCAAGCCCAAGGGATCACCAACGGCTCGTTGCCTTTTCCGTTGGACAACCGCAACTTTCCATTTACGACTTTGATGGCTGAAGCTTTCCATTGGATTTTGTAATAGTACCGTCGGCGTCGAGGTGGACGAGCATTGGGATCCGTTTTGCGGCGTTCTCGCCACGACTTTAGGGAGGCAAAGAAACTTTGGACAACAGCATCCGCACTGTGGGCGTGAAGTCTGTTTTCAGGATCACTGGGAAACCAACGCATGAGCGTGGCAGGCTTCAACCACAGCCCTTTCTTGCGGACGACGCGCCAAAAACTGACGAGTGTCTGGGAGTACAGCTCGCCTGCCGCCCTGCTCAAAAGTTGTAGTTGTTCCGAGACTCCCAGCTTGAGCTTGCGGACAAAGTACATGCAAAAAATTGTCTTTCTGCTATCTAGAGCATTATACAAAAAGCCGCTCCCAAGGTCGGGGCTTGAAACCCAGTTTTATTGGTCACTTAGGTTTTCCGCACTAACCCAAATGTTCCAAGCTCAACCTCAGGAAGCTGTGAGACTTCTCTCAATGCCGCCGGCGCCTCAGACCAATTGAGAGTGTTTTTCCGTGCAGCCCTATCGTTCTCAAGCTGTCGAAGGGCGCCGCCCTATGGCTGTCGGAGCAGGCTGCCGACGAGGGCCGGGCGAAGAACCGCCTCTTAGTGGAGCTGGCTAGCGGCAAAATCCTCTAAGACCTTCGGGCTTTGGAGCACGACTGTGTAGCCAAGAAATCTGGACACCGCTGCGATGGCGAACTAGCCTAGAGGCAACTTCTCTTTCCATGCTGTTTAGTGGGGCGGGATCCATGCTTAGGCCCAGTCTTTTGCTTTCCGGATCGGCCCTGGTGGGCTTGCTGTCTTGGCTGTGCTTGAACGGCGAGTGTGGCTGGCTGGCCTCGCTGCGCAAGGGGCAGACCACGGAAGGTCTCTCTGTGCCCCTCTTGCAGGAAGCTCAGTTGCCGCGATTTAAAGACAAGCCAGGTCCTGAACCTTTGCTTCGGCGGCAGGCTCAATGGCAAGCCCGGGCACGAGAGCTTGAGCAGCGCTCCCAGGCTCATCAACTGCTCCTGCAGCTAGGGCAATTCATCGAGCAGGAGCCAGGAAATGCGAGGCTCTATCTCCAGCGGGCCCAGTACCTCTGGGAGTATTCGCAGGTGGGCGAGCCAGAGCAGCCAGCTGCCGACCATCTAGTGCTCAGGGCTCTGCGGGATCTGGACATTGCCATTGCTTTGGATCCCTATTTGCCTGAGGCTTATTTGCTCAAGGCCAGGATTCAGCGCGAGCATTTTGGAGAGCTGGAGCAGGCTTTGGCAACCTTGTCTCCCTTGGATCGCATTGCCTATCGCAACCCCCAACTCCACTTGTTGCGCTCCCGCATTTGGGCCGAGCAAGGGCATTTGGAATCGGCATTTGATGTAGCTAACCTGGCCATTGAACTAGCCAAACAAAATCAAAACATCGCCGATCTCTTCGATGCCTACATTCATCGCGGCCTGATGTGGGCGAGCATCTGCAATTTCCAACTGGCCGTTGCCGATTTCAACCGGGCGATTGAGCTGCAGCCGCAGCGGGCTGAAGGGTACTACCACCGGGGCATGGCGCGCGCCTACCAGGGAGAAGACAAGGCTGGCGCTGCTGCGGATCTGGACAGCGCCTTGAGTCTGTGGCGGTCTGCGGGCACGGGATCCCCAAAACTGCTGCAGTATGTGGAGGCGGTGCGGCAAGACCTCTTGCAACAGCCGTAGCCCCGCTTAGCTTGCGACTAGAGAGGGTAAAAAGTTCGGCTTAGGAGGAGAACGGCTTCGCTCCACTTGAGGGAGGGGAGTTGCTGACTTCTTTGGACCTGGGGGTGCCCCTGCGGGGAGCCTCTTAGAGGGTTCCTTGCCCTCTCCTGCCAGTGGCTCTGGGGAAGCCGACCTCCTTCGGATAGCGCCCAAGATCCCGGCCTCAGCCTTCCACAGGCCCAGTCTTGGCTGGGTCGAGAGAAGCTGCCGGATCTTGCCGATCTCGCTCAGATAGCGGCTCAGAGAGATCCAGAGGGTTGAAGCGGTTCATCGCCGCCCTCAATCCTTCTTGCAAGCAACACTCCACTGCCTCCACTGCCGCCCTTAGAACCCGCTCCAGCACTGCCTGCTCAGTAGGTTCAAACCTTCCCAAAACATGCCCAACCATGTCTTGGTTGCCCTTAGGTCTGCCCACGCCCAGGCGCAAGCGAGGGAAGGCTTCGCTGCCCAGGTGCTGAATGACAGACTTCATGCCGTTATGCCCGCCGGCGGAGCCAGATCCCCGCAGTCGCAGGCGACCCAGGGGCAAGTCCACATCATCGTAGACCACCAGCACCGACCTGGGATCCAACTTGTACCAATCCAGGACTGCCCGCACTGCCTCGCCAGAGCGATTCATATAAGTCGCCGGCTTGAGCAGGCGCCGCTTGCCCCCTAGGGCAAAACCTTCTCCGTAGCTGCCTTGGAACTGCTTTTCCAGAGCTAATGGGATCCCCCAGCGCTCTGCCAACTGATCCACCACCATAAAGCCGCAGTTGTGGCGGGTGTTGGCATACTGCGGGCCAGGATTGCCTAGGCCAACGATGAGCTGGAGGGCAACCTCATCTAGCTGCTGGGTCTTGACCTGGGTCACAGCGTCTCTCGCTGCCATAGGTAAACAAGGTAGGGTAGCAGAGTTACTTTGGATTGGCGACCCCCAGCCTCCTAACTTGGAGCAGGGGCAGGATCCCTGCTAGCGCTCCAATCCCGCTTCCTTGGGAACACTCGTAACCCACTGGAGGATCAGGTTATGTCCCATGGGCCTTCCGCCTTCGATCTCTCTCTTGCTCTTGGCGAAGCCGAATTTGAGGCTGCTGCTGCCTTGCGCCTGAGTCAGCGGCTGATCCAAGTGGGGATCGCCCTTTCTTCGGAAACGGATTTAAGGCGCCTGCTGGAACTGATTGTCGCCCAAGCCCGCGAGCTAACCTGCTGTGATGGCGCTAGCCTGTTCATCCGGGAGGGAGAAGAGTTGCGCTTTTTCGTGGTCAACCGCAACGAGGAGCTGCAGGATCTGCGCCTGCCCCTTGCTCCTTCCAGCATTGTGGGCTATGTGGTGCTCACGGGGGAGAGCTTGAATCTGCCGGACGTCTATCGCTTGCCAGCGGGCTTGCCCTATGCCTTCAACTCCCAAGTCGATCAGCAGACCGGCTACCGCACCCGCTCTTTGCTCACGGTGCCGATGCGGGATCCCTCAGGAAATATCCTTGGCGCCCTGCAACTCTTGAACCGTCTCAGGCCGGATTGCCCTGCCAACCTAGCGCCCAACCAGGTGGCTGACTGGAGCCAGCCGTTTTCTGAGCTGGAAGTCCGGGTGGCAGAAGCCCTGGCTTCCCAGGCGGCGGTTGCCTACCAAAATGTGCGCTTGCGGGAAGAGCTGAAAGCCGCTCACCTGGAAACGATTTTCTGTCTAGCCCAAGCCGCCGAATACCGGGATCAGGACACCTCTTTTCACCTCAAGCGGATGAGCCACTACTCCCGCATCATTGCCAAACAGTTGGGCCTCTCCAGCCATGAACAAGAGCTGATCTTCTATGCCAGCCCCCTGCACGATGTGGGCAAAATCGGGATCCCGGATGCCATCTTGCGGAAGCCAGGCCCCCTCACCCCCGAAGAGCGTCTAATTATGAACCGCCACCCCGAGATTGGCTACGAGATCCTCAGTAAATCGGACTCGGAGCTGATGAAAAAAAGCGCCATCATTGCCCTCACCCACCACGAGAAGTTCGACGGCAGCGGCTACCCGCGGGGCCTTAAGGGAGAAGAGATCCCGCTAGAAGGGCGGATTGTGGCCTTAGCCGACGTGTTCGACGCTTTAGCTAGCCGCCGCCCCTACAAAGAAGCTTGGGATCTGTCAGATATCTTTCGCTTCGTGGAAAGCCAAAGCGGTAACCACTTCGATCCCCAAGTGGTGGCAGCTTTCAACCGTGGTCGCAGTGAAATTCTAGAGATCTACCACCGCTACCAAGAGCCTCGCTAAGCTCAGATCGCTTCAGCCCCTGGGGTTGGGACAGCTCCCTTGTCTGTCCGTAAAAACCGCAAAAAAGAGCCTCTTCCCGTATAACTCCGGACAGAGCTGTAGTCAGGAAACCAGATCCCAAGTCAAACTAAAGGTAACCAGCACCACTGCTGCTAGGCCTTTGAAAAGCAGAGCAGAGGCAGGTCCTTATTGTCCTCCTCTGTACATTTTATTTATTTGTCTCTACCCAGCCTGTGCTGAGGATTCCTAGGATGACTACCCTGACGAATCCGCCCACTCCCACCCTATCGATCCACACCAAGCTGCGCGATCTGGCGCTAGTGGACTTTCAGGTAGGTGAGTCCACCCCCTGCGAGAACGTGGTGCGCCGCCTGGAAGACGACCCCACCCTTTCAGGGGTAGTCGTGTTGGACGAGCAGTCGCAGCTGCGGGGGATGCTGACTCGGCGTGCCATTTTGGAGTGGATGCTGAGCAAACCCTATGGCCTGGAGGTGTTTTCGAAGCGGCCCAAAGGACTACGTCCCGCTTACGCGAACAGCTCCCTAGCAGAGTTCCAGGGCCAGGGTTTTCTCCTTTTGCCCGGCGACTGCGATGTCATTGAGGCGGCCAGCCAGGCTTTCCGGCGGCCCCAGGAGACTATCTACGACCCGGTGGTGGTAGAAGTCGGCCCCCAAGACTATCGCCTTTTGGATGTGCCGGTGTTGTTGGTGGCTCAGTCCCAGGTACATCTAGCCACCCAGCGGAAGCTCGAAGAACAGCAGGAGGAGATGAAACGGATTCTGGCCGAGCTGGAGCAGGAGAAAAACCGCAGCCTCCAGTATGCCCGCGATCTGGAGCGGCAGAAAGCCGAGATCCTCAGCCAGAACATTGCTTTGGAGCAAGAGCGGCGCCGGGCCCAGCAGCGCAAGGACTACGTCCCGCTTACGCGAACGGAAGAACTGGTCCGCCTCAACGCTCGCCTCATCCAGATCAGCTCGGTGCTCTCGGAGAAGGGCAAATCCACCTTTGCTGGGGTAGAGGCGGTGCGCCGCCTATTTCAGGAAATTGCCGACAGCAATCAGGAGCTATCCCGCGAGCTCAAAGAAATCAACACCATCGTCGACGTGAAAGGACTACGTCCCGCTTACGCGAACGTAGAGGTGGCGGGCTACATTCGTCTGCTCTCCTTCAACGCGGCTGTAGAGGCCAACCGCAGCGGTGGGGGCGGGGGTTTTGGCGCCATTGCCCAGGAGATCCGCAAGTTGGCGGGGCGCACTACCGAGGCCAGCAACCGCATCCGCGGCCTGGCAGATCGCATCCAACGCCAAAGCCAATCCACCCTGCAATCAGCCCAGGCCAGCGCCGAGGTGGTGCAATCCCTCCACCAGCAAGCCCAGTCGGCTCAGGTGGCCTTGGAGGAGTTGCAAGCTTTGTTGGAGCAAGCTCGGATTTAGTCTGAATACGATAGATAGCTACCTCCTTCTGGAGGTCGGGAAGTTAAGATGAGATTCTGGACGGGGTCCAAAAGTATGAGACAGTGTTCGTAAGCCTATGGAACTGGCCGAGCTGAAACGCAGCTTAGAATCGCTCACGGCGCGCCTGAGCACTGCTCAGGACTACCTTTGACCTGCCTTGCCTGGAACAGCAGATCGCCATTCTGGAGCAGGAAGCCTCCCAGCCGCAATTTTGGAACGATGTAGAGGCAGCTCGTCGCCACCTAAAGCAGCTCAACAGCCTCAAGGCCTCCTGGGAGCAGGTCCACCGCTGGAAAGCCCGCCTGGAAGAGGTCGCCACTGCCCTGGAGCTCCTGCAAGAAGAAGCCGATTCGGAGCTCTTGGCCGAGACAGCGGGATCCCTAGCCGCGGTGGAGCGAGAGTTGAGCCAATGGGAGCTGCAGCAACTGCTTTCAGGGCCCTACGACAAAAACGGCGCCATCCTCACCATCACTGCTGGAGCTGGAGGAACCGATGCCCAGGACTGGGCGGCGATGCTGCTGAGGATGTACACCCGCTGGGCAGAGAACCAGGGCTACAAGGTTACCCTTTCGGACTACTCGGAAGGGGCAGAGGCGGGCATCAAGTCAGCCACGCTGTTGATTGAGGGGCCCTATGCCTACGGGTATCTTTCCGCGGAGAAGGGCAACCACCGCATGGAGCGCATCAGCCCCTTCAACGCCAACGGCAAGCGCCAGACTAGCTTTGCCGGCGTTGAGGTCATGCCCATCCTCGAGGAAGAGAACGAGTTTGAGCTGCGGATGGAGGATCTGGAGTTCGAGACCTGCCGTTCGGGAGGGGCAGGAGGCCAAAACGTCAACAAGGTGGAAACGGCGGTGCGGGTTATCCACAAGCCCACCGGCATTGCCGTGCGCTGCAGCGAGGAGCGTTCCCAACTGCAAAACAAGGAGCGGGCCATCCAGATCCTCAAGGCAAAGCTCCTCGAAATCGAGGAGGAAAAGCGCCGGCAAAAGTTGGCCGAGATCCGCGGCGAGATCGTGACCCAGGGCTTTGGGGGTCGGATTCGCACCTACACCTTCGATCCCTACAAGTTAATCAAAGACCACCGCACCAACGCCGAAACCACCAACGTCGAGGCGTTTATGAACGGCGAGCCGGAGGAGCTGATGCACTTCATCCAGGCCTACCTACGGCAGGAACACGCCAAGCAAGCCGCCGCAGTCTAGGGCTGGCTGTGGCGCTCCCACACCGCTTGCATCCAAGCGGCCCGCTCGTGGGGCGAGAGCTTGAGCAGGTCCAGGGGATCCCCCTCCTGGAAAAGCTCCCCCACCCCCCATCCCACGGCCCTGGGGCAGGCGGTTTTTGCTTGCAGGGATCCCGCCCAAGCTAGCCCATGCCAAGCGCCGATAGGGGTTTCTAGGGCTGAGGAGAACACCAGATCCAACCCCGGGTGTTGGCTGAGGTAGTCTCTAAGGGCAAGACCCGATCCCATCAAAGAGGGTTTGACCACCAGGATCCCTTGCCAGCCCGAGCGATGGACAGCTTGCAACTGCTCCAGGCCGACCACCGACTCATCCAGGGCAATGGGGGTTTGAAACTCACGGCTAAGTTGGATTAAGTCAGCGTACTGCTCTGGCGGCAAAGGCTGCTCGAAGAACTCGATCTTGCCCGGCCACTCCCGATTGATCCGGTCGCAGAGATCCAGCCACTGCCGCGCCTCTGCTAGAGTCAAGCCGCCGTTGGCATCTAGCCGCAGCCGGGATCCCGCAGGCAACCGCTCCAGCCAGCTTTCTAGCTTCTTCCGCTCCGCTGCGAAGGGATCCATTCCCACCTTGCCCTTGTAAACTGGGTAGGAGCCGGAGGGGGTATCCTTCCCCAAAAGCCCACAAAAGGAAAGACCGGAGAGATCCCTATCTAGCCAGCCAGGATCCCGACAGGCCAGCCAGGCGCATTCCAGCCCAAAGCGGGTAGCAGGCAGCGCTGCCGGGATCTCCTTGATCTGCGCCTCCGAGAGCTCAGCCGGCAACTGCCGACAAAAGGCCAGGGCCTCCTCGAGGGTCTCACTGCCCAGCCAAGGAATGGGGGCTACCTCCCCGTAGCCCTGCTGCCCTGTCTCCAGGTCTGTCAGGCGGATTAGGATCCCTTCGCGGGTAGACCAGAGACCGTAGCGGGTGCGCAGGGGCTGCCGGAAAGGTTGCTGATAGCAGCAAACTTCAAGGCGGGCCAGCAATTTTCCGATCCCTGGGAACCCTGACCAAGAGCCATCTTACAGGCGGCAGAGCTGGGGTAGGTGCTAGTCCGATTTAGCGGCTAAAGCGAAGGTTTCTCCGGGAGGCACCCATGAAGGAGCGCACTCCAGAGAGGCGAAGGCGCTTGGAGGAGGTTTTAAGGCGGAGGCAGCCGGATCTCACGGTGCTTCTAGAGAACGTCCACAAACCCCACAATCTTTCCGCCATCCTGCGCACCTGCGATGCTGTGGGGGTGCTCAGAGTTCACGCCGTGAACCCCACGGAGGGTGTACCCACTTTCAACGAGACCAGCAGCGGCAGCCACAAGTGGGTCTACCTCAAGGTTCACCCCACCACGGAAGAGGCCTTCCAGCACCTTCGGGAAAAAGGCTTCCAAATCTATGCCACTGCCTTGAAGGAGGGGGCCCGCAGCTACCGACAGGTGGACTACACCAAGCCCACTGCCATTGTCTTTGGAGCGGAGAAGTGGGGGGTTTCTGAGCAGGCCTTGGCCCTAGCTGACGCGCTCATCCACATCCCCATGCTGGGCATGGTGCAGAGCCTAAATGTCTCGGTGGCAGCAGCCGTGATTCTCTTTGAGGCTCAAAGACAAAGGCTCGAAGCAGGGCTTTACGACGCACCCCGCCTGGATCCCGAACTTTACCAGCAGATTTTGGAGGACTGGCTTATGAAGTAAATTTCCAAGGATCCCTCCGCAAAGCCCAGCAGGACAAGGAAGGCAAGGCCACTTTGCCCCCAGCTAGTCGCAAGGGGCGCTTGCAAAAGGGTTGCTGCCGTTTGGGTGCATAGACGGAGTTCTCTCCCAGCGGCAAAGGGGTGGTTTAATGTAGAGACTAGTGAGCAGCAGTTGCCCCTATGCCGGAGACTTTCCTCTACAGCGCCTTGCGTGCCGCTCTTGACGAAGAAATGGCCCGGGATCCCAACGTGTTTGTTTTGGGAGAAGATGTAGGCCACTACGGCGGCTCCTACAAAGTGACCAAAGACCTATACCGCAAGTACGGGGAGATGCGCCTCCTGGACACCCCCATTTGCGAAAACAGCTTCACCGGCCTTGCCATTGGGGCAGCGATAACCGGCTTGCGCCCGGTGGTGGAAGGGATGAACATGGGTTTTCTGCTGCTGGCTTTTAACCAGATTGCCAACAATGCCGGCATGCTGCGCTACATGTCTGGCGGCAACTTCAAGGTCCCGATTGTCATCCGCGGACCTGGCGGCGTGGGCCGGCAGCTGGGGGCCGAGCACTCGCAGCGGCTGGAGGCCTACTTTCAAGCAGTGCCGGGGCTGAAGATCGTTGCCTGTTCCACTCCCTACAACGCCAAAGGTCTGCTCAAGTCGGCCATCCGCGACGACAACCCCGTCCTCTTCTTCGAACATGTTCTTCTCTACAACGTGAAGGGAGAGGTGCCAGAGGAGGAGTACCTTTTGCCCTTGAATAAGGCGGAAGTTGTCCGCTCTGGATCCGACGTTACCCTCCTCACCTACTCCCGTATGCGCTACCACGTGCTCAAGGCTGTGGATACCCTGGTAGCGCAGGAGATCGATCCTGAGGTGATTGATTTGATCTCCCTCAAGCCGCTGGATATGGAGACCATTGCAGCTTCGGTGCGCAAAACGCACCGAGTGGTCATTGTGGAGGAAGATGTAAAAACTGGCGGCATTGGGGCAGAGCTGACTGCGCGTATCATGGAAGAACTCTTCGACGAGCTGGATGCGCCAGTGGTGCGCCTGGCTTCCCAAGACATTCCCACTCCTTACAACGGCACCTTGGAAGCAGCCACCATCGTGCAGCCAGAAGATATTGTGGCAGCTGTGGAGCGGCTCCTCTACGCTTAAAACGCTTGCTAAATAGCGCCAAAAATTTCTCAAGTCCTCTGGGTGGCCTTGCTAAGATTTCCGTGGCAGGGATCCCGGGATATGCAGGGCGTACTGCTGA
This sequence comes from Synechococcus sp. O70.2, assembly GCF_047462135.1. Taxonomy (NCBI): domain Bacteria; kingdom Bacillati; phylum Cyanobacteriota; class Cyanophyceae; order Synechococcales; family Synechococcaceae; genus Synechococcus; species Synechococcus sp. O70.2. Next base: position 49,293 of record NZ_JANSIS010000008.1, read on the forward strand.
TCCTCTACATGCTGTTTGTCAGTGGCCTGATTGCCGTGGTTGGGGATCGGGTTGGGTATCGCATTGGCAAAAAGCGCCTAACCTGGTTTAACCTCCGCCCTCGCCACACAGCCATTTTGGTAGCCGTGATTACGGGGGTGAGCATCTCAGCCCTGACCCTAGGCACGCTGCTGCTTCTAAACCGCTCGCTGTCAGAAGCCCTTTTTAGCTACACCAACCAAATTGCTCGGGCTAGGCAAGAGCTGCAGGCCCTCAATCGCCAAAAAGCTTGGCTGGAGACCGAGAATGCTGCCCTCAGGGCCGAGCGGGATCGCCTGCGGCTAGATCTGGATCGATTTCGCAGCCAGCAGTCGGCAGCCCAAACCCGCCTGAGTGAAGTTCAGGATCAACTGGCCGCAGCCCTGCAGGCCCGGCAGGAGGCCGAAGCCAAGCTGGCAGCAACCCAAGAGCAGCTGGCCCAGGTGCAGCTTAAGCTGGAGCAGGCCCAAGTAGAGCTGGCGGCGGTCAAGAAGGAGGTGGAATCGGCGCAGCAAACCATCGTCACCCTAAAGTCCCAAAAGCAGACCTTGCAGTTGGATCGGGATCAACTGGAGCGCTCCCTGGAGGCGGCGCAGGCAGCCCTAAACCAACTGGAGACCCAGAAAAACCAGCTCGAGGGGGAAATTGCCCAGCTCAGCCAGTTGGCAGTGCGGCTGCGGCGGGGCGAGCTTGCCATCTTGGCAGGCGAAGTCTTAGCTACAGGGGTAGTTCAGACCCCTGCCGGGGCAAAGCCAGAGACAGTCCGGCAGCAGTTTGAGCAACTGTTGGCGCAGGCAGAACAGCGGGCGCTGGCGCTGGGATCCCAGCCTATACCTCCTCTAGAAAACGCCATCCTCATCCGCCGCGAGGATGCGGATCGAGCTTTGAAAAAGCTGCAGGAAGCCGGCAGCTGGGCGGTGCGCATCCTCTCTCTCACCAACCGGCTCAAGGGTGAGCCTGTGCCTGTGGTGGTTCAGATTTACCCCAACCAGCGCCTCTTCGCCAAGGGGTCGGTGCTGGCCCAAGGAGTGATCCAGCCGGGCCTCAGCGAAAGTGAAATCCAGCAGCGGCTGCTGGAGCTGCTAAACGAGGCCAACCAGCGCTCCCAAGAAAAAGGTCTCCTTGCAGATCCCATCACTGGCACTGTTGGAGAGTTCTCCCAGGTCAAGTTTTTGGAAGTGGTGCAGCAGCTGCGCCAAAGCACCACCCCTCTGGATGTGAAGCTGGTGGCTGATGCCGACATCTACACGGCAGGGCCGCTGCGGGTGAGTTTTCTCATGGCGCAAGCCTCCAGCCAATACGGCTCTGCTCCAGCTCAGCTAAGAGGGCGCAGGGAGGGGTGAGGGTCAAGGAGATGGAGCGGGTATTAGTGGGTTTTGATCCAGGGCGGGACAAGTGCGGCCTTGCGGTTGTGCAAACCCAGCCAGCCTGGCAAGTTTTGCACCGGGAGGTGGTTCCTGCCCAAGAGGCCCTGCCCAGGTTGGGGGCTCTCTGGCAGCAGTTTGGAGCAGAGCGGCTCATCCTGGGGGATCAGACGACGGCGCGGCAGTGGAAGTCTCAACTGGAGCTGCTTCTTCCGCCGCACCAGATTGTCCTGGTGGACGAACGCCACAGCTCGGAAGAAGCCCGGCGGCGCTACTGGGAGGTTTACCGGCCGCGGTGGTGGCAGCACCTACTGCCCAAAGGGCTGCGGCTGCCGGAGAGGGCCTACGATGATCTGGTGGCCTTGATTCTGGTGGAGCGGTACTGGCGGGGGCAAAAGCCAGCTAAGCCGACGTGAATTCCTCCTCTTAGCCGGGCTAGCGGTGGCCGGCTGTGGCGGGCCCAGTGCCCATTTGCCCCTCATCCTCGCCCTCAAGCCGGGGATCCCTCAGAGCTTAGTCAGCGAGTTTCGCCGTCGCACTCGGGCCCGCTTTCGGTTGCAGCTGGTGGATGAGCGAAGCCAGTTGTTGGCTTACCTGCGCCAAAGCCTTCAGCCACCCCAGCCCTCCTGGTGGCCTTTTAGCCAACGACTGCCGGTGCCAGCTCTCAGCCTGCTGGGGGCCGACGCTTTGGATTGGGCTCTGGCTGCCGGTTGGCTGGATCCCTTGCCGCGCAGTCTCTTGGGAGAACGCTGGCAGCAGTTGCATCCCCGTTGGCAAGCAGCAGCCCTGCGGGAGGGGCAGATCTGGGGTGTGCCCTGGCGCTGGGGGGTGACGGCCATTGCCTACCGCCGGGACCGGGTCAGCAAACCCCTCCAGGACTGGGCCGACCTGTGGCGGCCTGAGTTGGCTGGCAAGATCACGCTGCCGGATCACCCACGCGAGGTGATTGGGCTGACCCTAAAAAAGATGGGCCGCTCCTACAACGATCCCCTCGATCCGGAAGAAACCGAGCTGCGACGGGAGCTGGGATCCCTGCACCGTCAAGTTTTGGCCTATACCTCCGCTGACTATTTGCCCATGTTGCGCCTGGCCGATAGCTGGGTAGCTGTGGGCTGGTCGCAAGATCTCTACGCCACCCAGGCCAACTACCCCGAGTTGGAGGTGGTGATACCGGCCTCGGGATCTGCTGTCTGGTGGGATGTCTGGGTGCGGCCTCGGGCTGCCCAGCCTCTCCCTGAAGAGCTGCAGGCGGAGCTGCCATCCCTGCTGGTCAACTGGATTGACTTTGTCTTAAATCCCGAGTTTGCCCCTCGCCTCGTCAACTTAAGCGGGATCCCTTCAGTGTTACCGCTGGACTTGAACCAACTTTCCCTGCGGCTGCGCCACCGGCCCGACTTCCACCCCTCCACCTGGGAACGGGCCGAGATCTGGCGGCCCTTGAGCCTGGCCGAAGCCGAGTCCTACCTCCGCCTCTGGGATCAGATGCGGCGCGGCCTCCTGTAGCTTGACCGCTTTTACTTGACCTTTTTGCTCTTTCTACCCGACTTGGGCTTGTCCTGGACGGCCGATTCGGCTTCTCGATCTAAGCTCTCCCCAGAGGCAGAGGCTGGTTCCGACTCTGGAGCGGCAACTATGGCGGTTTCCGTGGCCACTCCTGAAGGGGCTTCTGCGGCAGCCTCAGCTGGGGCTGTAGAAGCCTCAAGGCTTGCTGCCGCCAGTACCGACCCAGCTTTTTCTTCGAAGTCTTCGCCTTTAGCCCCGACGGGAAGGGGGGGTGCCTCGGTGGGATTGCCCTCGCTATCGACCCAGTTGACCGTGGTTTGAGACTTCAACCAGGCCATCACCTTACGAGTAAGCAAATTTTCGTAAACGACCTGGCGTGTCCGCTCCCGATCCAGCTTTTGGCCCTGCTGAGCGTAGGCTTTCATCACCGCTTCCATTTCCACTTCCAATTCAGTGGGGCCGACGGCAATTTGCTCCTGCCGGACGATGGCGCTGAGAGCAAAGGCGCGGCGCAGCCGGTCGATGGCCTCAGCTCGGTGGCGCTCCCTCAATTGGTTGAGAGTCTCAGGTGGCAGTTGAGCCAGGAGCTTGCGGATTTCTCCCGGGGCAACCCTTGCTTGCTGCTGCAGCGACTGCAGGTCTTGAGCTAGCAGCTGCGTTATCTCTTGCTCAACAAGGCTCTCGGGCAGATCCACCTCGGTGGTTGCCAAAATGGCGTTGAGGATAGCCGTTTCAAGGTTTTCTTCGGATTGTCTTAGGGCATCTTGCTCAAGGCGCTTTTGCAGGTGTTCCCGCAGCTCCGCCACCGTCTGGAAGTTGCTGACTTCCTGGACAAAGGCATCGTCCAGCTCCGGCAGCTCTTTGGTTTTGATCTCCTTGAGGCAGACGGTAAAGGTAACCGTTTTCCCAGCCAGCTCTTTTCTAAAGTAATCCTCGGGCAGGGTGGCAGTGATCTCCTTAGTCTCGTCGAGCTGCATGCCCACAACACCTGCTACAAAGCCGGGAATGAAGTTTTCCTCTTTCAGCTCCAGTTGCAAGTCTTGGGCGGCAAGCTCCTTGAGGGGATTGCCCTCGGCGTCGCGGGCTTGGAAATCCAGCACCACCATGTCCCCCAACTGGGCAGGCCGATCCTCCACAGGCAAGAGGGTAGCCCGCTGATCTCGCAGCTTTTCGATGAGGCGGTCGACTTCCTCAGGCTTGACGTCAACCCGGGTTGCCGTAACCGTCAGCCCTTTGTACTGGCCAACGCGAGCCTCAGGGTACACTTCCACATACCCTGAGAAGCTGAACTCGGCTTCTGGGTTAAAGCGCTCCAGAAGCTGCTTCACCTCTTCATCCAGCTCAAACTGGCCGATGGGGGTGACTTGAGCCTCCTGGAGAACCTCCTGGATAGCCTCCTGGATTAGGTCGTCGATAGCACTGGCAATAACCCTCTCGCGGCCCACCTGGCGCACTACCAGGTTGCGAGGGGCCTTGCCCTTGCGAAACCCCGGGATCTGGACGTTCCGCTCCAGTTGGCGCAGGGTTTTTTCGTAGGAGCGCTTAACCCGGTCAGCTTCCACCACGATCTTGAAGCCAAGCCGGCTACCAGGGCGCTTTTCTTGAGTAACCTGCATAGGTGCTAGTGCAAAGGCAAACAGAGGCTCAATTGTACCGCAAAGACCAATGGAAAACCTAGGCAGGGGATCCCTCGGTGGTCACTTCCTTAACCTCTTGGAGGTCTTCCTGAGGCTCAGCTCGTTTGCTGGGGGGCAGTTGCTTAACTTTTGCCTCCAGCTCCACCACCATTTCCTTCAGCTCGCTGATGGCCACTTCCTTCTCTTGCAGTTGCCGATTTTTCTCGCGGGCTTCGAGGCTAAATTGCAGCCGCATCCAGAGGCCATAGATCCAGGCCAAGGCAGCGCCAATCCCAGCAGAAGCCAAAAGCTCAATCACTAGCGGGCTCTCGATGCTGACGCCAGGGGCAAAGGTAATCGTTACCGGGTTGGCGTTTTGCATGGCAAAGAGGGCCACACCCAGGAGGGCCGAGAAAAAGATTAGGTAGTTAAACAGACGCATGCCGTTTTCCTCAAATCAAAGGTATCCACGACGACTTGCCAGCACCAGAGTCAATGGGGCGGCGGACCTAAAAGAACCAGCCGTAGCTGTGTAAGCCTTTGCCCAAAAAGTTCACTCCCAGGTAACAAACCCAAACCACCCCAAAGCCCAAGCTGGCTAGAAGCGCAGGACGCCTGCCCTGCCAGCCCTTGGTGATGCGGGCGTGTAGATAGGCAGCAAAAACCAACCAGGTAATCAAGGCCCAGGTTTCCTTGGGATCCCAGCTCCAGTAGGTACCCCAGGCCTCGTTGGCCCAGACGGCCCCGGCAATAATGCCAATGGTAAGTAGCGGAAAGCCCAGCCCGATGAAGCGGTAGCTGGCGTTGTCTAAGATCTCGGCCAGGCTCAGTTGTTGCCGAGGGATCCCTTCTGGAGTCGGCTGGGGAGGAAGTTCAGTCCTGGCACGGGCTATCAGCTCCGGCTGGACTGCAGCTTGGGACGGGCGAAATTGCAGGCCAAGGGAGTTGCCCTTGAGCTGTACCTCCTGGCCACGGGTGAGGATGAGAAAGGCCATGGCCAACAGGGAGCCCACCAAGAGGGCTGCGTAGGCCAACAGCATGACGCTGACATGCATCATCAGCCAGTTGGACTGCAGAGCTGGCACCAGCGGCTGGGCTGCCTGCATATCCTCCGGCAAGGCCAAGGCGGCAAAGGCAACAATGCCTGTCGCTAATGGGGCAGTCATCACTCCCACCCAACGGCGGCGAGTCCACTGGAGAGCCACTAGGTGCAAGGCGGTGATCCCCCAGGCCAAGAAAAACAAAGACTCGTACAAATTGCTCAAAGGGAAGTAGCCGGCATCGATCCAGCGGGCCGTCAACAGAGCAGCTATTGTCAAGTTGGCCCCCACCATTCCTGCCAAGCCCAGTTCGGCCAAAAGGGGCACTTGGGGAAAAGCTGCCCCACCCCAGTAAAAGAGCATGGCCCCCAGACAAATGGCAAAGGCCAGGGTGTTGAGGAGAGCTTGCCACTGAGTGAGATCCAAGCCCGCGAGCGCTATCGTCGCTGCCAAGCAACTCATAGATGACCCCAAAGCTTTTCCGGACAGGACCAAGCCTGCCGATCCCATTCTAGGGCGGGGAAGGGATCCTCCCCAAAGGACACATCCTGGTAATGTGAGGATGGCTTGTCTGCGGCTTGGCAAGTGTTGGAATGGGAGGCTCATGCAAGAACACGCGGGAAGTGCCAGCTTGAAGGCATGGGGATTGAGATGGTGGATGGTGCTGTTGGCAGCTTTGGTGCTGGTTGGCTGTGGGGGATCTGCGCCCAAGCAACCCCAGGAGCACCAACCACCTCAGCTCGAGCGGGTGCCAACGCCAACAGAAATTGCCAAGCTGGATGCCTACTTGCAGCACTATCGCCCGCAGGTGCAGATCCTCAGCCCACAACCTGGCGAGATCTTGCCAGAGCGCCAGGTCACGGTTCGCTTTGCAGTACGAGGGTACCCGATTTTTAAGGATCCGCAACTGGGTCTTGGTCCCCATTTGCATGTGGTTCTAGACAACCAGCCTTACATTTCTCACTACGACGCTGATGCCCCTCTTGTTTTTGAGGATTTGGAACCGGGATCCCATACGCTGCGGGTGTTTGCCGTCAAGCCCTGGCACGAGAGCTTTAAAAACTCCGAAGCCTACGCTCAAGTCAGCTTCCATGTGCTAGCTCCCACGCCAGAATACGTGCCGCAGCCGCAGTTGCCTCTTCTCACCTACAGCTCTCCCAGCGGCAGCTACGGAGCTGAGCCAATCCTGGTCGATTTTTGGCTTGCCAATGCCCCCGTGCGGGAGAGCTTGCTGGCTGACCTACCCCGTGACTGGCGCATCCGCTACACTCTCAACGGTCAGTCTGGCCTGCTGGATCGCTGGGAGTCTTTTTACCTGAAGGGCTGGAAGCCTGGCCGCAACGTGATGGTAGTGGAGCTGGTTGACAGCAAAGGGGATCCCATCCGCAATGTGTTGAACAGCGCCGCCCGCGAGATCACCTACACCCCCGGGGGCCAAGATACCCTCTCCAAGCTGATCCGAGGAGAGCTGAAAGCGGAAGAGGCCCTGGCTATCGTACAGCCCCAGCCCACCCCGACTCCGACGCCTACCCCTACTCCGACACCCACGCCCGCCCCGACTCCAACACCCCCTCCCACTCCAAGTCCAACCCCCACTCCCACTCCTACTTCGACACCCACACCTACCCCTACGCTGACCCCAACTCCACCGCTGGCACCCACACCTACACCAGAGTCGTCACCTACGCCCGCGCCGCGCCGTCGTCCGACGCCAGAAGCGATTCTGGCCGAGCCTACCCCTCCGTCTCCAGCAGAGACCACGGCTAAGCCAACGCCCAGGCCCACACCGACCCCAACACCCACGCCCAGATCTCAGCCAGAGGCTACCCCTTTGCCGCGGCTGACACCCATTCCGTTGGCGGAGCGGCAGGTGCGGCCCCAGGGACTGCGACTTTTCCCACCTGGGCTGCGCAGCCCTTACTCAGGCAATAAGCTGCGGCGGGAGCTCAGCTCTGAGGGCTGACCCCATATCTAGTGCCTGAATCCTCGGTATACCCTAAACTTGGGAGAGCGCAGTCATGGCTTTTCCTGGAGCCAGCTTTGGCTGGTTTCAGGTTGAGGCTACTTGAAAGCTCGAGGTAGCTGCTGGCCTTTTTCAGGATTTTGCTGAGCAAGCCTCTAAGGCTAGCTGCTGTCGGAAGCAGGTGCCGGATCGCTGCAATCAAATGTCCGTGCCCATACAGATATCCTCAAGCATTTTTCTGGACTTTTTGTCTTAGCCCGAAGGAATCTGGCCCTCAGGAAGTATCCGATATAAGCTATTTTTTCCCATTTATTTCTATGAGCTTTTCTCTTGGCTAGAGAAGTTAGTTTATCTTTCGCAACATCTACCGGTAGAGTTGCACGTCCAAAAGATTAGTTTGAAAACACTTTATGTAGAGCCAAGCGAGACAGGCTCAGTAAGTTTTCTGAACTAGGCGTTTACCAGAAGTTCAAATTTTGGAGTGCCAAAACCTTTACAGAAAGTCTGCCCTTCTGGTATGAAGGAGATGCTGCTTGCAGAGCGGTCAACTTCTCCTGCTAGGGGAAAGGCCTAAAGCAACAGGAGAGGCGAAAGCCCGGACAGGGCGTAGTTTAGGGTGTGGGGTTGGATATGTCGGAAAGTCTTGACCTGCAAGATGCAGTAGGCCGTTTCTTGAAAATCATTGGTCGCTACTCGTTGCTCAGCCCTGAAGAGGAGCTTCGCCTGGCCTACCAGGTACAGCGGATGATGGCCCTCCTGGAACAGCGGCGGCAGGATGAGTCGCTCGAGGACTGGAGCCGACGGGTGGGGATCCCCGTGGAAGAGCTGCAGCGGATCCTACAGGAGGGGGAAGCGGCCAAAAGGCGCATGGTGGAGTGCAACCTACGCCTAGTGGTATCGATTGCTAAGCGCTACCGCAACCGCGGCTTGCCGTTTTTGGATCTCATCCAAGAGGGCACCATTGGCCTCACCCGCGCCGTGGAAAAGTTTGATCCCACGCGAGGGTACAAGTTCTCCACCTACGCTACCTGGTGGATCCGGCAGAGCGTAAACCGCGGCATCCAAAACAAAGGGCGCCTCATTCGTCTGCCTGCCCACATGTACGAGAAGGTCTCCCAGGTGAAGCGGCGCTACCGCGAGCTATCCGCTCAGAAGGGATCCCGACCTGCAGCCGAAGAAGTTTTCGATTCGCTGGATATTGGCGACAACTACCGCGAGCTGATCACCCGCCACATGGCCGAGATCTGTTCCCTCAACGTGAGCGTGGGCGATGAGGACGGCACGGAGCTGCAGCACTTTATCCCCGACGAAGACAACGATCCAGTCGAGCATCTCACTCGGATTGCCCGTTGGGAGGAAGTCCGCGCCCTTGTGAGGCAACTGAGCGAACGCGAGCAGCAGGTCATCGTAGCCCGCTACGGCCTAGATGGAGCCAAGAGGATGACGCTGCGCGAGATCGGGGAGCACATTGGCCTGTCGCGGGAGCGGGTACGGCAAATTGAGCGGCGGGCCCTGCGGAAGTTGCGGCGGCTGCAGCAGGAATACTCCACCCCCAAGACTGGCAAACGGCTCAATCCCTCCGACTAGGCCGGGGCCTGCCTCCGGTAAAAGGGCTTTTTCACCACCTCGGCAAGCCGGCGCTGGCCCCGAATCTCAATCTCCAGCCGGGATCCCACCTCGGCCCAAGTCGAATCCACATACCCCAGGCCAATGCCATAGCCCAAGGTGGGAGAGTGGGTGCCGCTGGTTACCCGGCCAATCGGCTGGGGGGAGTTGGGAGCATAGATGGCATAGCCGCTGCGGGGAATGGCTCGATCCAGCATGCGAAATCCCACCAGACGACGAGGGATCCCCTCGGCCCGCTGGTTTTCTAGCGCCGCCTTGCCTAGGTACTCTGCCGGGTTGTTGACCAGCCAGCCCAGGTCGGCTTCCAGGGGAGTGGTGCTCTCATCTATGTCTTGCCCGTAGAGGCAAAAGCCAGCCTCCAACCGCAGCGTATCGCGGCAGCCCAGGCCACAGGGCTGGACTCCTGCCTGCACCAGTTGCTCCCAGAGCCAGCGGCCGTCTGAGGGACTGAGCAGGAGCTCAAAGCCATCTTCGCCGGTGTAGCCGGTGCGGGCCACAAAGACACTTGCCTCTGCGGAGCTCTCCCTTTGAGGAGCTTTAGGGATAAACTGCCCATGTTGAAATCGGCGTAAAGCTTTCAGAGATCCCTCTAGAAAAGGCTGCAAAACCTCTTCCGCCGCCGGCCCCTGGACGGCCAGCAACACGTGGGACGCCGTGCGATCTTGAAGTTCTAGGCCAGGGATCCCTTGCTGCTGCAGCCACTCCCTGTCTTTCTGGCAGGTGGCCGCGTTGACGATCAGGCTCCAGTGCTCCAGCTCTCCTTCCGGTGGATGCCGGTAGAAGATGACGTCGTCCACAATGCCCCCCAGGGGATTGAGCAAAACCGTGTAGCGAGCAGAGCCCACCCGCACAGCGCTGAGATCGCTGGGCACGAGACGGCTGAGGTGGGATCCCAGCTCTGGTCCCCAAAGGGTGAACTTGCCCATGTGAGAGATGTCGAATATCCCCGCCTGCTCCCGCACCGCCCGATGCTCAGCCACCACGCCCTGGTAGTACAGCGGCATTTCCCATCCGGCAAAGGAGACAAAACGCGCCCCCAAGGCTTGGTGCAAGGGGAACAGGGGGGTGCGCTGCAGCGGCGTTTGGCTCATGAAGGGAGCTTTAAACCCAACCTCGTACCTCTCTTGGAGCTGGCTTCAGGGGTCTAGTTGGCAGATCCGTCCACCGTCAACTGGCCCAAGACGTTGATGTCGAAGGTGAAGTTGATCGTCACCGAGTTGCCCTCATAGGCCTCAGGCAGGGGCAAAAAGGGTGCTGCCCGCTGAATTGCCGTCAGCGCCGCGTCGTCGGTTTGTTGGCTGCCGGAAGTGCGGGCCAGGCGAATGCTCTGCAGCTCGCCACCTCGACCCACCGTGAAGATCACCACGGTGCGGCGGGAAGTGCCGGTCTGGCCTGGGATCCAATTCTGTTCCACTTTGCGCTGCAAAGCTGCCAGCCAGGGGCCCCAATCCACATTGGCCCGCGCCGCCACACTGGGAGGGTTGGGAGCCGACTGGGTAGGGTTGGCCAAGCCGCTGGATCCTCTGCCCTGGATCCCGCCTCCATCGCTGGGCGCAGAAGCGCTGATGGGCGGTCCCAACTGAGAAGCCTCGGAGGACCGCTCAGCAGGGGAAACCTCTGTCGGCGGCTGGGGAGCAGGCGCAAGGGGTTGCAATTGGCTGAGATCCGAGGCCCGCTCTCTGGGCTGCGCAGGCGGAGCAGGAGGAGCGGCCGCCACAGGTGGCGGAGTCTGAGTGGGAGTGGGTTTGGGGGCTGCGGTAGGTGGAGGCGGCGCTGCCGTTGGCGTTGCCCTGGACCGAGGAGGAGCTGGAACTGGAGTTTGTGGAGGGGGTGGGGTAGGTCTAGGAGTGGCTAGGGCAACTTCTGCTGGGGCAGGCGGCGGTACAGGGGCAGGCGGCTGCGGCCGTGGCGGCTGGGGCTGAGGCGGAGGCGGCGGAGCGGCTTGCTGACGGGTAGCAGCGCGGGATTGGGGTGGACTGCCTTGCGAAGGAGAGGCTTCTACCCGCTTGCCCCCATCGCGGGAATCCACTTCTGAAACCAGCTCTGCTTCTTCCGGCGTCTCGAGATCTTCTGGCTCCAGCAAGATAAACTCAATGGCTTTTTGTTCTTGCTGGCGAAACGGCCAAAACCGACTCCAGGAGAGCAAGCCCAACAGCGCCAACCCATGCAGCAGCAGGGACAGCGCCACCATCCAAAAAAAATGGCGCGCTTCCTCCTCGCGGCGGCGCTGCTCAGTCCAGGTGCTGGTCATGGCCAAGATTGCCTCTTTGCGCTCCCCAGTCTCTCACCACACTGAGTTGGCTCTCCAGCTCAAATGTTATAACATCGCCCTGGCTGGGCTTCTTGCGCAAAGGCGTACAGTCGGCTGGGGAAGGGATCCCACCCTTCAGCACAAAATCGCCTACCTTATAAAGAGCAGGGATCCCGACTTGAGCAGGCTGCTTGCCAGGAGAGCCCATGGAACCCATCCGCTTTCATCTTGCCTTTCCGGTTGCCGACATTGCCTTGACCAAGACCTACTACGGCGAGGGCTTGGGTTGCCAGATTGGTCGGGAAACGCCTGTTTCCGTCATCTTGAACCTCTATGGCCATCAACTGGTGGCCCACCTCACCCAGGAAGAGCTGAGGCCCCAGCGGGGCATCTACCCTCGCCACTTCGGCCTGATCTTTCCCACCCAAGCAGAGTGGCAGAGCCTGGCCGACCGGGCCCAGGTGCGGGGATTGCCTTTTTATCAGGAGCCACGCTGGCGCTTCGTCGGCACCCCCCTGGAGCACGGCACGTTCTTTCTGCAGGATCCCTTCTACAACCTGCTGGAGTTTAAGTACTACCGCTACCCTTCCGCCATTTTTGGGGAGCGGGAATGGGCCGTGGTCGGGGATATTGCAGGCCAACAGCTTCCGAACCCCTCTCCCAGCAGCGCGTAGCAAAGGGGAGAAGTGCCTTGGCTACTCAACCCCCTCGTTCTGGCCCTGTGCGCGGCCCCATCTGGCAGATGGACTTTAACGCCGTTCCGCTGCGGGATGCCCAGGATCGGCGAGTTTGGGAGCTCTTGGTGTGCGATCCCGGCGGCCAGTTTCGCCAGGCCAAGTACTGCAGCAACCAAGAGGTCAATAGCACCTGGGTGGCCCAACAGTTGCGCAGCTATCTGGAAGCGGCTCCCCAGCCCCCCTCGGCCATCCGGGTGTTCCGAGCCCGCATGAGCTCCATTCTGCAACGGGCCTGCAACGCCGTCGGGATCCCCATGCTCCCCAGCCGTCGCGTCTATGCCCTTAAGGCCTGGATGCGGGAACGGGCAGAGCAGGTTTACCCCCAGGAAACCCAGTTCACCTACAGCCCTGAACCCCCCGTGGAGCCGGATCCGCCGGATCCCGTCCCCCTGCCGGACAAGTTGCAGGGAGAGCGCTGGGCGTTCGTGACGCTGCGGGCTAGGGATCTGCGGGAAGCCGAGACCTGGCCAATCGAATTTGGCGAGCTGTTTCCAGTAAACTGGGAGGCTTTTGCGCCCGACACAATCATTCCCGGCTTGGTGATCGCCTCGCAGCGGGCTCTTCCTATAGCAGCCTGGATGAGCGGCATGGAGCCTGCCTACTTGACTGTGGCGGAGGGATGGCTGCTGTTCGAGGCTGGCCTCAACGATTGCTATCTCTTTGCACAACTCAAAGACGAAAAGCTGCGAGCAGAGGCCGAGGGCTTTGCCCAACGCCAACGCCAAGCGCAAGGGATCCATTTCCTCGCCATCCAAAGCGATTTCAGGGCTCAGTCGTTCGCTGGCTTTTGGCTGATGCAAGTTTGAGGAGAAGTCTGCATAGATCCTCAGGGCAAGCATGTTATAGCCAGCTTTGCGAGCGCTATTGAAAATCCCGGAAAAGCTTATTTTTTCGTTACCCGCTCGATTCCTTGCACCACGAGGCCTTCAGGACTCTTGACCCCCTCTCCAAAGCCACTTTCTGCCCTTTTCGACTGAACCCCTCACAATGGGTCTTGTATTCCTTGCCCTGCTTGGCTTTAAGGGGGGTGGAGTCCTGTTCCCCCTTCGGGGGGTTCCCATGATCCACGTCGTCTAGGTGGTAGCCCCACCTCGGAATCGAGTTCCCCCTTTGAGGGAGCCCTAGAAACTTGGAAACGCGACAGGAGCGTGCCACTTAATCTCAAACTGGCAAGTTCTCCCGTCCGGGGTGACTCCCAGAAACTGGAAACAAGGCTTGAGCAAAGCGAGGGCCGCGCTTAATGTCCGAGGTCTTCCCTTCGGGGGGATTCCTGGAAATAGGAAACGAAACCCCCCGAGGTAGATCCCCGGGGAGTGTGTAAAAATGTTCCCCCTCAGGGGGAGAAATACCGGCTGCGAAATTCCGAGTAGATCTCGGCATAGGCCTTGACCCAGTTTGGATCTGGCTGGATGAGACGTTCCACCTGCACCAAGCGCTCGGCAGCCTGCTGCACTGAGCAGCACCAATAGGCCGATGCTGCCAGGATGGCCGCTCCTACAGCCGGGTCGGGATGTTTGACCACTGCCAAGGGACGGGCAAGGATACTGGCGCGCAGGCGGAGCCAGAGGGAACTTTTGCAGCCCCCGCCGGTGGTAAAAATTGGGCTCCCTTCTAGTAGGGGGATCCCATGGGCGGCCAAGGTCTCCAGTCCCAGCCGCTCCACCATCGCCACCCCTTCCAAGAGAGCGGCGTAAAAGCGAGGGGATCCTACTTCCGCCTGGGGCAAGAAGCCGGCAAATTCGCTATCTAGGATGGGAAAACGCTCGCCAGGTCGGCAGAGCGGATAGCTGACCAAGCCAGTGGGCAGATGGGCCTCCGCCTGCTGATCCAAGGCAGCCAAGTTGCCGCCAGGGAAGAAGTGGGGCAAAACTCCACCTCCACAAGAGGAAGCTGCCCCCGGCCACCAGCCGTTTCGGTCGGGGTGCAGATGGGAGTAGATGCTAGGGGTTTGTATGGGATCAGCACTGTTGGCCTTGAAGATAAGAGTGGTGCCCAGGCTGGTGGAGACTTGACCCAAGCGAGTAGCTCCTGCAGCCAGTTGCCCGGCGCAGCCATCGGTGATCCCGGCGGCAATTAGCACCTCTGGCCCCAGCTCCCACTCAGCTCGCACCGTTCCCAAAACCGTTCCCGGCGCCACCACCTCAGGGAAACGCTTGGGGTCGAGGCCATGGCGAGATAGCCACTCCCGCGGCCAGGTGTAGGTTTCTAGGTCAAAGCCACTTTTCAAGGCGTGGGTGTGATCGGTTACCCGTCGGCGGCCTCCCAGTTGGCTTAGGAGAAAGTCCGCCGGATGGGCCAAGTAGCTGTCCCGGTATCGCTCGGGATGGGCTTCTGCCCACCACAGCCAGCGGCTAAGTCCCCAGCTGGCAGGGATCCCCAACTGCTTGGCCTGAACCTGGCCCCGCGGGTCGGAATACAGCCAGGCCTGATCCAGCGGCATGCCGCGACCGTCCACCGGCAGCACTGTACCCGAGGTGCTGCAGGCACTAAGGGCAACAATGGTGTAGCGATCCCCCAGTTGCCCCTTCAGGTGTCCCAACAGGGTTCTTAGGGTGCGCAGCCAGCGACCCGGGTTGGTTTCTGGGGGATCCCAGGAGCGCTCGCTTTTGCCCACCACCTCCCCCGCTTCTGAGAGGGCCACCACCCGCATTCCCGACGTGCCTAGGTCGATCCCAAGAAATACAGGTTCCATAGAGCTCTAGAAATCTCGGCTGCTGCGGGCCAAAGCCTCTTGGATGTCTAGATCGAGGTTCTTCACCGACTCCAGCACCGAACGGGTAATCAGCTTTCCTGCCTGCACCAACACAGCACCAGTGATAGGGTGCAAGATGGGCTGCTCGGCCCGCCGCCCAATGAGCACCTCGATGTCCTTGAGGGCATTGGCGTACATTCCTATCGGCAGTTCCACCACCACCCCTTCTCCCAGAACCCGCGCCTGGCAGGCAAGCCGGGAATTGGGCTTGCGGCTAGTGATCACCTCTAGGGTGCGCTGCTCCCGACGGGTCATGGGCGAGAGCGACTCCATCCCTTCTTTCACGTACACATGGCAGGTGGCGCAGAGACCGCGCCCGCCGCACTCTTTCAACACATTCAGCTCTTCCTGCAGCAGCACCGAGAGCAAGTTGTTGTTGGTGGCCACCTCTGACACTTGAGCAATGGGATCCAACCGCACGCGCTTGACCATCGTCCCTTCTCCGCCGTTACACTCCTTAACGCTAGCTTGTCTTGGCAAGGGATCCCAGCCGTTGCTTGCCCTGCAGGTGGGAAAGACGAGCTGGACAAGCTAGAGTAGATCCCGCCCTTGGTGTTTGCCAGGGTTTTGGCAGCATGAGCTCTCCGCCCATCCAGTGGTATCCTGGCCACGTAGCTAAGGCCCTTGGCCAGTTGCGGGAACAACTGCGGCTGGTGGATGTGGCAATTGAAGTGGTGGACGCGCGCATCCCGCTGGCCAGCCGCCATCCCGAGCTGGACAAGTGGCTGGGGCAGAAGCCGCGCCTCTTGGCCCTCAACCGAGCCGACTCGATTGCGGCAAGGGATCTGAAAGCGTGGCAGGAGTATTTCTCGCAGCAAGGGATCCCGGTCTATCCCACCAACGGCCAATCGGGACAAGGGGTCAGTCGCCTCAAGCAGGCTATTTTGCAGCTAGGGCAGTCGGTCAACGAGCGGCGGCAGCGGCGGGGCATGCGGCCGCGGGCTGTCCGGGCGGTGGTGGTGGGTTTTCCCAATGTGGGCAAGTCGGCCCTGCTGAATCGACTTTTGGGACGGCGAGCCGTCGAGAGCGCTGCGCGCCCTGGGGTAACCCGGCAACTGCAGTGGGTACGGCTAGGGGGGGAGTTGGATTTGCTGGACTCGCCGGGCATCCTCCCGCCTTCGCTGCCGGATCAGCGGGCAGCCACGCTGCTAGCCATCTGCGATGACATTGGCGCTGCCGCCTACGACCCCGAGCGCGTAGCGGCCTACTTTGTGGATCAACTGCTGCAGGTGCAGCCCCAGGCCCAAGCTCTTTTGCAACAGCGCTACGGCTGGCTCGATCCAATCCCCCCTGGCAGCGTGGCAGTCCAGGAGCTGGCCCAACGGCGCTACCAAGGCGATACCGAGCGAGCGGCAAGGCAAATCCTCAACGACTACCGCAAGGGGTGGCTAGGGCCTCTAGCTTTGCAACTTCCTCCCACCTCTAGCCCCCCAGCAAGAGGCTAGCTTCATCTGTCTGTATATGTTGCTACGAGATGCGGCAGAGTGAGTGATACGATGGAACTAGAATACTAACACTGCGCCAGATTTTTCCCTGAGGTTTTTCGCAGCGCTTTTTGCCTTTAACCTGCCTGCGGACAGTCAAGTTGGGGATAGGCTGTAAGAAACTCCAGGGAGTAGACCATCCTCCTTGCTAGATTCCCATGGGTCAGCCTGCTGTTGCCGCCAGCTTAGAAGGAGGCTTTGACCTAAACAACCTCGATTTTGAGGTGCCAGGATGGCTGCGTGCTTTGCTTTCTGGCGCTGAAGATCTCGGCGATGGGCTGAGAGCTTACACTCCCCAAGAGGCAGATTTGCTGCGCCGGGCCTTTGAGTTTGCCTACTGCTTGCACAAGGGCCAAAAGCGGAAGTCGGGGGATCCCTACATCGCCCACCCGGTGGCTGTAGCTAGCTTGTTGCGGGAGCTGGGGGGGGATGCCGTCACGGTAGCGGCTGGCTTCTTGCACGATGTTGTTGAGGATGCAGGCGTTACCCTGGAGGCGCTAGAAGCAGAATTTGGACCCGAAGTGCGCCTCTTGGTAGAAGGGGTAACCAAGCTTTCTAAGTTTAATTTCTCCAGCAAAACGGAGCAGCAAGCGGAGAACTTCCGCCGCATGTTTGTGGCCATGGCCAAAGACATTCGGGTCATCGTGGTCAAGCTGGCGGATCGCTTGCACAACATGCGCACGCTGCAATATCTGCCGCCCCACAAGCAAAAGCAGATTGCAGCCGAAACCATGGAGATCTTTGCCCCCTTGGCCAACCGGCTGGGGATCTGGCATTTCAAGTGGGAACTGGAAGACCTGGCTTTTAAGTACCTGGACTACGAAGCCTATCGCCAGATCCAAGAGTTGGTTAACGCCAAGCGCAGCGAGCGAGAGGCGGAGATCCAAGCTTTTATCGAAGAGCTGCGGAAGAACCTCCTCCAAGCGGGGCTAGAGCACTTTGAGATCAGCGGGCGGCCCAAGCACCTGTATGGCATCTACCGCAAGATGCAGCAGCAGCGCAAGGAATTCCATGAGATCTACGACCTCTTGGCGGTGC
This sequence comes from Synechococcus sp. O70.2, assembly GCF_047462135.1. Classification (NCBI taxonomy): domain Bacteria; kingdom Bacillati; phylum Cyanobacteriota; class Cyanophyceae; order Synechococcales; family Synechococcaceae; genus Synechococcus; species Synechococcus sp. O70.2. Next base: position 66,685 of record NZ_JANSIS010000008.1, read on the forward strand.
GGGTTATCGTGCAGACCGTGAGCGAGTGCTACCGGGTGCTGGCAGTTGTTCACAACTGCTTCCGCCCCATTCCCGGGCGCTTTAAAGACTACATCGGCCTGCCCAAGCCAAACCGCTACCAATCTTTGCACACAACCGTGATTGGTTTGCAGGGGCGACCCGTGGAGGTGCAGATCCGCACCGAAGAAATGCACCGCGTGGCCGAGTACGGCATTGCTGCCCACTGGAAATACAAGGAAGCCGGCAGCACCCCCGTAAAGCCTGAGGAAGAGCGCTTTAGCTGGCTGCGGCAACTCTTGGAGTGGCAAAACGACCTCAAGGACGACAAAGAATACCTAGAGACTGTTCGCGAGAACCTGTTTGAGAGCGAAGTTTACGTCTTCACCCCCAAGGGAGATCTGCTGGCCTTACCCCAGGGATCCTGCCCGATTGATTTTGCCTATCGCATCCACTCAGAAATTGGGGATCACTGCGCCGGGGCGCGGGTAAACAACAAGATTGTGCCGCTGGACACTCGCCTGCGCAATGGCGACATCGTGCAGATTATTACCCACAAGAATGCCCACCCCAGTCTAGACTGGATTAATTTTGTAGCCACCAGCTCGGCGCGCAATCGCATTCGCCAATGGTTTAAGCGCTCCAATCGCGAGCAAAATATTGCCCGCGGTCGGCAGTTGCTGGAGCGGGAGCTGGGCAAAACGGGGTTTGAAGCCCTGCTGAAGTCCGAGCGGATGCAGAAGGTTGCCGAGAAGCTCAACTACAGCAGCGTGGACGATTTACTGGCGGCGCTGGGCTATGGAGAGGTAACCCCCGCGCAGGTGATCCACCGGCTGCAGGAGGTCAGCAAGCCAGCCGTCTCCCCCCCACCCGAGGAGGGATCTTTGGCGGAAGCCAAGCTGCTGCTGCCGCGAAGCGAGGGAGGGCGAGCTTCTAGCCGATCCCAGTCTCTCATCCTGGGGGTGGAGGGCCTGAAACATCAATTGGCCAAATGCTGCAACCCGCTCCCAGGGGATCCCATCCTGGGCGTGGTTACCCGCTTCAAGGGCATCACCATTCATCATCGCGATTGTCCGCGGGTAGCTCAGGTTCCGGGTGAGCGGCTGGTGCCGGTGCGCTGGAACGAGGAGCAGTTGCGGCAAAGCACCCAGACTTATCCTGTAGAACTGCGTCTAGAGGTCATCGACCGGGTTGGCGTGCTGCGGGATATTCTCTCCCGCCTTTCCGATCAGGGCATCAATGTGCGCAATGCCAAGGTGCAAACCTTTGCCAATCGCACTGCCTCAATTGACCTCTGCATTGATGTACGCGACGCCCAACAGCTTGCTCAGCTTCAAAATCAGCTGCGCCAGCTTTCCGATGTGTTGGTCCTGCGCTCCCGCCACTACCAGAACGGATCCCGCTAAAAGGCTGCTGCGGTCTAATCTTAGGTAGGATATGGAGGTGGCTAACCCTAAGCGGAGGATCTCGGCATGGCAGGAGAGGGGCAGTTGAGCCTACTGGGTCGGCGGCTTTCTAGGGTGTTGTTGCTGCTGGGGGTCTGCCTCAGCTTGATCATTGGTGCCTGCTCAGCAAGCCCCAACCTGCGAGTCTACCGAGATCCCAATGGAGCTTTTGCCTTTGCTTACCCCAATGGCATGGTGAGCGTGAAGCTAAGCCCTGGGAAGGGGCTAGCCGTGCTCCTGCGCGACCTAGTCTATGAGACCGAAAACATCAGCCTGATGGTTGCCCCCTTCGACAAAGGGGAGACGATTGCGGATCTGGGAGGCCCAGAGGAGGTAGGGCAATTGGTGGCAAAGAAGATCATTGCCCCTGAGGGATCGGGTCGCTCAACCCAGCTCTTGGCAGCCGAGGCCTTCGAGCGGCAGGGGCAGCCCTACTACCTGTTTGAGTACCAAACCAATCTGGGATCCCAGCTTCGCCACGAGGTAGTGACGGTAACCGTTCGTCACCATCGCCTCTATACTCTAACCGCCTCAACCCAGGAGTCCCGCTGGCCACAGGTGCAGACCGCTTTCCGGGAGGTAGGTCGCTCTCTAAGGGTCTCTTGAGAGGGCTCTGCCTTTGGAGACGGCAAAGGCCTTTCGGTGCTGAACAATCCCGCCGCCATGACGGTTTACGTAGTTCAAATCAGTGACCTGCATCTATTTGCCAAGAGCCATCAGCGGTTGTTGGGGGTAGACACCGAGGCCTCTTTTCTGGCAGTGCAAAAGGCCATTGTGAGTTTGGATCCCTTGCCGGATGTGTTGCTCCTAACCGGGGATCTTGCCCAAGATGGCAGTGCGGCTGCCTATGCCCGTCTTAGAAGCTATTTGCAGACCCTTCCCATCGACACCTATTGGCTGGCGGGGAACCACGATCGCCTGCATGTTATGAACCTAGAGCTCCGCGGCGGGCGGTTGCACGCAGAGAAAAGCTTCAGTCGCGAGAACTGGAGCTTTATTTTGTTGAACTCGCTGGTGCCAGGCAGGGACAGCGGCTACCTAACCGACCGCACCTTACTTTGGCTCCGACAAGAGCTACAGCGCAGCCGGGCCAACCACCACCATGTTCTCCTAGCCCTGCACCACCCCCCATTTTCGGTGGATTCCGATTGGCTGGATCAAAGTGCGCTACAGCAGCCGGAGCGGCTGTTCGGGGTTTTGGACGAGTTCGACCACGTTCGCCTGGTGATTTTTGGCCATGTTCATCAGGAGCTGCACCGTCGCCGCCGGGGGGTTGATTACTTTGCCTGTCCCTCCACCTGCGTGCAATTTCTCCCCAAGAGCTCCCAGTTTGCTCTGGAGGTGATCCCCCCAGCCCTGCGACAGCTATGGCTGGAGCCAGATGGCAGCTTCAAAACCCAAGTGCATCGGGTAGAAGCCGCCTTGCAAACCCCTAACTTGGCTGCAAAAGGGTACTAATGGGATCCCGGGCGCACCAGGCCAACTGCTTGTCCCAAGAAGAAACTGGCTGCAAGAGGTAGAGCAACCCGCCCTCCAGCCGTCCGGTGCAGCTAGGGCCCCACGCCTGCAGCCTCCATGGGAAAACTCTCTTGGCCCTTGAGCTACAGGAGGCTCCGCCGCCGGCAGACCAATCGGAGCCAGTGGATCTGGAGGGCAGCGCAGCCGCTCGGCTCTAGGCGCGGGCTATGCTATGCTAGAAGCTTCTCCTCAAAGCCGAGCCCAACTGGGCTTCAGCTAGGGCCGGATCCCTCGCTTTCCCTTAACCTTATTTTTGCTAGGCTTGAGCCCCAGCGACGCCCCTTCTCAAGACCATGGACGAACTCAACACCCTAATCCAGGATCTGCAAGCTGCCTTTGGCGACAGCAGCAAGCCCGTGCTCTCAATATATGCCGACACCAACCCTGCTCGTCCCGAAAATGCGGGTCGCGCCTGGGTGGGGCGCATCAAGAATACCCTCAAGGAGCTGCTGGAGAGAGAGGAGAGCAAGCCTGATAACTCCCTCTGCGAGCAAGTCCTTGCTCTAGTGGAGCAGGAGCGCCCTTCGGCCCGCACCCTGGTTCTTTTTGCCAGCCGCAATCCCGCTGGCAAGCCAGTGCTGCGCCGAATCGACCTGCAGGTGGAGCTGCCGGTGGTGGATCTGGCCCATGGGCGGGTGGAGGCCCGCTGGGGGGAACCTTACCTCACGCCCCTTTTCTTTGCCTTTGATGAATACGAGCGGGGTGGGGTGTTGCACCTGTCTGGCAGCAGGTGGCGCTTCTACGAGCTCTTTTTGGGAGAACTGCGAGAGGACACGGAAATCTTTGCCAACATCAGCGCCGAGGAATGGCAGGAACTGCAGAAGCTGGCCGGCCGCATTGAAAATGCCGTTGCCGAACGTCGCGCCCGCAGCGGTGGCACCTTCGACAAGCTTTCCCCCAAGGAGCGGGAGGCGGCCAAGGTCAGCCTGTGGATGCACAAGCTCTACCTGCGCCTGGCTTCCGCCCTGGATAAGGCAGTGGATCGCCTGGGCATTGAGCGGCTGGTGCTCATGGGTGAAGCCTGGCAGGTGTCCCACTTTGAGGGCTATCTCAACCGCGGCCTACGCAACCGCATCGTCGCGCGGGTGGGGCACCCCGCCAACCTTCACACACCGACGCCGCAAGACATCCTCGACCGAGTGGTACCCGTCCTGGAGGCCGCTGAGCGCCGAGGAGAGCTGGCTTTGTTGGAGCGGATTCGAGAGCAGCCCGGCGCTTGGGGCTTGGATGCGGTGCTGGACGCCCTCCAGCTAGGCCGGGTGGAAATCCTTGTCCTGCCCTGGAGGCTAGAGGCCACCATCTGGCGCTGCCCAGACGGCTTTGTGGGAGGAACCCAGGAGATGGCCCAGCTCCTTTGCCCAGAGCCACAGCCGGCACCCCTGCGGGATCTGGTGTGGGTGCTAGGCCGCGATTTTGGCGCTAAACTGGAGTTCGTTCGCGGCGAAGCTGAAGAGCGCTTGCTCCACGAGTTTCAGGGAGCAGCGGCGCTGCTGCGCTGGTAGGTCTAGCAACTTGAGCAGGGATGGCTCAACCCTCTAGCTAGATCCCAGAGCAACGGTGTAGGCTGCTAGCATAATCTGGCCCATCCTGTCTAGCGAGGGATCCCCTTGACCCAATCCATTGACCTCCCCACCAGCGTCGATACGTTCTTGCAAGAGCTGGCCGCCATTCAGCAAGTGGGGCCAAAGCGAATAGCCATCTTGGGCACTCGCCATGTGCCCATTACCCACCAGTACCTCATCGAGACCCTCAGCTACGCCTTGGCCCTTACCGGCAACCGCATCCTCACGTCCGGGGCTATTGGTACCAACCTAGCTGTAATTCGTGGAGCAATGCGGGCAGATATTAAATCCTTGACGGTGATCCTGCCCCAAAGCCTAGAGCGGCAGCCGGCAGAGTCGCGGGCCAGTTTGGAGCAGGTGCTGCATCTGGTGGAGCACCCTGAAAACGACCACCTGCCTCTAGCGGAGGCCAGTCGCCTCTGCAATCTGGAAATCATCAGCAAGTGCCAGCAATTGATCTGTTTTGCCTTTCACGACAGCGTCACGCTTTTGGAGGCCTGCAGGCACGCTGAGGAGCAACACAAGGTGGTTACGCTCTTCTACTTCGACTAATTCCTTGGCGAAGGAGGGCAGGCAGAATGGGGTCGCTGGTGGGAAACTCGCCACCCTTTCCCAAGGCCCCTGCCTCCTCTATCGGGGTAGGGGCAGCCAAAGAGAGTGTCTACTTTCGCTCCGATGCCCAAGGGATCCACCTGCACCTGCCCACCACCCTAGCTTGGGAAGAAGTCTGGGAGGAGCTCGTTTGGCAGTTGCGCAGCCGCAAGTCCTACTGGACGGGGGTGGCTCCTCTAACCCTGTGGTGCCAGGAGCGAGAGCTGGAGCTGCCCACCCTGCAGGCCCTGGCTGTCCTGTTGGCGCAGCATCGGCTGCAGCTATGGCGCGTCCAAACTCGATCCCGCACGACCGCCATTGCCGCGGCAACCTTGGGCTATTCGGTGGAGCAATCCTCCCTTTTGGAGGTGGTTCCCTCTCCTCCTCCCGACACTACCCCTCTGTACCTGCGTTCAACCGTGCGCTCGGGCATGTCCGTACGCCACCGTGGCTCTGTCTTCCTGTTGGGAGATCTCAACCCCGGCGGCGAGATCGTTGCGGGCGGCGACATTTGGGTTTGGGGACGGCTGCGAGGGTTGGCGCATGCCGGCGCCGAGGGGGATAGAAGCGCGGTGATCCTGGCTTTGCAGTTGGAGCCCACCCAATTGCGCATCGCCGACCAGGTGGCCCGCCCCCCAGAAAGTGGCTCCCCTTGCAATACCCCTGAGGTGGTTTACTTGCAAGATGGTGCCATCTGCATCGCCAGCCTTCAGGAGTTTCTGCGGAGAAGAGCATGGGCCGAGTTATCGTCATAACCTCTGGGAAGGGAGGAGTAGGCAAAACTACCCTGACAGCCAACTTAGGCACTGCCTTAGCGCGCTTGGGTCGCTCGGTAGCGGTGGTGGATGCCGACTTTGGCCTGCGCAACCTGGATCTGCTGCTGGGCCTAGAGAATCGGGTAGTGTACACGGCTCTAGAAGTCATTGCAGGGGAATGTCGCCTTGAGCAAGCGTTGGTGAAAGACAAACGCACCCCCAATCTCTCCTTGTTGCCAGCAGCCCAAACCCGCAACAAAACAGCAGTCAACCCGGAGCAAATGCGGCAGTTGATGGAGAAGCTTGCCGGTAGCTACGACTATGTGTTGATTGACTGCCCAGCCGGGATTGAGCAGGGATTTCGCAATGCCATTGCCGGGGCAACAGAAGCCCTGCTGGTGACTACGCCCGAAGTAGCTGCCGTGCGGGATGCAGACCGGGTGGTGGGCCTGTTGGAAGCGGCGGGGATCTCCTCAATTCAGCTCATTGTTAACCGCCTGCGCCCCGATATGGTAACCGCTGGCCAGATGATGGCAGTGGAAGATGTGGTGGAGGTGCTGGCCATCCCTTTGGTGGGTATGATTCCGGAAGACCGAGAGGTGATTGTCTCCACCAACAAGGGAGAACCCATGGTTTTGGCTGCCCGTCCTTCTCCGGCTGCCCAGGCCATTCAGCGCATTGCCCGACGGCTGGAAGGGGAGGTGGTGGAGTTTCCCAAGTTGGCCGGCTTGGGTGAGTCTTTCTGGGAAAAGGCAAGGCGATTTTTAGGCCAAAAGGTGTTCTGAAGCCCAACAGCCCTTAGCTCTCTTTCAACGAGACTGGAATAAAGCCCATGCTCCTCGAGTTTTTGGATCAGCTTTTTCCCCGCTCCCCCGGCGGCAGCCGCGAGCAGGCCAAGCAGCGCCTGAAATTCATCTTGGCCCACGACCGCGCCAATCTCAGTCCGGCAGCCCTGGAATCGATGCGGCTGGAAATTTTGGGGGTGGTCTCCCGCTATGTGGAGCTGGACTCGGAGGGGATGCAATTCCACTTGACCGTGGAGGGGAGCACAACGGCCCTCATTGCTAACTTACCCATTCGCCGAGTTAAGCCGCTGGCAGCAGCCGAACTCGACCCTTCTGCAAAGGGGCAGCCGGATTAGCCAGGGGGGTTCACTTCGGCCTGAGCTACCCTGGGCTCAGGGAGCATCTGCCCTCGGCAAAAGGATGCTTTCTCCTGTCTGTCCCAGGGTGGAGTTCTCTGCAGGTGTTTCTAGTCTCTCATGGCAGCTTTGAGGGGCAACCCTACTGAACAGGAGAGAGCTGCTGGGGCAGAGTTCTCACGGAGGGAGGTTGAGCCTCGGCATGGAAAGCTCTTTTGAGCTGACGATCCTGTTTACGCTGGCCTTGGTGGCCGGGATCGCAGCTCAAGTCCTGGCTAACTTTGTCAAGGTGCCCAGCATTGTCTTCCTGCTGCTGTTTGGGGTGCTGCTGGGGCCAGATGGCTTGGGCTGGGTTCGCCCCCAGATCATGGGATCCGGTCTGGAGGCGCTGGTGTCGCTAGCAGTGGCCCTGATCCTGTTCGAGGGAGGGCTGAACCTGCGGCTACAACGCCTCAACCAGGTCTCCGGCAGCCTGCGCAATCTGGTATTGCTGGGATCGCTTTTGACCTTGGGAGGGGGGGCACTGGCGGCCCACTATTTGGGAGAGTTCCCCTGGCCCCTAGCCTTTCTGTTTGGATCCCTGGTGGTGGTGACGGGGCCAACTGTAGTTAACCCCATCCTCAAGCGGGTACGCGTCGATCCCGCCGTCAGCACCCTCTTGGAAGGGGAAGGGGTGCTCATCGATCCAGTGGGGGCCATCTTGGCAGTGGTGGTGCTGCAGGTAGTGCTTTCCGGCCACCCCAGTTTCTTGATGGCCTTGGAGCAGCTATCTAGCCGCTTGGCCATTGGGTCAGCGGTGGGGGCGCTGGGGGGCTGGCTGATGGGATCCTTTCTGCTCTGGTCGCGGCAATTTTTGACGGAGGAGCTGCGCAACTCGGTGGTGCTGGCGGGGGCGCTGGGGGTATTTGCCCTGGCTCAGTCGCTGCGCTCAGAGGCAGGGCTGATGGCGGTAGTGATGGCAGGCCTAGTGGTGCGGCAGAAGGCAGCCATTGCCGAGCGGAGCGTGCGCCAGTTTCACGGCCAGTTGGTGGTAATGGCCATCTCGGTGCTGTTTATCTTGCTCACCTCCACGCTGTCCCTAAAGGCGGTATTGGCTTTGGGCTGGGGAGCCTTGGCCACGGTGCTCTGCCTGATGCTGGTTGTCCGCCCCTTAAGCGTGTGGCTGTGTACCTGGGGCAGCGATCTCAACTGGCGGCAGAAGTTGTTTGTGGCCTGGCTAGCTCCCCGCGGCATTGTGGCGGCTTCGGTGGCTTCTTTGTTTGCCATTTTGTTGACGGAGCGGGGCATCACTGGGGGAGATGCCCTCAAGGCGCTAGTGTTTTTAACCATCTCGGCCACGGTGACAGTGCAGGGGCTAACTGCCGCCTGGGTGGCTCGTTGGCTGGGCCTAGACCAAGGCAGTTCCACCGTGATCCTTGGGGATCACCCGCTGGTTGAACCCTTGGCCGAATTGCTGCGCTCCCTCAACCAAGTCGTGGAGGTGCTGCCCTTGCCTTCGGCAGCCTGTTGGCGCCAGCCCGCTGGCCAAACCGAGCCCGACGGCCACAAGGGTGGCTCTGCCCTGGGGGATGAAGTTGGCCGGCTGCTGCCGGGATCGCTGCAGGAAGTGGTGCTGAGCGAGTCGGCCCTGTTGAAGGCCGATATCGACCATGCGGAGACGCTGCTGATCCTGACGCGGGATCCCCAGATGAACTGGGCCATTGCCGAGCTGATGGTGAAACTCGCAGTTTCCGCTGCCATCTGGACGGTGTTGCTGCCCGAGATGCCCATCCTAGAAGGGATCCGCACCCTGCCGATCTCTTTTGCCCAACTGCAACGCTGGGCCGGCTACCTAGAGGCCAAGCGCGCGGAGCTGCGCTCGATTACCCTGCCCACTTTAGCGGATTTGGGCCTGAAGCCCTCCCCCTCTGCCGTGGCCTCGGCCCAGGAGTCGAGCTCGGCAGCGCGCTTAGCTCTGCTCAACCCCCTTTCGGCCCAAATAGGGTTGGAGGATCCCACCCTGGAGCGGCTGCGGGATCAGTTTGCCTACCGGATCAAAGCCGATCTCTGCCTGCCTTTGCTACTGGTGCGCCCGCAGCGGGCAGGGAGCTGGTGGCAAAAGGGAGCTCGGCCATCCCCGGTAGGGCGGCTATTTTACCTGCCCAAGCCGGACATGTGGCGGCGCGGGGATTGCATCTACTACCTAGAGCGCCTGGCCAGCCCTGTAGAGGCCGCGGCTCCCTCTGCAAGAGACCCGGATTTGCCCCCAGCCGAGTTCCTGCCCCAGTATGTTGGGGGCGTCAAGCTCCACTTCGATCTCTAGGAACCTCGGGGCAGCCAGCAGCCACTGGGGATGAGGGGGCACCCCTGCACCTGCTCGGGCCGGCCCAGGTAAACCCAGGCCGAGGTGCCACTTTCCAGTTGCACCCACTGCCGCTGGTACAGCCGCGGGTGGTCTTCTAGCTCGTCCAAGCGGGGCAACAGGCTCAGGGGAATGCGATAGCACTCGCCGTAGAGCCGATTTCGGCCAGGGATCGCCATGGGGTAAGGGCCGAGATCGTAGAGGTCGATGTGGTTGAGGCTGTCTGTTCCCAAAAACTCCGCCCCTTGCAGCAGGCTGTGGTACTGGCCGCCCCGCCGCAGGGAGCCGTAGACAAAAACCACCGTCGTCTGTTCCATCTGGCTCTAGGAGGTGGGGAATTGGGGGGACTGGGCCCATTTTTGGCCAAGGCGCGGCTCTGAGCCGGCCAGCAGGCGCTCGATGTTGCGCCGATGGGCGCCGATTACATAGATCCCGCCCGCCAGGGCAAACACCCTATAGGGCAGGGGCTGAGCCGTTGCCCACATCAGCAGCGGAGCCGCCACCGCTGCCAGCAGGGAGCTGAAGGAGACGATGCGGGTGAGGGCAATCCCCAGCAGCCAGACGCCAAAGGTAGCCAGGGCCACTGGCCAAGCCATGGCCAACAGGATCCCTAGGCTAGTGGCCACCGACTTGCCGCCCTTGAAGCCCAGCCAGCAGGAGCGGCTGTGGCCAACCACTGCCCCCAGGGCAGCCACGGCCACCCACCACGGCGACCCCAGAGCCAGTCCCAGCGCCACCGCTGCGGCCCCCTTGGCGGCATCCACCAGCAGCACCAGCAGCGCCGGCCCTTTGCCCAGCGTCCGCAACACGTTGGTTGCCCCCGTCGAGCCGGAGCCCGCTTGGCGGAGGTCGATCCCGCCCCACCAGCGGCCCACCCAGTAGCCGGTGGGGATGGATCCCAGCAAGTAGCCTCCAAGGGCCGCAAGGAAAGCCAAAAGCCAGGCAGGCATAGGCAGGTCTTGAACGCTCCTTTTCACTTTGCCACAGGGCTTTCTTCTAGTCCCCCTTCGCGACAGCCCTGCGGCTTAGGCTAGCCAGGTTGACCTCCCAAGCAAGGCGCGGCTGCACAAAGTGCAAAAGCTGGCGGCGAATTTGCTCCAACCGCCAAATGGCCTGGCGGGATCCCTGCGCCCAGAAATGCTGCTGCAAGTAGTCAATCAGCCACAGCTGCGCTGGCAAATCGAGAGCAGCTACTGCCCTAGCTAGCTCCAGCGCCTCTCGCAGCGAGGGGGGCCAGCGCCTTAGATCCTGTAGCAGCGACGGCGGAAGGCTCTGCAGATGCTGATGGGCGGCCAGCGCCCGTCCAGGGCTGCCTTGGGCCAGGGCAATGAGCTCTGAGCGAGGGATCCCGGGCAGCTCCGGGCAGCCCAAAGCAGCCAACACTTGCTCCGTCTCGGCCGAGCTGAGGCGGCGGAAAGGCACCGTCTGGCAGCGGGACAACAGCGTCGGCAGCAGGGAGGCCGCCTGGGGTGCGATGAGAACGATGTGGGCCGGCCCAGGCTCCTCCAGGGTTTTCAGCAGGGCATTGGCTGCACTTTCGGCTAGGGTTTCCGCTCCCTCTAGCACCACCAGCGAACGGCGGGCGCGCATTGGCCTACGGGCACAGAAGCGCGACACTTCCTGCACCTGTTCCAGGCGAATTTGCGGCGGGGAGCGCCGCTGCAGAGCTTGCGCCTCGGGGGCATCTGCTGGGATTAGGCGACCCTGATGGAGATAGGTGGGGCTGACCCAGTGGAGATCGGGGTGGGTGCCCGCCAGCAGCCAATGGCAGCCAAGGCACTGGCCGCAGGGGATCCTGGTGTTGGACTCGCACAGGAGAGCTTGAGCAAACCAGCGGGCCATCAGGCGCCGCCCCACCCCTTCTGGCCCTAGGAAGCAGTAGCTTGAGGTCACCCGCCCTTTCTCTAGGGCCGCCGCGAGCAGCTGCGCCGCCAGCTCCTGGCCGACAATGTGGTGGGGGGGCAGAACCTTTACCCCCTCAACTGTCTCGGGGGCCGTGGGCTGAAGCATGGCAGAGTACCCTAATCCCGGGCAAAGCTACCAAGGGATCCCTCCGGGGGGCAAAGCCTCATCTCTGCCCCAGTTTCGCTGTTAGCCGGTGGGATCCAGCCGCATTAAAACTTGGCCAAATTCCACCGGCTGGCCGTTGCTCACCAAAATCTCCCTTACCACACCTGCTGTTTCTGCTTCTATCTCGTTCATCACCTTCATGGCCTCGATAATGCACAGGGTTTGGCCTTTGTTTACCCGTTGACCTACTTGGACAAAGTCCGCTTCTCCAGGAGCAGGAGCGCTGTAGAAGGTTCCCACCATGGGTGACACTACCTCCACCCAGTGGCTCGGTGGAGATTTGGGGGCAGGCACAGGAGGAGGAGTCTCGGCAGGAGCAGAAGGGGGCGAAGCAGTAAGGGAGGGAGCAGTGGTGGAAAGCTGAGCAGCAGAGATTCCTTTGCGCAGAGTAAGGCGGAAATCCTTGCACTCTAGAGTTAACTCGCTAACATCGCTCTCTTGCAGAGCGGCCAGCAGAAGGCGAATTTCCTGCCAATTAATGACATCCAAGGGAAGTCACCTGTCCACAACAGCAACCTAGCGACGGGGAAGAGCCATCACTCGCGGCCTAGGTAGGTGTCCGTGCGAGTATCGACTCGAACCCGCTCTCCCACTTTGATAAACAAAGGCACCTGGATCTCGGCGCCGGTTTCTAGCTTGGCAGGCTTAGTCCCCCCTGTAGCTGTGTCTCCCCTTACGCCCGGGTCCGTCTCCACCACTTCCAGGACGACACTGGTGGGCAGCTCCACGTCGATCACCTGCCCCTTCCAGCGCAAAACAGACACTTCCATATTTTCCTTCAGGTATTTCACGGCAGAGCCCACCTGGGCGGTACTGAGCACAGCCTGCTCGTAGGTCTCCATGTCCATGAACACGAGGTTATCTCCTTCCGCATAGAGATACTGCATGTTCACCTTTTCGATGGTGGCAGCAGGCAGCATTTCGCCGGCGCGGAAGGTTTTCTCGACAACGTTGCCGGTCTGCATGTTTTTGAGCTTGGTGCGCACAAAGGCCGCCCCTTTGCCTGGCTTGACGTGGAGAAACTCGATGACTTTGTAGGGAGCGCCATCAATCTCTACAGAGACGCCGGGGCGCAAGTCGTTGCTTGAGATCATGTCAGCACGGGGTCTGTGGCCTAGCCTTCCCAATCTTACCGCGCCTGGGGGGTACTCCGATTCACCCCGCTGAGATCAATGGGCGGCTGCCGTCCGTACTTAGGCAACACCTCCTGCCAGGGAGGGCGCAGGCCTGCAAGAAAGTCAGCACGGGCAAGCTCTGCCAGCGCCAGCACAGGCACCGGCTCTACCCAATCGGCGGCATCGACCGCTAGCGCCTGCGGCCACTGGCGGAGAAGGGCCTGCCAAGCCACCGCCTCCCAGAGTTGATCGGCCACTTCAGCCACTACCTGGTCTGGGCCTACCCGGTACACGCCGCCATACCGCTCCCCCCGCTTGGCATCCATGTGCACCGCCACCCTCAGGGGCTGGAGTGGGGATCCCTGCTCCTGCCACACCTGGCGGGCAATAACAGCCAAGGACGAGTAGCCAAACACGGGAATGCCCAGCTGCTGCCCCACCAGCCGCGCCACGCTCACCCCCAAACGGCTACCGGTAAAACTCCCTGGCCCGACGGCGACAGCGATCCCCGCCAGCTGGGACCAGTCTTGGCCAGCCAAGAACTCCTTTAGGCACGGGTGCAGCCGCGCTGCCATCTGGCGGTCTAGCCACCAACTTTGGCTACGGCCTTCCCTCTCCTCCAGCGGCAGGAGGGCTAGGCCCAAGACGGGCGTGGTGGTGTGGATCCCTAGAATCCAGCGGGCAAGCGACATGGCTTCTTTCAGGAGAGTTGACAGAACTTAACGGTTGGATTAAGGTTAGGTTGTCCATCTTCGCACTTCCACAGGGAAGTTAGGCTTT
>NZ_JANSIS010000009.1:0-77492 GCF_047462135.1 Synechococcus sp. O70.2
CGAACTCGGACGTGAAACGCATCAGCGGCGAACCTACTGGAGGGGTGACCCTCCGGAAAAATAGCTCGGTGCCAGACCCTACTACACCCCTCGGTGGGGGTTTTTTGCTGGAAGAAGGAGGGCAGTTACTGCCCTGCTAGGCAATGGGAAGGAGCTATCTCCTACTGGACTCAGAAGCTGCACTCTGACTCAACCAAGCTTTAAGGCGATAGGTAGCCTGGCAATCGTCCTCGTTGTAGATGAGTGTCTGCTCTAGATAGTGGCGATCTCGTGTTTCTAGCCACTGGCTATACCAGTAGATGGAGTAGGCTCCATTGGCCTCGGGCAGTCGCCACTTGAACCCCAGCCAGCGGGCGATGTTCTTCAGGGAGTAGCTCTCAACGGGCAGCACTACCGACCGCTGAATCCAGGTGTGTAAATCCACAAAGCGCTCCAACAGTTGCTGCACCTCTCGGGGATCCGTTTGGTACTGCTCCCCCAGTTGCCGGCAAGTCTGTACTTCAAAGCCATGGAAATGATAAATGGGCGCCTCAGGGTAACGTTGAACCAACTCTAGAAACTGTTGCCAGGCCTGTCCTTCCTCCTGTGGCTCGGCAGCTAGGCAACTGTAGTAGTTGACAACCTTGTGCTCCTCTGCTTGTTCTACCACGAGCAGGCCCAGCAGGTAAGCAACGTTGTGGCGGGGATCCGCCTCGATGTCGAAGTACAGCTCCACGGGCGCTGTCGGCAGAGCTGGGGGTGGGGATTGCAGCCAGAGGGGCTGGCGGCTGAGGGTGGCGCGGGCTTGGAGCTGTAGTTGCAGGGCCACGCGGGCTCCCAGCTGGGGAATGGCCTGCAGCGTTTCCAGGGGGGCGTTGGCTAAGGCTTCAATTGAGTCAATCCCCGCCTTTTGCAGAAGGGGATAGCGGGATCTAGTTACACCCGGTAGCAGGCTGAGGGGCTGGGTGGTGGCGTTTAGCTGCCGACAGTAGTTCCGCCAGTGGCAGAGATGACAGCGGCTGCGGGCCATTAACACCTGGGGCGGCTCGGGTCGACTAAGGGAGCGCAGGTAATCTTGCAGCAGGCGGCGCACCTGAGCACGTCGTCGATCTAGCTCGACGGGGTACCATTCCTTGTCTTTCAAAATTAGAAAGCCGTGCTTGGGCACCTGCCCCTGCAGGGATCCAAGCAACTCGGCCTGCAAAGCCAACAACAATTCGTACTCCGGCTTGGGGCGCTTGCCGAGGCGAATGTGCACCGGCAGGTAAACGGGCCGGCCTTGGCTGCGAAGGGCGGGATCCCGAATCAGGAGGTCCAGCGAGCTGCTTACCCAAACGGAGCGAAACTCTGGAACAGCCCTAGTGGAGTCGTCCTCAGGGAGCTCAAGCTCTGTCTCAGGGGAAGAGGCGAGGGCAACTTCAGAGCTGGCAAGCTCCGCCTCAGCTTCCCAAAACAGCTCTGCTACAATCTGCCCGCCGTAGATCCGCTCCGCCCCTGCTACCATAGCTGCCAGAAGGGCTTCATTGCCCGGCGCGACCTGTTCTCCCGGGAATCGCTCCAGCACAGCAGCTTGCAGAGTTTGGCGATCCCGACGCCATTGCTCCAGCAGGTTTTCCGGCGGCAGCTTGGCTTCTTGAGGCCCAAACCGATCTAAGTAGGGCAGGCGACGACAGCGAAAAAAGGCCAGCAAATCTTCTGCGTCAACAGAACCCTGCTGGGCTGCTGCAACCTGGAACTCCAAGGGCGGACGACCTCAGCTCTACTGCCATTGTGACATGCCTCAAGCCTTTGACTTCTGAACTGGCAAGAGGTGCGCGATGAGGCGCTCAACCGTTTCGGCTTGGCACCGGGCTGTTTCCGCTTGCTGCTGGCAAACCGCCTTGAACTCCTCCAGCCACGCGCTGTGCTCTTGCGTCATCCGCGCCTGTTGCTGAACGATGTCTTTTAACTGGGACAAGTCGTCTTTGATAGAGCTGACGGCTTCAACTAGGGTCAACACAGCGCCGACTAGGCGATCCAGGCGGAAGTCAATCTGATCAAATCGGTCTCTAGTCTGCATAGCGCCTCGCCTGAATGGTTATAGCTTGGTGCTTCGGGTAGAGCTTTGGCCTAGCCCCGCTCCTCAGCTGGATGTCAATTATTTTACAAGGGCGAGGTGAAAGCTCCGAGTAAGGAGGATCACAGCCGCCCAGGAGAGAAGGCCAACCCAACTGGCGTATGCTAGGGAAGAAAGACTTCTTTACACTGCAGATGGAGCTGATTGCAACCCCTCTTTCGATGGCCCCGACTCTGCCCCAGACCCAGCCGGCGGCAGTGGAAATGCAGGGGGTGTGGAAGCGCTTTGGGCAGCAGGTGGCTGTTCAGGACTTGAGCCTGCGGATCTTTCAGGGGGAGGTATTTGCCCTGCTGGGGCCCAACGGCGCCGGCAAATCCACCACCATCCGCATGCTCACTAGCCTCACGCGACCCAGCCAGGGATCCATCCAAGTGGGGGGCTACGACGTGGTGCGGGATCCCTTAGCAGTGCGGCGGCAGATTGGGGTGGTGTTGCAGCCTATTACCCTAGAGGCGGAGCTAACGGTTTGGGAAAACCTGGAGTTCCACGGCCGCATGCACCACATTCCCAACCCGGAGCGGCAGCGGCGCATCGACGAGTGGCTGGAGTACGTGAAGCTGGCCGACCGGCGGCACGACAAGGTGAAGACCCTCTCCGGCGGCATGAAGCGGCGCCTGCAAGTGGCCAGAGCCCTGCTGCACCAGCCTCAAATCTTGTTCCTGGACGAGCCGACGGTTGGATTGGATCCCCAAGCGCGGCGGCTGTTGTGGAAGATCCTGCGGGATCTGAATCGACAGGGGATGACCTTGCTGATTACCACCCACTACATGGAGGAGGCCGAAGAGCTGTGCGACCGCATCGGCATCATGGACGGCGGCAAGCTGATCGAGCTGGGCAGCCCTAGTCAGTTGCGGGCCAAGTACGGGGAAGCTCTGCTGGTGCGCTCCCGACCTGGACAGGAGGTGAGCTACACCTTTTTCCCCAGCTTGGCGGAGGCCCAGCGGCAGTTGGAAGCTGAATCCGACAAAACCGGCCTGATGGTGCGCCCTGCCAACCTAGAAGATATCTTTGTGCGCTTGACAGGCCGTCGTCTGGATTAGCGCGCTTTTACTCTCAACCTCTCTCTCTTTTATGGCTATTTGAATTCCTCTCCTCCCTCCTTTGGAGTGGGGGGCTCAAACTTGTAGCCAACGCCGCGCACGGTGCGGATTAGCTCTGGCTGACTGGCATCAGTCTCTAACTTCTTGCGAATTTGGCCAATGTGGACATCAACGACTCGCTCATCTCCTTCATAGTTAAAGTCCCACACCTCTCGGATCAGTTCAGCGCGTCGCCAAACCCGTCCAGGGTAGCGGGCCATGGTGTAGAGCAAGTCAAACTCCAGAGCCGTCAGGCTAATGGGACGCTGGTCACGAGTGACTTCCCGGGTTTCTGGGTTAATCACCAAGGAGGCAAAGGTTAGAACGGGGGCGCTTCCTCCCTGGGCTTTCGTCCGCCCTCGGCGCAGGATAGCCTGCACCCGTGCTTGTAGCTCCGGTAGGGTGAAGGGTTTGGTCAGGTAGTCATCTGCGCCTAGCTGAAATCCTTGCAGCTTGTCGGCAGGATTCACTCGGCTGGTTAGCATCAATACATACACGCCAGTCTCCTTTTGCATCTGCCGGCAGAGGCTGTAGCCGCTGACATCTGGCAAGTTCAAATCCAAAATCACCAAGTCCGGCTGAAAAGTACGTAACTGCTGCAGGCCCTCGGCACCGGTTGCAGCCACCTCGACCGTGTACCCTTGGCGCTGCAAGTACCGCTTGAGCAGCGTGCAAATGCTGGGATCGTCGTCGACAATAAGGATGCGGAACATAGCGGGTTGACTAGGAGGGGGCAGGGCTGCAGAAGAGCTCTGCCAGCAGGACATATCCGGGCTGCAGAAAGCGGCAAACCCAGGTAGTCTTTATTTATACAACAGACTGCTTCAGACTCTTATTGAATTGGCTGCTTGGCTTTCCTCGAGCCTCTGTCTCTGGGCAAATGAGTGGCAACCACTCGTTAGGCTGTCTGCAAAGGAGGGGAGTAACAACTTGCCGGCCAGGCCTTAGAGTGGCATGGTGGGGGTTCTTCCCAGAGGCTTATGTACTACGATCCCAACGCCGTCTTTCGCAAGGATATCCAGGTGGCCCTCTTCACCTGGGGAGTGCTAGAGCTGGTCTGTTTCGTCATCATGCCGTTCACGCGGGCCTACGAGTATGCGCAGGTAGCGGATTGGCTGTGGCCATCGCTGGTGCTGGGGCCAGCGGGGGCGGTGGTGGTAGCCTTTTGCTCAAAGCTCACGGTAGCTGCTAGTAACATCCCCGACCCGAAAAGGAAAAGGGCGCAGCGGCAAATTGCTCAGGTAATCAGTTTCTTCGGCTTCTTGGGTTTGGCCTTGCCCTTGCTCCTAGCCGGCTGGACCTTTGGTCACGAAATTCTCACCACTGACTGGGAGAATATGTTCACCAAGTAGAGGCTAAACGTGCTGCTGAGCTTGCCCCTTGGGAGATAGCTTCCCAAGCCAGCACCCAGAGGCGAAACTAGAAGTACTAGAGATGCTCTGGGGCTTGCAAGCGTTGGCAAGGCTCTTACTCTCAGCTTTTGGGAGCTGAGTTTTGGATGGCTAACTACCCGGTGCGAGGCCGTTCTTCTCCGGCGGTGGGGAGTTTTCCCTTCGGCACCCTAATGGCCCTGAGCCTCTCGGTTGGGGCCTTGGCTGCTCTGGGTTGGCAGGCGTGGCAGTTCATTGCTCCCCTGCTGGCTCCCCCTGCAGTGCCGCAGTTTCCTCGAGCGGTGCGGGTGGAGCCTTTGCCTAGACCGACAAGCTTGCCCTTTTCCCCCTCGGCTCGCCCTACTCAGAGGGAGTCTCCGCCGGCTGTAGGCAGCCTTGATTCCACTGCCTTTCCGCCTGGCAGCCGGGGGCGGGTGATCGAGCCGCTGGGTCTAGCCATCCGCAGCAAGCCCTCGGTGGAGGGAGCTTACCAAGGGGGAATTGGGGCGGGGGAAATAGTGACGGTGCTGGAGTACAGCGCCGATGGTCGCTGGCAACGGGTACGGCGAGAACTGAACGGCCAGGAAGGCTGGGTACGCGCTGGCAACCTGGGCCCCGTGGAAGGAGCAGCAGTTGCCTCGGCTCCGCTTTCTGCAACTTCTAGGGTTGAATCTACACCTAACTCTACCCCCTCGCCAATTCGGCCACCGCTAGAAACCAGCCTTGCTCCAGGGGAACGGGGACGGGTAATTGAGCCGAGGGGCTTGGCCCTGCGGGCCACTCCTGACCGGGAAGGGGCTTACATTGGCGGTCTGCCCATGGATGAGGTAGTGACGGTGCTGGAATACAGCGCTGATGGCCGCTGGCAGCGCATCCGGCGGCAGAACGGGCAGGAAGGTTGGGTGCGGGCCGGAAACTTGGCGCAGGAGTAGTTTCTGGGGGATGCCCCAGCAGGGGATTGTAAGGGTGAAGAAATCTGTGGTTCGGTAGAGCAGGACTGCCTGGGCCAAGCGACAAATGCCGGCGCTGGAGGGTCCGTCGAAGGGCTACTCTCTCTGGATCAAGGGTAGAGCCTGAACAGCAAAAAGGGAGGCGGAGGGGATCCCATGTGTGCTCAAGTTCAGTCCTGAGCTGGCCCTCGTCTGTGGCGAGTAGGTGGGAGAAGAGCACAAGGGTCTTGTCCGGGAGGCCAGGTGGCGGACTGGGAAGCCGCCTTCCACTTCGACCACCTGTTTGGGAATGACAGGCTGCCCTTCAAGGACGGCCTCAAAGGCAGCGCTGGGGTTCGCCTGGTTGCCTCGGCAGGACAGGGTTCTTGACGTAGGTCTTTGCCCTCAAGTCCCGTTGGCTTTTGTTGTCCTCTATCCTTTGCTTAGCGATGAACCCAGTCTGGCCAAGTCGCGCCCCTTTCCACTCTTGCTGGCAATTGAGCTGGCTGGCTTTTGGCTTGCTTCTGGCTGCCCCGGCTTGGGGACACGGGGTGGAGGCCTCTTGGCGAGCAGTTCCCACGTTCGAGATCCAGGCCCGCTACGATACAGGCGATCCGATGCGTTCGGCGCAGGTAACGGTGTTTGCACCTAGCAATCCCAGCACTCCTTGGCAGGAGGGGCAGACGGACGCCCAGGGCCGGTTTTGGCTGCAGCCGGATCCGGAGCTCAAGGGCCTGTGGCAGGTGCATATTCGCCAGGCGGGGCACGGCGTAGTGGTGAAGGTGCCGGTTGGAGAGGGGCTAGGGATCCCCAGCCCCCCCTCTCCTGGCTTTGGGCCTCTGCAGCGGGGGGTCATGGCTGCCTGCGTTATCTGGGGCTGCTTAGGCACAGCGCTGTTTTTCTTGCGGCCCCGCCCTGCCGCCTCTGTGGGTGGAGAACGGCCAAGCTCCGAAGTCGGCGCTGCTGCTCTGGAGCAGGACTAGCCATGCACATCAGCGAGGGCCTTTTGCCAGCGCCCCTGTGGTTGGGAGGCTATGGCCTCACCGCCTTGATCACCGGCTACAGCCTGGGCCGCCTGCAGCGGCTGGAAAGGGATCCCCGCCGCCCGCTCCCCAAGGCAGCGCTGCTGACAGCGGCTTTTTTTGTCGCCTCCTCCATTCACCTGCCCTTTCCTCCAACCAGCCTGCACCTGCTGCTCAATGGCCTAATGGGCGTGCTCTTGGGGGTCTTGGCCTACCCGGCCATCCTGGTGGGCCTGTTCTTTCAGGCCGTGGCTTTCGGGCATGGAGGGCTGACCACCCTGGGGATCAACGCCGCCATCTTGGGGATCCCGGCGCTTCTGGCAGGAGGGATCTTTCAAGCAAGCCGGCGGCGGCTGGGAACGGGCTGGGCTGCCTTTTGGGCAGGAGCTGCAGGGGTGGTGCTGGCGGCGCTGCTATTTTACGGCGTGGTGCTGGCGGCGCTGTACAGCGAGGGGATCCCTTCCACGTCCGCAGAGCGCTTGGCCCTGGCCGGCTTGATGGCAGCTCATCTGCCGCTGGCAGGGGTGGAGGGGCTGTTTACCCGTTGGGTGGTGCTGTTCTTGCAGCGGGTACAGCCGCAGCTTTTGGGGGAGGATGAAAAGCTCTAAGGCTAATCTGCCCTGCCCGCCTCTCGCCTCCAGGAGTTTTTCCTCCCCTTGGCTCCACCGCTGGCGGCCTCTGCCCAAGGTGGTTGGCCTACTGGCATTGATGGCGGCTTTTGCCCAGGTGCAGCGCTTGGCCTTGCTACCCCTAGTTTGGGTGTTGGTGGCTCTTCTTTGGGCGCTCTCCGGCTTGCCCCTGCGCCGAGGGCTAAGACGGCTGGCCGCCCCAGGAGTTTTGTTGATAGCCTTCGTCCTCTTCTTGCCTTTTGCCGTTGGGGAGACCTTCCTCTGGCAGTGGGGCTCCTTGGCTTTGCGCTGGGAGGGGCTGGAGAGGGCGCTTTGCCTTGGCGGGCGCAGCCTGGCGCTGTTGGCCCTGGCAATGCTGCTGGGGGAGACCACCCCTCTGCCGGCCCTGTTGGCAGCCCTAGGGGCTTTGGGGATCCCCGACCTACTCCTGGAACTGGCTTGGCTAACCCAGCGCTATTTGCAGGAGGTGGCTACCCAGTGGCAGCGGATGCAGCGGGCAGCTCGGCTGAGGGGCTGGCGACCGCGGGGATCCCTGTGGCGTCCGGGCCCGGCCTTGCGGCAAGACCTGCCCTTCCTGGCTGCGGCGGTGGGCACTCTCCTGGTGCGCAGCTACGAGCGCTCCGAGCGGGTCTATCAGGCGCTGCGCCTGAGGGGCTATGGAAGAGCACCTCTGCTCCCAGAAGAGATGGCAAGGGATCCCTGGAGCTGGGCAGCCACGGGGCTGGCGGTGGCTGTCGGCTTGGTTTTGGTTAACTTTGGGGGCTAGCCGGCTGATAGTGGGCAGCCATCCTCCCCGCCTTTAAAAGCAAAACCCAACTAGAACTAGAATGAGAAAGATTTATTTACCATTCATTTGGTGTCTGTTGTCGGCGTTCGCTTGGTCTCTCCTAGGGCTATGAACCGGTTGGAACCCTCTCGCAGCCTTTCTGCTTCCCCAAAGGAAGCGCCGGCTGTTGCCGTTGTGCACCTGGGCTGTGAGAAAAACCGCGTGGACACGGAACACATGATGGGCCTGCTGGCCCAGGCAGGCTACCGGGTGGAGGGGGATGAAGAGAGCGCCGACTACATCATTGTCAACACCTGCAGCTTCATCGAAGCGGCGCGGCGGGAGTCGGTCAGCACCTTGATGGAGCTGGCAGTGCAGGGCAAGAAGCTCATCATCGCTGGCTGCTTGGCGCAGCACTTCCAGGAGGAGCTGCTGCGGGAGATCCCAGAGGCGGTGGCCATTGTGGGCACGGGCGACTACCACCAGATTGTCCAGGTTATGGAGCGGGTGGAGCGGGGAGAGCGGGTTAATGCCGTCACCTCCAGCTTGGACTACATTGCTGATGAGACTGTCCCCCGCTATCGCACTACCCACGCGCCAGTGGCCTACCTGCGGGTGGCAGAGGGGTGTGACTATCGCTGCTCTTTCTGCATCATCCCCCACCTGCGGGGCAAGCAACGCTCTCGCCCCATCGAGTCCATCTTGCGGGAGGCCGAACAACTGGCTGCAGAAGGGGTGCAGGAGCTGATTCTCATTTCCCAGATCACCACCAACTACGGGATCGACCTCTACGGGGAGCCGCGGCTGGCTGAGCTCATCCGTGCTCTGGGCAAGATCCCTATTCCCTGGGTCCGCATGCTCTATGCCTACCCTACGGGCATTACTCCGGCAGTGGTAGAGGCCATTCAGGAGACCCCCAATTTCTTGCTCTATCTGGATCTGCCGCTGCAGCACAGCCACCCCGAGATCCTCAAGGCCATGAACCGCCCCTGGCAGGACCAGGTCAACGACCGGTTGATCGAGCGGCTGCGTCAGGCCCTACCCAAGGCCGTGCTGCGCACCAGCTTCATCGTCGGCTTTCCTGGCGAGACAGAGGAGCACTTCCAGCATCTGTTGGACTTTGTGCAGCGCCACCAATTTGACCATGTGGGGGTGTTTACCTTTTCTCCCGAAGAAGGCACGCCTGCCTACCACCTTCCTCACCAAGTGCCTGAGCGCGTCAAAAAAGAGCGCCGCGCCCGCCTGATGCAGCTGCAGCAGGAGATCGCCTTCCGCCGCAACCGCGAGCAGGTGGGGCAGGTGGTGCCTGTGCTCCTGGAGCAGGAAAACCCCCGCACGGGCGAGTGGATTGGCCGCTCCCCCCGCTTTGCCCCTGAGGTGGATGGGGTGGTGCATGTGCGCGGGCCCGGATCCCTGGGATCCCTGGTGCCGGTCCAGATTACGCGGGCCGAGCCCTACGATCTCTTCGGCCAGGTGGTGGAGGCGCCGCAGGGCTTTAGCTGGAGTGGGCGGTAGAATAGCAAGTTGGACTCCAGCGGGAATAGGATGACTAGTTCTGAGGAGCTGAAACAGGCGGCAGCCCAGGCAGCAGCCCAGCGGGTACAGTCAGGCATGGTGGTGGGCCTGGGGACGGGCTCCACAGCCGCCTTTGCAGTGAGCGCCCTAGCCCAGCGCATGCGAAAGGAGGGGCTGCAGTTCATCGGGGTGCCCACTTCCGAGCGCACGGCAGAACAGGCCCGCTCTCTAGGGATCCCGCTGGCCACGCTGGAAGAGCAGCCTCGCTTGGATCTGGCCATCGATGGAGCTGATGAAATTGAGGTGGGATCCCTCAATCTCATCAAGGGGGCAGGGGGAGCCCTGCTGCGGGAGAAACTGGTGGAGGCCAGCGCCGCCGAGCTAATCATCATTGCCGACGCCTCCAAGAAGGTGGCGCAGCTAGGCACGCGCTTCCCAGTGCCGGTGGAGGTGGTGCGCTTTGGCTGGAAGACTACCCTGGCGCGGGTGGAAGCCCTGGGCTGCCAGGCGGTGCTGCGGCGCACGGCCGACGGAGATCCCTACCTCACCGACGAGCAGCACTACATCCTCGACTGCCAGTTTGGCCCCATTGCCGATCCAGCCAAGCTAGCTGAGCAACTCAAAGCAACGGTGGGGGTAGTGGAGCACGGCCTGTTTATCGGCATGGCCACCGAGGCCATTATCGCTGGCCCTGGAGGGATCGAGACGCTGCGGCGGCCGTAGGGGCCAGTTCGGCTGCCAGCAGGATTGCCTGCTTGAGGCTCTCGGCGCGGGCCACCCCCTGTCCAGCTATGTCAAAGGCAGTGCCGTGGTCGGGGGAGGTGCGAATGAAGGGCAACCCCAGGGTTAGGTTGACGGCCCGGTCAAACGCCAGCAGCTTCACTGGGATCAGGCCTTGGTCGTGATAGAGGGCCAGGTAGGCGTCGGCAACGGCGGGAGATCCTTGACCATACCAGGCTTGGGCGGGAGCTAGCCACATCGTATCGGGGGGAAGCGGCCCCCAGATTCTGGCGTGGGGATAGGTACCTAGCAGCTCCGCCAGCCACTCCTGTTCTTCTGAACCCAGTTGCCCCCGTTCGCCGGCATGGGGGTTGAGGCCAGCCACGGCAATTACGGGATCGCCAATCCCAAAAAGCTCGCGCAGGGACCCCGCCAGCAAGTCCAACTTCCTACGCACCAGCTCTGGGGTGAGGGTGAGGGGCACCTGGCTCAAGGGGATGTGGGTGGTGGCCAGTAGAACCCGCATCTGCCAGCCGCTGTGGGGAGAACGGGCCACAAACAGCATGCCGTAGTGCTCGCGCCCGCTGAGCTGGGCCAGTACCTCTGTTTGGCCGGGGAAGGGGTAGCCCGCTTGGTGCCAGAGGTATTTGGCAATGGGGGCGGTCACGATCCCCTGGAACTGGCCTTGCAGCGCCCCTTCAACAGCCGTTTTCAGGTAGACAAAGCTGGCCGCTCCGCTCTGGGCATCCCCCCGGCCCACACGAGAGAACTCTAGGTGGAAGCCGCTGCCGCACTCTAGGACTGGAATCCCTTCTGGGTCAGCTAAGGGATCTGCCACCCCTTTTGCTTTCAAGAGACGGTAGGTAGCCTGCAAAACCTGCCGCTCGCCCACCACCGTTATCTGGGCGCAGGCCTGCACCTGGGGATCCGCCAGCGCCTTGAGCACAATCTCTGGCCCAATCCCCGCTGGATCTCCCAACGTCAGGGCGAGCTTTGGCAGCACCAAGCTCACAGGGACGTTTCCGATTCCTTTCCAATTTTCATCCCCCCGAAGGGGGAGCTACAGCCAAGCCCCGCGCTTTGCCGGTAGGTAATGCCTGGCGTTTTCAACTTCTAGGGATCCTCCCGAAGGGGGAACGCGAGGCGGCCAAATGGCCGACCGGATCATTATCGAGTAGTTTCCAATTTCTAGGAATCCCCCCGAAGGGAGAACAGCCCTAGCTTTCGGGGCAGAGCCCCTAGCCAGCAGAGCCAGCACTAGGACTGCTCCTCGATTGAAGCCAAGCAGGGCAAGGGGTACAAGACCCATTTGCGAGGGGGTCGGTCGAAAAGGGCAAAAAGTGGCCTTGGAGAGGGGGGTGAGAGCCTGAAAGCCTTGTAGCGCAAGGCATCGAGCGGGTAACGAAAAAATGGGCCTTTCCTGGATCCTTGGAGGCGCTCGCAAAGGCGCTGATACCGCTTTTTTGTTGTTTCGCAAACATCCCGAGCACAGGGATACCTAGGCAGCTGGCCTGGGGATTAGCCACGCAGGCGACCGGAGCGGAGGATGCTCAGGATAAGCCACAGGCCCAACAGGCTGGCGGCGCTAAAAAGCAGCTCGCTCAGCCAGAAGACCTGAAAGCGGTGGGTTTGCGCCAAGAGGATGGCGGCACCGAGGGATCCAGCGGATCTGGTTGCGCCGTGCCGCCTGCAGGATCTCGGAAAAGAGCTGGCTAAAATCCAGCTCGGCAACACTCAGGGTGTAGTACTGCTGCAGGAGACGCTCGTATTTCCTCTGCAGTTGGGCCAGGCTGACGGCGGGATCCCGCAGGCTGCCCCCAGGACTTTCCGGCAGGGCCAGTTCCAGAGTCAGCTCGGCACAGCGCTGGGCATCCAAGCTGACGATGGCCAAAATCAGCTCCAGCACAATCTGCTGTGTGCAGGGATCCAGCCGCCCGACCATGCCACAGTTCAAGAGAGCAACGCGACCAGAGCCCAACCGGATGGCTCGGCAAAATTCGTTGGCCAAGGCACCACGTCGGTCAGCCGGCCAAACTCTGTTTGCGCCACCAGCTCGGCAATGCTGCCGCTGGATCTTGAGGGCCACTGCTTCGCCGCTCACGAGGCGGGCGCGATGGACTTGGGCGATGGATCCCGCTGCCACCGCTTCCGTGTCAAGGCTGCTGAAGACCCGCTCCAGCGGCTGGCGCAGCAGGATCTCCACCGCGTTCCAGGGCACGGGGGGCACATTGCTCTGCAGGCTGCTGAGGGTTCGATGTACTCCCGCGGCAGCAGATCGAGGCGGGTGCTCAGCAACTGGCCTAGCTTCACGTAAACCGGCCCCAAATCCACCAGGATGTTGCGCAGCACCAGAGGCGGCGGCAGTTGCGGCTCTTCCGCCTTGCCCAAGGAGAGCAAGCGCCGCATGTAGTCCCAGGCATGGCGCAGGACTACTTCCAGGGCCTCCGCTTGCCGGGCGCTGTTCCGGGCCAGCCGCGCAAAGACCACCCCTTTTCCACCCTCTTCCGGGCTTGCATAGAAACAGCAGCTTAGAAAAAGGGCACAGGAGCCACGCGACGAGTCCCGTCCCAGCCGCTGGTCAGCCCCTCCCGCAAGACCCGCAGCACTTCGTCGGTGCTGGCGTTGGGCTCGGCAAAGGAGAAGAGATGCTTATAGCGCAGCCTCCCTTCGCGATCGACAACAAACTGGCCCGGCAGGGGCGCCCCTAGGGCTTGGCCAACGCCGTAGAGCCGAAAAGTTTTGCACTCTGGATCCACCAACAGCGGATAGGGCAGTTGCAGGTCGGCTTGGATCTGTTGGCTTTGCACCGGGTCGGTGCTGGTAACCATCAGCAGCTCTGCTCCCAGCGCCCGGATCTCTTCGTAGCGGGCCTTCAGCTCCTGGATGTGGGGGTAGCAGAAGGGGCAGAAGAGCTTTTCCGTAAAGATGCGGGTAAAGGCCAGAACCACCGGCTTGTGGCCGCGGTAGTCTGACAGGCGCACGGGATCCCCTTGGACGTTAGGCAGCTCAAAGTCGGGGGCCAGCTCGCCAATCTGCAGAGAGTTGTTGGCTGGCTGGGGGATGAAGTTTTCGAAGAAGCGACGGTTGAACAAGCCGCTGTTGCTGGTCATGGCAGTTTTTTACGTTTCTTTACTCCCTGCCACCAGCCTAACCCAAAGCCTCGGCCACTGCCTTTAGCCGCCGCAGTTGCGCCCGCATGTCGTGCCGGGTCAGCTCTGCTGCCACGAGATGAAACCCTGCCGCTACCCAGGGGTTGGGGATGCAAAACTCAAAGCGGTTGACCAAGAGCGTCCCCGACGCTTGGGGGTGGCACTCCCAGCGGTCAGTGCCCTGAAAAAAACCCTCGAACTGCCACTCCACCAGGCCCTCGGCCCGCTCGACAATCACGCAGTCCAAGCTGGGGGAGACTAGAGGCAGGCGTAGGAAAAAGCGGTAGCGGCTACCCAATTGTCCCGTGGGGGATCCCAGGGCTTCACATCCCAAAAGGGGGTTAAGCCAGCGCCGCATCAGCTCGGGGTCGACTAGGCAGCGCTCCACCTGGGCCACGCCAGCGGCAATTTCAATTGCTTGGGTATAGACGGGCATGCTCTAGGGAGCAGCAGGCGGCACTTCGCCCACAGGGGCAATGGTACTCAGCAAAATCAAGATATCGCGGTACTCCACCTGATCCGGCCCGCGGCGAGGGGATCCCAGCTGGATGACTGCCTGCTGGAGTGGTCTATCGGGGCGGGGGGGAGACTCGAACACCAGCGTGCGGATGCCGTTGGCCTGCTCAACATCGGAGAGGAGATCCCAGCCCCGGCCCCAGAGGGTGCGGCGGTAGTAAGCGGCAATCTCCTCCAGAGGTTGAGAGGTCTCCAGGATCAAGGAAGCCAATCCCCCCTCCTGATCCCAAATCTGCCCGGAAGAGACGACGGTGGCGTTGGGCAGGCGCAACTGCTGCGGGAAGTGGGGAGGAAGGGCGCGGGTATCGCCCACAGAAGCCTCAAAGTGGGTGCCATCTTCACCGATGTGGCGCAGCACTGGATCCGGCTGGGCAGCGGCAGGAGGTTCTGTAGACGGCAGGAGTCGACAGGCGGTCAGCAACACCGGCGCCAGCCAAGCTAGAAGTTGCACCTGGGCTGGGCAAAAGTGTCCTCTCATCGGTCAGCCAGGGATCCCTCAGGTGGGTTATAGCGGATCCCTGTTCTTGCTCACAAGTTGTTGTCAGGGGGGTGGCTCCCCGGCTGCACAAAGGCAATTGCAGAGCCTAAGATAGGTAAGGCTGCAGATCCTTGCCAGGGATAGAGTGGAGAGGTGTCCGAGTGGTTTAAGGAAGCAGTCTTGAAAACTGCCGTGGCGCAAGCCACCGTGGGTTCGAATCCCACCCTCTCCGTTACCACGTAGTCCGATGACATCCACCCAGATCCAGCAGGCCCTTGTCTAGAAGGGCTTCCGGGCTTTTCAGTGTCCAAGATAGACTGACAAAATCCACCGTAATCCGGGCTAAAGTGGGACATGACCAGGGACACAAAAGCCAGGGCGGGACATAGCTCTGTCGGAGGTAGTCATCAGGAATGCCAAACCCAAGGACAAGCCCTACCAGTTGCCGGACAAAAGAAGGCTGTACTTGGAGGTGAAGCCCAACGGGTCGAGGCTCTGGCGGTTTCGCTACCGATTCCGGGGCCAGGAAAGACGGCTCAGTCTTGGCGAATATCCGTACATCCCTCTGAGAGAGGGCCGCAGTACGCACGGGGGGCCCAGCAGTTGGCTGCTATCAACACGTTCACAAGCCTTTCGGGTTCCAGCTTCCTACTGCTCTAGGCTTTGCAACAAAATGTCCCGTATCTCGCCTGGGTGACGGGCCACCTTCCACTGCCAGCGACCGAACGCGCCATGCGTATTGACGGCTTGCACCCACTCCTCGAGATAGCACCGCTTCACCCGGTCTAGTTCAGTGTCCTGTCCCTTCGTTTCCAGAATGAGCATGTCGCCATTGGCAAGCCGCACAAGAAAATCTGGCCGATACTTCCGCACCACGCCACGATAGACGTAAAGCACCTCGAAGCCCAGATGGTCGTTTTTTGCCCAGGCGCTCACGGCACTGCTATTGTCCAGGACGAAAGCGTCCGACGCCTCCCAGGTGCTGTCGTAGACGCAGACGTTGATGTGTGACTTGCGCGTGCGTTGGCAGGGTTTGCTCGTGTACCAGGTACGCATTTGGCCCGTCGAGCGGATAGGGTGATCGCGGTCGAAGATCGGAGTAAGCCGCTCTGTGTTTTCCTGCCGCACCGCCTCGCACACATGTTGCACAATTCGTGACATGTTGAGGGTGATGATCAACCGACGGCGCAGTTCGTCCTGATAAAAAAGAGGTGGGGAGATCAAGATGCGGTCAGAGCGAATGAACTGCTCCACAATCCGCACCAACTGCGCCAGCAAGATTTCGCGACTGCCTTTCCAGCTTTGCTTGATTTGATCGAACACGTTCCGGGCAGTTTCGAAGATGATGCGCTGGGTGCGAAACTCCCGGGCCAACTGCTCCAGTTCGATGCGGCTGATTTGAGTTACGTCTGGCTTGCCTTCGAGAATTGGTGCCAGTTCGGCCACCTGCGGTGTCTGGGCCGCGTTCAGCTCCAAGGGCTGCACCTTCGACCAATCAAGAGTCAATACTGGCTGAAGTACGCGCTCGATACGCACCACATTCGGCCAGCGGATCTCAAACTCCGCTTTGGCTGGATCCGGCTCTACCGCAGTCTTGGGCGTTGGCGGCGGTGGCGGGCCATCTCCGCTACTCTCATGCGGCAAGAACGTGAAAGGCACGCCGAAGATGTTGACGTACTCGGGCTCAAGCAGCCCGGTCTGTGGGTTGATCTCGTAGGATGTGCGGCGCAGGCCCCGGCCTACAACCTGCTCGCACAGCAGTTGCGAGGTAAAGGCCCGCAGCCCCATAATGTGCGTCACCGTCTTGGCGTCCCAGCCCTCGCTCAGCATCCCGACGGAAATGACGTTCTGGATCTTCTCGCCTGGCTGCCCCACCTTGCCAACCGTATCTACGATCTTCCGCAAAAGTTCCGCCTGTTCTGCCTTGGTTAGCCTGCGCTCGACGGGTGCCTCTTCCTCCTCCCCCTCCTCGGTCTCGTTCGACGCCTCTACTGTTACCGCGGACTCTTCCTTTGCCTCAGCCTCTTCTAGCACCTTCGAGTCGATATGCAGGATTCGCTCCGGGTCGCACAGCTCGTCGATGTGAATGCTCCGCGAATCGAAGGCGTGCTTGACCCGCGCTGCTGTCTCAGTTCGGTTACAGACGGTGATCATCACAGGCGGCGTGGGCAGGCCAGCCGCTTTCCAGGCTCTCCATGTCTCACGCCAGTCGTAGCCCAGCAGGTAATAGGCGTTCAGCACCAGATCCGGCAGCGGCTCGTGGGGTTCGGCGCGGCGGTTGAGGTCGTCTCTAACTTCTGGGTCGTTGTAGATGTGGTAGAGACGGGATTTGTAGGTTTTGGCGTCCGGCACGGCGTCGTCGCGCACCACCACACGCGGCGTCTTGACTAAGCCGGATTCGATTGCGTCGTTGAGGCCAAAATCACTGACAATCCAGCCGAACAGGGTCTCCTCGCTGCTCTTTTTTCCCGATGGTGCAAAAGGGGTGGCGGAAAAGTCGTAGCAGGTCAGAATGCCTCGTGAGCGATGCAGACGATCCAGCCCGCCTACCCAGACTGTGGCTTCCGCAGCGCTGTCTTTCAGGTCGCGAGCGCGCAAGGACTTCCCTTCAGCTTCCTGGTTGACGCGCCAGGCGTGGTGCGCCTCATCGTTGATGACTAGCAGATTGGAAGCATTTGCCATCTCGCCCAAAACTTCACGGGCATAGGCTTCGTCACTTTTGACGCCGCGCTTGTCCACGCTTTTGCGCGCCTTGATTTGCTCTTCGCTCTCCCAAGCCAGGGCGTGCCAGTTGCGCACCAATACCTTCCCTTGGCGAAGCTTATCCAGGAAGGCGGGGGGCACGATGGAAAACACCTCATAGTAGTTGCCCTCGGCGGCTGGCTCGAGGACAGCCAGTCTCTGCTTCACCGTCAGTCCCGGCGCGATGACCAGCACGTTTTTCGAAAAGCGCGCATCTTGGGGATTGGCCACCTTGTTGAGGATGTGCCAGGCAATCACCATCGCCATCACGATGGTCTTGCCCGTACCCGTTGCCATCTTGCAGCACCGACGCAAGAAGGCCCCGCCGTCACCTGGGATCTCAATGCCTACCCGCTCGGCAGGCGGCGCCTCGGTCAGCCAAATGAGCGTCTCTGCCGCCTCCAACTGGCAAAAGAAAAAGCGACGTCTGTCGAACTCCTCGGGGTCGTGCCAGTACTCCAAGAGCCGCCTGGTGATGGTGGTAACGCCGGGATAGCCCGCCTCGCGCCAGGCTTTGACGCGGGGTCGAATTTGGTTGACAAGCGGGATCTCGACGAAGATGCCCGGATCGTCGAAAGATTTTGAACCGGGAGTCGCCACCACGTAGCCCGCCGGGCGGCGGCCCTCCACCAGCTCGAAGGTGCGCGTCTGGCGGTCGTAGTGCCAGTGGTATTTCGGCTCTTCGTAGGGCGAGTTGATAATCAAGCGGTCAATCGTAGTCCGGGCCATCGCCTTTCTCCCGTTCCGTTGCTGCACTGACTTCTTCCGCTGCCCAACAGCGAATCTCTGTCAGCAGACTTGCCACCTCTTGTTGGGGAATAGGCGCAAATTCTGTGTCGTCGTAGCGAAAGGCAACAGCAAAGGGGTTGAGTTGACGGAGTTGATCTTCCCCAACCGGCAACGAAATGCCCCGGTCGTTGAGCAGACGCGCTAGCTTGACCAGGTCATGGGTGCGTGTGAATTCAATCTGTTGGGCAAACAAGACTGCCTTGAGAGATTTCTCTACCGCTTGCTGGGCATGGAAATAGAGGATAGCAGGGTGAACCTCGGGGTCTTTTTTCAACACTTCAAATGCCTTGAGGTCGCGATCCGCCAAGCGCAGGGATCGCCAGGCCTCTTCAAGATGGGGCTTCATAGAGGGCTCTTCCCTCCTTGCGTGCCCAGTACAGCACCGTGCCCGGCACCTGACTGCGCCGTTGGTATTCGGCCTCAGAATAAACCAGCAGATCGATCCCTGGGCCAAGCGAGCCTACAGCTTTGTGCAAGCGGATCATTTCGCTATACGGGTCGGGCACTTCTGGTTCGACCACTATGAGATCCACGTCAGAGCCAGCGTCAGCATCGCCACGGCCATAGGAACCAAACAAAAGTATGCGGCTGGGCTGCGCTACTGCCACGATTCGTTGAACAATTTCTTGCAGAGCTTGCTCGTCCATCATGGATCCACTTTTACGACCTTCAGGCTCTCAATGCCCCGGTCATCCACAATTTTGACGGCAATGCGTCGGTGCTCACCGAGCGCAAACGGCAGCGACACCGTGCCTCGGTAAGCTTCGATCCGCTCCTCATCGATTTCTGCCCTGAGATTGCGAGCCAGTTTTGCCCAGCCCTCCTTCTCGC
Organism: Synechococcus sp. O70.2; assembly: GCF_047462135.1. Taxonomy (NCBI): domain Bacteria; kingdom Bacillati; phylum Cyanobacteriota; class Cyanophyceae; order Synechococcales; family Synechococcaceae; genus Synechococcus; species Synechococcus sp. O70.2. Next base: position 18,631 of record NZ_JANSIS010000009.1, read on the forward strand.
CTGCCATCGGGAAGAACACCTGGCGCGGGTAGAGGCTGCGCCCGTCGTAGTCGGTGTCGAGCATCCAGAGGGCAATTCTATCTGCGCCGCCCGATTCAATCTGGCCGGTCTTGGTGTTGTAGTAATCGAAGCCGAGAACTGAAACGCGATACTTTCCCTTGTCCTCGCCGTCGGCAATGCGTTCCAGGTACACATCCGGTTGCCCGATGAGCCAGAAGGACTCGTTGCTGGCGCGCTTTTTCTTCAGGTCGTCGGTCAAAAGGTCAGCGTTCATTTGCACTTTGAGGAACTGCATTCCAGCCAGCTCCGGCTTCATCTCGTCAATGTCTTTCGCCGCTTCCGGGTCAAACTGAAAGGCGGCAAAGATCAGCAGTTTTGGCCGTGGGACGAGCATCCGCGCTTCTTCCCAGGCCTGCTCCACTTGCCGTTGCTCGAGCGGGCCATATTCCGGGCCAAAGGAGACCACCACGCGCAGGGGGTCGTAGGCAGGCGCCGACTCGCGCACGGTATTTGCCCCTTCGTCGCTGGGCCGCGTTTCCCCCACGGCATGGAGCCAACGACAGGCGGGCAGCGGTTCCAGCCAGGCAAAGCGGATGTATTGCCCGTTCTTCCCACGGATACCCGTCTTGAGCAGCTCGTCGCGCCATTCTTCCTGACGCAGTGTTTCGCCAGAGCGGGCAATCGAGGCATCTGCCGGCTCGGGCCTGGGCTCCAAAATCTCATCCACCGATTTCACCGCTGGGGCTGGCACTGCTTCCACGGTGAACGGGCCTGTCACCCGCACCTTCTTCCTGTCCACAAAGGGCTGGTCGTAAAGCGTCTCCTGGGGCGCGTGGCGGGCAATGGCCTCATCGATGGCTGCTCGCAGGGCACGGCGGGCTTGATGGAATCGCTCGAATGGCGTCCGGGCAGCTTCCGGCCAGTCGGCGGGAAACTCAAAGGGCACCTCCCATTCCACCAGCTCGTTGACCTTAACCACCTGGCCAGCGGGCATGGTGAAGGTTTCCGTATCGGGCGCAGCAAAGTCCACAAAGTGGCCAGCCCGGCCACCTTGGGTCACCTTAAACTTCACCGGCTGGCCCTTCAGCGCGGTGTTGAGCTCAGCCAGGGCCTCCTCCACCGCCGGATGCAGGCGCGCGTAGATGCCGTCAATTTCCGGATTGTTGGCGATGGACTTGAGCGTGATGTGCGGCACTGTCTTGTACTTAAAGCCGCTGCCGACGCCCTCCTGCGGGTGCGCGAGTTCGTAGTAATCGAAGACGGCGGTCATCAGCCGCTGACGGGCAAGGGTAATCGCCACGCGCGAGGTGTCGCAGGTGATCCAGCGCCTGCCCCACTTCTCAGCCACATAGGCCGTAGTGCCACTGCCGCAAGTGGGGTCGAAGACCAGGTCGCCCGGGTCGGTGGTCATCAGCAGGCAGCGTTCAATCACCTTAGTGTATGTCTGTACGACGAATACCTTATCAGCGGCATAGGTGCTCTCTTTGGTGTCTCCCCACCAATTAGTAATTGCCACGACAGGAAAATCTTCTGCATAACGTTTATAAGCGAGAGTCTTGCCAACGGCCACAAGACGTCGTGCCCTCTTGAGGTTTTCCATTCCCTCAAGGTTGGTCTTCCAAAAAGTCCCTGATGACGGAAGATAAGTCTCCCCGTTAACTTCGACAGGAAATCTAGATGATTCTCCTCCGCTCTGAGATATCATTGCGCCGCTTACAAAACGCATCCCTTCAGGAATAGGCGCTTCTCCATCCAACTCTGTTCTAGTCAGTTTCCGGAACTCGCCAGTTGGTAGCTCGATCCAGTTATATGCCGTGTCCATAGTTTTCTTGGATCGAAGCTGATAAAGCTGATTATACTTCAATTGGTCCGATTTCTTTGCATACCATAGTAAATAGTCATTGATAACATCAAGATACTTTGCTCCTTTTCCGCTGGTCTTAATGAAGGGAATGATGCACATATGGTTCTCCGCCCCGAACACCTCATCCATCAACTCCCGCACATGGTGCACATTCTCGTCGCTGATCTGCACGAAGATGCTGCCGCTCTCGGTCAGCAGTTCCCGCGCCAGCAGCAGCCGATCGCGCAGGTAGGTGAGGTAAGAGTGGATGCCCAGCTCCCAGGTGTCGCGGAAGGCCTTGATCTGCTCCGGCTCTGAGGTCAAATCCTCGTCCTTGCCGTCTTTGACGTCGCGCTTATTCACAAAGGGCTGGAAGTTGGAGCCGTACTTGATGCCGTAGGGCGGGTCAAAGTAGATCATCTGCACCTTGCCGGCCATGCCCTCCTTTTCCAAGAGCGAGTTCATCACCAAGAGCGAATCGCCGGCAATTAGGCGGTTCGTCCAGCCATGCTTGTGCTGGTAAAATTCGATAGCCTGGCGCAGGGGCTCCTTGCGTTCTTCCTCAAACAACCCCAGTTGTACCGGGCCAGCTTGGTCGTTTTTCTTGCGCACAGCCTCGATGATGGTGCGCGGGTCAATCCGCTCGTGGACGTGGAGCGAAACCGTGGGCACCTCGAACGAAGTGTGCTCGGCCTTGCCAGCCCAGACAAGCTGCGGATCCAGGTGCGGGTCGTAGGCGTAGGTCTTCTTCTTCTGCCCCGCGTCCCGGTCGTTCTCAGGCGTCACCAGTCCCACAGGCGGGTTGTTGAGCCGCTGTTTGTCCCGGTGCTCGTAGGATTCGATTGAGCGTTGGGTGTTGGTCTTCTTGCCTGCCATCCAGTCCTGCCTGTTGGTTGCGTCGTGGGCTTACTAGGAAGGCTAGCTTGAGACCAAACCGCTCTGAAAGACCTACAAGAGGCTAACAAACACTCCTACTTGTGGGTAGCGCAGCGTCTGTCGGGTTTCTGCTCTCTTCCTGCTAAGGTCTACGGCCCGCTAGCGCCCCTCTCCAGAGGCATGCCGTTGTTAGCCCCTGAATCACAAACTCAAAAATTCTGCTAAGGGGAGCTAGCCCCGCCCCCGATCCTGTTCCCGTATCCCCTTTCCGTTTATTTGCCTAATAGGCGGGTCAAAGCTGTTTCCATGTCGGGGACTGGGAAGCGAACCCAGTCGGGATCCTGAGGCTTTGAGTGTCCACAGCTACCTCCCCTCCCTCAGAATCAACAGCAAAGTACCAGCAATGACCGTAACAGCAGCGCTGGCGATGAGCGTGTTGGCGCGGTTGGCGGTGTCTTTGGCGAACTCGAAGAAGCGCTCATCCCACCGTCGCACCTCATCCCTCAGTTCTTGCCGGGTGGCAGCGAGGTCTGAGCGGATCTCTTGCAGCTCCTTATCAAGCCGCTCCACCGCTGCCAAAACGTCGGCCAGAGTTGGCTGTTGGTTGTTGCTCTCACTCATAGCTGAGTCCACCTACCAAAACTGAGCCAGGCCGGCTTCTATTTGCTTCCAGGGGACAAGGACTAGCCACTCCCCGCTGAAGGGATCCTGCAGCAGCACTACCTCTTCCGGATCTAGCCCCAGCTTGCGGGCTTCCTCCTGCTGCAGCCGCAAACACTCTTCTGCGTCTTCGCGGCTGGCGTGGCGAATGTCGTGGTAGTTGGGCGGCTCAATCTTGCCAGCTACCAGATCCTCTATCCAGCGCTCAAAGTCTTCAACTGAGTCGAAGTGCATATTGGCTACTACGCGCAAGTGGACGGACTTGACTGGGTGGAGGCTAGGCAGCCATCGCGCTCAGCCTGTTTGATACAGGTGCTCATCGGAGGGGAGAGGCTAGCTGGATTCTAGCCTGCCACTGGGAAGAGGCCATTCGCTTAGGCCTTAACCCGGACAGGGTGGTAGTGAAAGTCACTGCCGCGCAAGGGCTTATGATCCCACCCTCGCCAAAGTGCTGCTAGATCAGCTCGCTCACCGGGAAGCGATCCAGCATTTTTTGGGCTTCGCGGGCATTTTCCCGCAGCTCCGCTGGCAAATGAGGAATGTGGGGGATCTGAGAGAGCAAATCCAAGGTGCGGCGAATCAGGCGCACAATATCCCCAGCATCCAGGTTGGTGCTGGCCTCCAGCTTTTCCCAGGGGATCCCTTGGGCCCAGTGTTCCACGATCCCGGCCAGATCGGGCTCAAGCCCAATTGGCACATGAAACACCTGGTGTTGACGTTGGCTGCGGAACAGTTGCCGCCGCAGGCCTCGCAAGCCATGCAGCACATCCTCAACTAGCCCAGAAGTCCGCAGCCGGCTGTAGGTACCTGAACGGGGAGGCTCGGCCACCAGAGCAGCAATGACCCCAGCCAAGTGATGGGGGGCACAGCCTAGACATTCGCCAGAGAGCAGAGCTAGACCCAGCCAGAGCTCGTTATCCCCTCGCAGAGCAGCCACCACTTCCCCACTAACTGTTGGCTGATACCCTTGCAGACAGTCGAACTCCTGCAGCACGCCCACCAGGGCCATAAATTGCTGCCAGCGCAACTCCTGCACAGACTCACTCTGGCGCTCCAAGTGCTGGAGGCGCTTGAGCAGGCGCTGGCGCTTTTCCTGTAAACCCAGCAGCTTTTTCCCGACCCTATGGGCAGGGTTGGCGCGGATGCGGGCTTCTAGGGCGCGGATTTTCTCCTCTTGGGCTTGGATGTGGGGAAAGGCCAATAGGCGCAGGGTGGGATCCGGTTCTGCTTCCTGCTGTTTGAGCAGATAGCGCAAAAGGCGCCGCTCTTCCCGCCGTTGCGCCTGCATTTTCTCGTAGCGGGCGATATCTTCGTCGGAAATCCCCTCCAGGAGGCGGTCAATTTCCTCCAGCTCGGCGCGAGTGCGCTGGAGCTCCTGTTGTTCGGGCAACCTTTGCAGCGAGAGCAAATACTGGCCAAAGCTGCGGTTGATGAGATCCCGGGCCGCCTCCAGAGAGTGCTTCTGCAGCAAGTTCAGCACCATGCCATAGGTGGGGGTAAACTGGCTCACCAGGGGATCTGCTCCTGCCGTGGCCAGCCGCGCTGCCTCCTGCGCCCCCTCAAAGGGAGATTGCAAGGTCACCACATGCCCAATCACATCTTTGCCCCGCCGTCCAGCCCGCCCTGACATTTGCATAAACTCAGAGGCAGTTAGAAGGCGATGGCCGTTGTCGGTGCGCTTGGAGAGGGAGGAAATCACCGTCGTGCGGGCGGGCATGTTGATCCCGGCAGCCAGCGTCTCGGTGGCAAAAACCAGCTTCACCAGCCCCTGCTGAAACAGGTGCTCGACCAGACCCTTCCAGGCGGGCAACAGGCCGGCATGGTGGGCGGCAATGCCCCGGTAGAGGGCATCCAGTTGATCCCGGCGCACTGCCTCTGGCATTTCCTGGCAGAAACGGTCGATCTGCTCGGCCAACTGCCGCCGCTCTTCTTCAGAGCTAATTAAGTCCAAGTTTCCCAAACTGGCCACCGCCAGGTCACAGCCCTTGCGGCTGAAGATGAAATAGATGGCCGGCAGCATATCCCGTCGGCGCAGGTTTTCCACCACCTGGGCCATATCCGGTACTTCTCCGTAGGGAGCCTGGCCTGACTTGGAGGGCTTGCTTCTCAGGCGGCGATTGCAAACCCACTGGCCTGACTCGGTTTGCTCCAGCAGGGGGAACAGCCCTTTGCGATTGGCAAAGTGAAATTGCAGCGGCACTGGGCGATGGCTGGAATCGACAAGTCGCGTGGGGCCATGCACCTGGTTCATCCAGTCGGTAAGCTGGTCGCTGTTGGCCAGGGTGGCCGAGAGGGCAACAAGCTGGATGTGGGCAGGGCAGTAGATAATTGCCTCTTCCCAGACAGTGCCCCGCTGTTGGTCGTTCATGTAGTGGCATTCGTCCAGGATCACCGCCTGCACGTCCCGCAAGGGATCCCGGCTTAGAGCCTCCGCCTCTTCCCACGCATCCCTCTCGCTGCCGTAGGGCCCGCGCTGGACAGCCAGAGAGAGCGGCGTGCCGTAGAGCATATTGCGGAAGATCTCGGTGGTCATCACCAAGATCGGCGCTTCCCGGTTGATGGAGATGTCGCCGGTGAGGAGGCCAACCCGCTCCGGGCCGAATTGCTGGCTGAAATCGCGAAACTTTTGGTTGGAAAGAGCCTTCAGAGGGGTTGTATAGAAAACCCGCTTGCCTTGGGACAAGGCCCGGTGGATGGCATACTCTCCAATCAGGGTCTTGCCGGATCCTGTAGGCGCACAGACCACCACCGATTCCCCCGCGGCCAGAGCTTGAATCGCTTGGATCTGAAACTCATCCAGCTCAAAAGGGAAAAGCCTGCGCAACTCGTCCAGCAAGTCGGTCGCCGGAGAGAGAAGCAAGTTCATGGGATCTGAAAAATCAAAAACAACCTAAAAGCTAGACACCTTGCTGCTGCTTGTGTGCTATACCCTCCAGGATACAAGCTGGATTTGGGTGTTGGCTCCGGGTTGCGGGCCCTGAAGCCTGGGCAATGCTAAAATGGGGTGCCGTTGCCGGGTGCCATCGTGCTGGTTGTTATCGACAACTACGACAGCTTCACCTACAACCTGGTGCAATACCTGGGGGAGCTAGGCGCAGGGGTACGAGTTTTTCGCAATGACGAGATTTCAGTGGCCCAGCTGCGCCAGATGCGTCCCCAGGCGGTTGTCATTTCTCCAGGGCCAGGACGGCCCGAAGATGCCGGCATCTCGCTGGAGTTGATCCGCGAGCTGGGGCCGGAGCTGCCGATTTTGGGCGTCTGTCTGGGTCACCAGTGCATTGGACAGGTCTACGGCGGTCGGATCGTGCGCGCACCTGAGCTGATGCACGGCAAGACTTCCCTCATCTATCATCGAGGGGTGGGAGTGTTTGAGGGGCTGAGCCAGCCTTTTGTTGCAACCCGCTACCACAGCTTGGTGATTGAGGCTTCCACCTGTCCTGACGAACTAGAGGTGACGGCCCAAACCCAGGACGGCATCATTATGGGGATCCGCCACCGCCGCTATCTTCATGTGCAGGGCGTGCAGTTCCACCCGGAGAGCATTTTGACCGCGGAGGGCAAACGCCTGCTGAGCAACTTCCTGCGCTTGGCCCAGATCCCTACCTCGGGATTGCTCCAGCCGGCGGCTGCCGGGGTTGTGTCAAGGATCCCCACCCGATGAAGCGTCGCCAACTTTTGCAAGCCAGCGCCAGCTTGCTGGGATCCCTTGCCGCAGGGGGTCAATGGGCAAGGGCGCAAACTGATCCTTCTCCAGGGGGATCCCTGGAGTTTACCCCCGGCTCCAGCGCCCAGGGCCTGCAGCTGACCTGGCTGCACCACAGTTGCGTTTTGTTTGAGGGGGAGGGCAAGCGCTTTCTGGTTAACCCCTTTCGGCCAGCCGGTTGTACAGCCGGCTACCCTCCTCCCCGCGTTGCTGCCGATCTGGTGCTCCTCAGCAGCCGCCTTTTGGACGAGGGAGCTTTGGACGTGGTGCCCGGCAACCCCAAAGTGCTGTTTCAGCCAGGCGACTACCTCATCGACGGGATCCGCGTGCAGGGGGTGCGCATGCCGCGGGGCCCCCGCTTTGGCCTCAACGTAGGCTGGCGCTGGCGCATGGGCGGGATCGACATTGTCCACCTGGGAGGGGCACTGCAGCCCATTGGCCGGGAGCAGTCCATCTTGCTCTCTCGCCCTGACCTGTTGTTGGTGCCGGTGGGAGGTGGGCCGAAGAATTACGATCCCAAGGCAGCCAAGGCGGCCATCGAAGCGCTGCAGCCCAAGTTGGTCATCCCCACCATGTATCGCACCGCCGCCGCCGAGGAGTCCCAATGCGAGCTGTTGCCTCTGGAGGCGTTTTTGCGCCTATTTCCCCCCGCTGCCGCGCAACCTGCCCTCAGCAACCCATTGCTACTTTCGGCTCAAGCCCTGCCCAGGCAAGGGATGGCCATCCTGTACTTTGAGCAGTAGGGCCACGCAGCGCAGGCGATGGGCTGTAGGCGTCAGCCTGGGAGTTCTACCACCCCAACACCCAGGCAAAAATTAAAGGCGCCACGATGGTAGCATCCGACTCGATGACGAACTTGGGTGTGTCGACCCCCAACTTGCCCCAGGTGATCTTCTCGTTGGGCGCCGCCCCCGAGTAGGAGCCGTAGCTGGTGGTAGAGTCGCTGATCTGGCAGAAATAGCCCCACAGGGGGATCCCCTTGCGGCCTAGGTCTTGGTGCAGCATGGGCACTACGCAGATGGGAAAATCTCCGGCAATGCCACCGCCAATCTGGAAGAAGCCGACGGAGCACTCCGCTGAGGTGCGTGTGTACCAATCAGCCAGGTGGATCATGTACTCAATGCCCGTGCGGACGGTGTGGACATTGCGGATCTCACCGGTGATGCAGTGGGCAGCGTACATGTTGCCGGTGGTGGAGTCCTCCCAGCCCGGCACGTAGAGGGGCAAGTCAGCCTCCATGGCCGCGTAAACCCAGGAATCCCGGGGATTAATTTGGTAGTAGGGCTCCAGCCTGCCGCTGCGCAGGATGCGGTAGATGAACTCGTGCGGGAAGTAGCGCTCCCCCGCCTGGTCGGCAGCTATCCACTCTTCCAGCAAAGCTTTTTCTAGGCGCCGCATCGCCTCCTCTTCCGGGATGCAGGTATCCGTTACCCGGTTCATGTGCCGCTCCAGCAGCTCCTGCTCCTGCTGTGGGCTGAGATCCCGGTAGTTGGGCACCCGCTCGTAGAAGTCGTGGGCAATGAGGTTAAAGATGTCTTCCTCAAGGTTGGCGCCAGTGCAGGAGATGGCGTGCACCTTGCCCTGCCGAATCATCTCCGCCAGGGAAAGGCCTAGCTCCGCCGTGCTCATGGCACCCGCCAAGGTCACCATCATCTTGCCGCCTTTTTCCAAGTGGGCAGAGTAGCCCTTGGCCGCTTCTACCAGGGCGGCGGCGTTGAAGTGGCGAAAGTGATGCTCGATAAATTGGCTGACAGGGCCGAGGGTCACGGTTTGAGTTTCCGGCAATCTGGATTTGCTTTTGCAAAGCACAATCTCTAATTTTACCAACTCTTGCTGCCGGTGAAACGGTGCGTCGGCAACACCACTGCGAGCAACCTCCCCAGGCGTCACTTCTCCGCGAGCCGACGGAAGAGGCATAGTTCTTTGCACTTGGGCTCGGGATTCTTTGCGGAAGATTTAGCCTTCTCTCAGCCCTGGTCGGAACCCATGTCAGAATGGTGGCGACAGTGTTCTCCAGGGTTGCTATTGGATCCATGCCTCCTGTCAGCACTGCCGAGCCGGCTGAGCCAGTTGCCGCAACTGCTGAGGCCGCTTCTCCAGAGCCAGTGCCTCCTGCCCCGGACACCTCAGAGCCAGCCCAAGTGGAATCTCCCCTGGGATCCCTGCGGCGCTGGTGGGCGCGCTGGAAATACAAGCTGCGCCTGGAGACCCAGTTGCTCTTTGTGGCCACGCTGGTGGTCTCGCTGGTGGTGAGCAGCTTCACCTTCTGGGCCGTCAGCACCGTGCAGCAAGATGCCCGCTTTAACGAGGCCCGCTTTGGCCGGGATCTAGGGTTGCTATTGGCAGCCAATGTTGCTCCCCTCATTGCTGAAGAGCGCCTTGGTGAAGTGGCCCAACTGTCGCGGCAATACTTTGAGAGCACCAGCAGCATCCGCTATTTGCTCTACGCCGACCCCGAGGGGAACATCTACTACGGGATCCCGTTTTCCAACCAGGAGGTGAAAACCTCTCTCAGCCTTACCCGTCGCATGCAACTGCCGGGCAACCGTCCGCCTGCTGAGGGCCAGCCCCTGGTGCGCGCCCACCTCACCCCTGCCGGGCGGGTGACGGACATTTTTGTTGGCATCTACCATCAGGGCCGCTTTTTGGGCACCCTGGCCCTGGGCATCAACCCCAACCCTGCCCTGGTGCGCTCTACGCAACTGGCGCGCGAGGTCTCGATTGGGGTGTTTTTGGCGGTGTGGGTTCTGGCCATCCTGGGAGCCGTGGTCAACGCTCTCACCATCACCTACCCCATCAAGGAGCTGGTCAAAGGCGTCCAGGAAATCACCAAGGGTAACTTCAAACAGCGCATCGACCTGCCCTTTGGGGGGGAGCTGGCCCAACTCATCGACAGCTTTAACAAGATGGCAGAGCGGCTGCAGAGCTACGAGGAGCAGAACATTGAGGAACTGGCTGCTGCCAAGGCTAAGCTGGAGACGCTGGTGTTTTCCATCGTCGATGCGGCCATCTTGCTGGATGCCGAGTTTCGGGTCCTGCTGCTCAACCCAGCTGCCTCGCGCATGTTTGGCTGGGAAGGCGAGCCTGTCCTGGGCAAACCCTTGCTGGAGCTCTTGCCCGAGGATCTGCGGCAGCAACTGGCCCGCCCGCTCACGCAAATTGCCCGCGGGGATCAAGAGGCAGAGGAAATTCGCGTCAACCTCACCAGCCCTACCAAGCGGGTTATCCGCATCCTGCTTTCGCCAGTGTCCGACCCGCGGCGGCAAAACCTCAAGGGGATTGTCATCACCGTGCAGGATATTACCCGCGAGGCAGAGCTCAACGAGGCCAAAGCCCAGTTCATCAGCAACATCAGCCACGAACTGCGCACTCCTCTATTTAGCATCAAGTCGTTCATCGAGACCCTCTACGAGTATGGCGAGCAAATGTCGCCGCAGGAGCGGCTGGACTACCTGGAAATTGCCAACCGCGAAACAGATCGCCTCACTCGTTTGGTCAATGACGTATTGGATTTGTCGCGCCTAGAGTCGGGCAAGCAGTATCACTTTGAGGCTGTTGACATCTCCGCCGTTATCGAGCAAACCCTGCGCACCCATCACCTGCAAGCCCGCGACAAGGGGATCCTGCTGCGCCAGTTTCTCGATCCGGATCTGCCGCCGGTGTGGGGCAACTACGATCTCCTCTTGCAGGTCATGACCAACCTCTTGAGCAATGCCATCAAGTTCACCCCCTCCGGAGGCACAGTGACGGTGCATGCCCACCTGGTGGTTCGGCCGGATGGAGCCCCACAGGCAGTGCGGGTGGCGGTGGCCGACACCGGCATTGGCATCGCCCCGGAGGATCAGGAGCGGATTTTCGAGCGCTTTTTCCGAGTGGAGAACCGGGTACATACCCTGGAGGGCACTGGCCTGGGCCTAGCCATCGTGCGCAACATCCTGGAGAAGCACCGAACCCGCATCTGCCTAGAAAGCAAGCTGGAACAGGGCTCCACCTTTTGGTTTGACCTGCACCTGTACACTGAGGAGGGCCCCTTGGAGTTTGAGGACCAGCCAGCCGAGACGGATCCCCCCAGTTGCCGCTGGCGGCAGTGACCTTGAGGAGCAAAAGGCTGGGGTTGGAATGGTCTACACTGGAGAAAGTTTTAACTAGACGGTTTTGCCATGCCGCCGCGCTGGCCCCGCAAACCCTCCCGTCGGGATCCCGAGTTTCGCAAGCTGGATGACCGCTACACCTACGCAACTCATCTGGCTGTTTTTCTCTGCAGCGCCTCGGGGCTAGTGTTTTTCCAACAGCTGTATCGGGCCGATTGGCCGTGGCTGCTACCTCTACTAGGCTGGTGGGGCCTAGGCTTGGGGATCCACAGCTTTTGGCTCTTTTTTGTGGCCCGCTACCCCGACGACCCAAGCTTTCGGGATCCCGCCAACGAAGACTCTGCAAGTTAGCTAGAGGCGGAGCGCTGCCGTTGTTGCCGCCGCAAAAGCAGGGGAGAGAGGTCGCTCTCGTCGTAGATCTCCCCCACCAGCTCCTCCAAGATGTCCTCCAGCGTGATGAGGCCACTGGTGCCGCCAAATTCATCCACCACAATCCCCAGGTGTTGGCGGGAGCGCAGCATCTCTTTAAGCAGTAGGCTGACGCGCTTGGTCTCGGGGACAAAAAAGGGCGGCGACATCGCCTTGGTTACCTCGACATTGCCTTCTTGCTCCAGGTGGCGCAGGGCCTGCTTGAGGTGGATGACGCCCACAATCTCGTCTTTGGATTCCCCTTGGACGGGGATGCGGGAGTAGCCTGTCTCCAGGCAGAGTTTCACCACATCCTGCAGCGTTTTATCGTGGGAGATGGTTTCCATTTTTACTCTAGGCTTGGCCACATCCCGGGCCCGCAGCCCATCTAAAGCTAGGGCACCGCGGAACAGGCGCCGCTTCTGCCAGTCCAGCAGCCCCCGCTGCCCCAACACATCAATCAACAGTTCCAAATCCTTGAGAGAAGTAGTGTCCAAATCCTTGAGAGAAGTAGTGGACGTCAAGGGAGAAAGCTCCAGGAGATGAAAAAGTCTGCCAACAAGCCACTCGAAGGCATGGGTCAAAGGACGCAGCAGCACCGCTAGGGCATAGACAGGTCCCACCACCCAGCGGAAAACTGCCAGCGGATGGCTGACCGCCAAGGACTTGGGAGCCACTTCGCCTATCAAGAGCACCAGGATCGTGGTGGGCAGGGTGGCAACCAAGCCCCCCAGCGGGGATCCCAGCAGCTCGATGGAGATGGTTGTAGCCAGGGCAGCAATGCCAATGTTGACAAAGTTGTTCACCAGCAGCAAGCTCGTGATGAGCTGTGACCGCTGCTGTTGAACCAGCCGGTAGAACCCCTGCGGATCCCCCTTGTCCTCGATGAGGGACTCCAGGCGCAGGTTGTCCATGGCGGTAATGGCTGTCTCCGCACCGGAGCAAAACGCTGAGACAAGGAGTAAAACGGCAAGGAGAAGCAGACTACCCATAGCGTTCCCGACTACCCAGAGCCGGAGAGAAGGCGTTTGCGTTGGGGAGGCACTTCCCTTATCCCGCTACCTCACTTCGCGGCTTAGCCTTTTGCATCGGGCTGCTCTGAGCCGGCCTTCTCCAAAAGCTGCCGGTACAACGTCACAATTTTGTTCTCCACCTCGGCCTGGCTTAGGTGATCCGTATCGATCACAATGGCATCGGGAGCAGGCCGCAAGGGCGCAATCTGACGCTCACTGTCGTAGCGATCCCGCTGCTCAAGCTGGGCTTTTAGTTCTTCCAAGGACACTACCTGCCCTTGCGCCTGCAGCTGATGTTGCCGACGCTGCGCCCGCTCTCCCAGCGAGGCCGTTAAGAAGACTTTTAGCTCAGCATCGGGAAAGACATGGGTACCAATATCGCGTCCTTCCAGAACGGCCCCTCCATCTCGACCTAGGAGGCGCTGCTGCTTCACCAACTCCTGTCGCACCCCTGGCACTGCCGCCACTTGGGAAACCCAGCGGGTTACTTCAGGAGAGCGAATGGCCTGGGTAATTTCTTGGCCATTGGCCCAGATGCGGGTTGGTTCGTCAGGCGAGGGGCCGCTTTGCAGCCTCAGTTGAGTTTGGGCAGCCAGTTGGGTGAGCTGCTCGGCGTCGTCCAACGGGATCCCCCGTTGCAGGGCTAGCCAGGTAATAGCCCGATACATGGCCCCTGTGTCCAGGTACAGCAACTGCAGCTGAGCGGCCACCGCTCGGGCTACACTGGACTTACCCGCTCCTGCAGGGCCGTCGATGGCAATCAGGGGACGGCGCCCCCTTTTTGGAGAAGGCAGCAGGGCCCCCTCTTCCTTTTGAGGCGGCAAATCGCTTTTCTCCCTTGCCAAAAGTAAGTTGTCGATGAGGCGCGTTTGCCCGACGTAGGCTGCAATAGCTAGGAGCCCCTTGTCTTTTACTTCCGAGAGGGGTTGGAGGGTTTGCGGATCCACCAGCTCTAGGTATTGCAGGCGCAGCTCAGGGGTGTGCTCCAGCTCGGCACGCGCCGCCGCTAGGATCCCTTCAGCAGAGGAATCTCCGGCCTGCCAGTGCTCATAGCCCCGGCGCAAAGCGCGGTAGAGGCCCGCTGCCACCTGCCGTTCCTCTGCCGAGAGGTAGCGGTTGCGGGAACTGTAGGCCAGGCCATCCGCCTCTCGAACGGTGGGGCAGGGGACAATGGTGGTGGGAATCTTCAGGTCTTGAACCAGCCGCTGGATGATGGCCAGTTGCTGGGCATCCTTTTGGCCAAAGTAAGCCCGCTGGGGCTGGACCAGGTTTAGCAGTTGTACCACAATGGTGGCTACACCGCGGAAGTGGCCTGGCCGGTGGGGAGCACAGAGGGTTTGCAAGAGGGAGGGCGGGGGATCGACCCAAGTGCGATCTCTAGCAGATGCCGGGTCCGCTCCCATTTCTTGCAGGTCGGGGGCAAAAACCACATCCACGCCTGCGGCTTCACACAGAGCTCGATCTCCCTCCTCATCGCGGGGGTAGCGCTCCCAGTCCTCATTGGGGCCAAATTGCAGCGGGTTGACGAAAATACTGACCACCGTGTGGTCACACTCCTGGCGGCAGCGGCGAATCAAGCTAAGATGCCCCTCGTGCAGGGATCCCATCGTTGGCACCAGGCCGATGGTGGATCCCCGCCACTTGGCCACTTGCTCCCGCAACGCCGCCACCGTGCGCAGCCACTGCATGGCTTTGCCGCCTTACCCCCTTGGCCAGTTTCCTAGCTGCCGGCCAGGACCAGTTGGCTGGGCTACCTGCCTTTACAGACCCATCTTATTGCTACGCTGATACTGCCGGTAGGCCGACACAAACAAGCCTGCTAGGGTAACTAGAACCATCCCCAAAACGATCCCCAGCAAAATGGGCTCGATCACAAACCCCACCTCCTACTCCAAACCTAGATCATGATAAGCCATGCTCCAAAAACTGCCGAGCTGGCTTGTAGGTACCCGCTGGCCTTTGACTGCCGTGGCGTGTAGGCTGAGGATCCCCCGGCCATGATGGCCTCTAACTCTTCTTGCTCTCCCAGCTTGAAGGAGCGCCTGTCTAACCTGGAAGGACACCTACGTCCTTTGGCAGAAAAGGCTGTGCCTCTGCTGGTGGCAGACTCGGATCCGCTGCAGGTGTGGGCTTTGGTTTTGGCCTGCCAGCGCTTGGGGATCCCCCTCTTCTTGGCCAATCCCCGCTGGGGAGAACGAGAGTGGAGCCAGGCTTTGGCTGGCCTGGGATCCGCTTGGCGCTGGCGGCAAGGGCAGTTGCAGGGGGATCCCACCTCCTCCACCTCCCCTCTGGGGCACTGGCAGCGGATCTTGCCCAGCGCTGATTGGCCAGTGATTGGGATCCCTACTGGTGGCTCCAGCGGCCAGGTGAGATGGGCGGTGCACTCCTGGCGTACCCTCAGCGCCTCCGCCAGAGCCCACCAACAGCACTTTGGCGTGGAGTGTGTCCATAGCTATTGCATGCTGCCCTTGTACCACGTCAGCGGCCTCATGCAGGCCGTTCGCTCCTGGCTGAGCAACGGGCAGTGGATTGTCTGGGATTGGAAACGCCAGCAGCAAGCCGAGGCCTGGGATCCGCCTTTGCCGGGTAGCTTCCTGTCCCTGGTGCCCACCCAGTTGCAACGGCTGCTACTGGATGCCCGGCCGAGAGTGCTGGAAAGCCTGCGCCAATTCCAGGCCATTTTGGTTGGCGGCGGCCCTACCTGGCCCAGCTTGCGACAACAGGCCCGGCAGTTGTACCTGCCCCTGGCCCTCACCTACGGCATGACCGAAACCGCCTCCCAGGTATGTACGCTGCTGCCGCAAGCCTTCTTACAAGGGAGCGACAGCTTGGGTCGACCCCTACCCCATGCCCGCCTGGAGATCCGGGGCGAAGCCGGGGATCCCCTACCCGTCCAGACAGTGGGCTCTATCCACGTCTGGGCCGAATCCCTGGCCCTCGGCTACTACCCCTTGGCAGGGGAGGCTGAGGGCCTGGGCAAGTGGCAACAGCAGGGTTTTGCCCCTGGGGATTGGGGCTACCTCGACTCCCAAGGTCACCTCCACTGGCTGGGCCGCGCCGACGACCTAATCCTAACGGGAGGGGAAAAAGTGATGGCGGCTGAGGTGGAAGGGGAAATCCGCGCCAGCGGCTGGGTGGAAGATGTCTGGGTGCTAGGCCTGCCTGACCGGGAGTGGGGGCAGCAGCTGGTGGCGGTGGCTGTGCCCAAGGTTGGGATCCCTCTGACCGCCGACGAGCTGGAGGAACACCTAAAGCGGCACCTCGCGCAACAACTAAGCCCCTTCAAACACCCCAAGCGGTGGCTATGGTGTAGCGGGATCCCGCGCAACCCTCAGGGCAAAGTCAACCGCCAACAACTCCGGCAGTGGGCAGCTCAGACGTTGGGGATCCCAACGCAGGCAAGTTAGCGGGATCCCTCCCGAATGCCCAGACGGGCTAAATCTCGCTTGATTTCAAAGGCCAATTCTCGGTTGTGCGGCTCCGTGGCCAAAGCTTTTCTCAAGTAGGCTTCCGCCTGCTGATAGCGCCCCTCGTAGATCAAATGGTTGCCGAAGCGCTGGTAGGCCAACGCCAAGATGTGGATGGCCTCGCTGGAGTTGGGAAACCGTTTCAGCAGCGCCTCCGCCTGGGCCACCGCCGTGGGCAACTTCCGCTCCCGCCAGGCTGCCTTGACGCGGGCAATCCCCTCCTTGAGCCCTTCCGGATTGGGCTGCTCTGCCGATGAGGGGCCTATGCTGCGAATGACCACCCGCCTTTCGCCGGCAGCAGGAGAGCTGGGTGGAGATTGACGTTGTGCAGATTGACGTTGTGCATCGTAGCGCCGCCGCTGCTCAGGGTCGCTCAGCACTTGGTAGGCTTGGAGGATTTGTTGGAAACGCTCTCGGGATCCCTCCCCTGCCACATCAGGGTGAAACTGCCGCGCCAGCCGTCGAAACGCCTGTTTAATCTCTTCAATGTCCGCTGCAGGAGATAGGTTCAGGATCGCGTAGTAATCCATAAACGGTGGCGCAACTAAGGGATCGGGAAAAGACCTGGCCAAAAACCAGCTCTAGTCTATCGCTGCGGCCCTGGCTTGACCAAGGGATCCCACCAAGCGCTTGGTTCTCCCGCTTCCCTCAGCAGCAGGGATCCAGTGTTAGACTTTGCCCAAGTTGTTTGGGGCCTCCATTCCGGCCTATCGAGGATCCCTTCCTGTTGCCCAACTTCATTGCAACTTGGCTTTTTTGTTTCTATCTGTTATGAGTGAAGCGCTTCATCAAGCTCTTGCCAATCGAGATCTAAAACAATTATTGGCCCATTTGCAGCGGGGGGAAGATGTGAATGCTGTCGATGCTCAGGGAATGACTTTGCTTCATAAAGCGACACTCCTTGGCGATTTGGAACTGTTGGATTTGCTCTTGGCCCATGGCGCTTCTCCCAATGCCTTGGATCCCACAGGTGCTACCCCTCTCCATTTGGCTGCCGACAGCGGCCAGGTGGAAGTGGTGGAGCGGCTTCTGAAAGCAGGCAGCGATATCAACTTGCCAGACCGCCATGGGTACACTCCTCTGCATCGGGCTGTCTTGGCCGATCGAGCAGAAGTCATCAGCCTGCTGATTCAACAAGGGGCAGATGTCTGTAGGGTTCTTCACTGGGCTGTGGCCACGGGTCGGAAAAGTGCTCTGGCCCGCCTACTTTCTAAAGGAGCCCCTGTGGATGCGGTCGACGAAGCAGGGCGAACCCCTTTACACGAGGCAGCGGCCCAAGGACATCTAGGTATTGCTCGCTTTCTGATCCTGTACGGGGCTAACGTCAATGCCCGCAGCCGCTTTGGAGCAACGCCCCTGCACTGGGCTGCCTGGGGAGGACATGTCCCGATGCTGGAGCTTTTGCTGGAGCATGGGGCCGAACTAAACCCTCGCAATCAGGATGGATACACTCCCTTAGCCTATGCGCAAAAACGCCAGCACAGGCTAGCTGTCCAGTGGCTACAGGAACGAGGTGCAACTCTCTGAACTTCTCCCACCCCCCAATCCCCTCAAAAAACCCTGCCCCTGTTAACAGCCTAGAACCTCGACCAGGAGGAAAAGGGATCCCTTGGCTGGTTCCGCCGGTGCGGGATCCCCTGCTTCGCCCAAGACAAGAGAGGAAGACGAACACCCAACTGGGTGACAGCATCGCACTATTGAGATTAAATTGCAATATCTTACCCAGCTAGCTGGGGGTCTCCTTGATAAAGACTTGCATCAGCACGGGAGGTTCTGGTAGAGTTCCTGCCCGGAGGGTAGTTGGCAAAGATTTGCAGCTAGATCTCCGCCGGAGAAGAAGCTTAGAGTGGCAGGTATGGAAGGGCAGCAAGTTCAGGCAGACGTATGGTGTCGGCCGTTGGGACAACTGGCGCCTCAGTGGTGGCTGGGATGGAGTCCTGAGCAGGGCTTTCGGCTCTACCGCAAAGAGTTTCTGCCTTCTCCTTGTGCTTTGCGGATTAGCTACCGAGAGCAAGACGGCTGGCTGGATGTGTATCTGGGGGAAGCCGAGCAGCATCCCCAGCGGCGGTGCAGCCTCTTAGAGGCAACAGCGCGGGTGGCTTTGCACTACTTGCCAGAGGATTTGCCCCAGGTTCGCCTTCTTCAGTGCCCGCATGAGCGCATTCCTCTGCGGCTTTGGCAGCGGCTAACGCAGCAGCATAGCTGAGAACAGTTCAGAATTTGGGTAGCTCCGCGGGCTCTCCTCTAGTCCTTGATTCACTGGACAATCAGCCACTTTGTGGCATAACCAACCTCCTGCTTTGACGGAGATGGGCTGAGCTAGTAGGCTTGCGAGTACATCTTTTCTGGTAGGCACTTTGCCTAGGCTAAAGTTGGCTCCGTATGAGCCGGTGTGCCTTATGGGGGCTCGTAGCACCTACCTGCAGCAAGGCCTACGGCCCGCTATCGCGATCGCGGGGAAGTTACGCCTGTGGAGATCCCTCTGGCGGGGTGGTAGGGGTAAGCTCTGCCCCTAGCTACGGGTCGTGGAAGCAGGAAGAAAGCGTCAACCTGGAGCAACAGTCCGCTTTTGTCCAGCGTTGTATAAGTCTTTCAGAGCGGTCAGCCAAAGTTACCCAGAAGCCGGTCTCCTCCTTTGGGGAGCGGGGAGTGCCATGATGGACTGGAGCCACCCAAGAACCTGCCCGTATGACCACCGCTGCTTTACCTCGTCGTCGCTCTCACTTGTCCCTGGCCGGCACTTTGGCTGCCGTTGGGGGGGCACTGCTGTGTGGGATCCTGGTAGTGCAGCTCCAGTTGCCCATGTTGGAGCGGATCAACCTGGAGGCCATAGAAAATGCCGAGGTCCGCAAAAACCGCAACATTGCCCTGGCCAATACCTTGGGCTGGCTGGGCTACCGCAATCTGGGAGCTTCCTGGCTGTGGTTAGAGCTAATCCAGTACTACGGCGACGCCCGCGCCCGCGCCCAGACCGGCTACGGCCTTGCCTACGAGTACTTTGACCACATGCTGCGGCTGGATCCCTCTTTCTTCCAGGGCTACCGACTGTCTAGCTTGGTGTTGGCCTATTGGGCCGGTCAGCCGGAAAAAGCTATCGAGATTTTGGATCGCGGCCTACAGCAGTTCAACCCCCAGAACAATCCCGATGCCTGGCGGCTCTACGTGGATCGCGCCCTGATCAATTTCATGTTTCTGGGGGATGCGGAAGCAGGTCGCAATGACTACTACCAAGCCGCGGCCTGGCGGGAGCAGGTGGGCTTGCCCGGCGACGACTTTCGCCAGTTGGGGGACAACATTGCCCGCAGCCCTCTCAGCCGCCGTTCTCGCTTCGATGTCTGGCTGAGCGTGTTTAACGCCACCAGCGACCGGGACACCCGCTTGTTTGCCCTAAAGCAACTGGCCCAACTGGGCACGGTTTTGCGGACGCTGCCCACAGGTGAAGTGGAAATTCTCCCGCCTCCCCTGCCTGATGGGATCGAGGGAGAGCCCTATCGCCTCCGTCTGTAATTTCACTGCCAGCGCAAAGATTGTGCTCCAGGAGCAGGCTCTGCTGAGCTGAACTCTAGCCCGAATTCTGCTGTTTGCTTGAGGTGGTTGGCCAAAAGCCGTGTCTTTTGGCTAGGAAAGTTAGCTTTCCTTGTGCGAAAGGTGGCAGCCACCGTCCCAGGGAGCAGCAGCTACCCTTGTAAAAGCCTCTAGGGACGCTCTAGGGCTTGGGTTTGTTCCCAGAGTTTTTCTTGACTTCACCTTAGGAGTGACCCCTATGAGCTCAAAAACTTCCCTCCCGATGACGGCGGCTGTCCTTGCCAGCAGTTGGGTTATCCTGCCTGCAGCAGCCCAATCTTTCGAGACAGTGCGAGTGCGGTCGGTGGTCGATGGGGACACCTTCTGGGCAGACCTAAACGACAGGCCAACCCGTTTTCGCCTTGCCTATGTAGATGCGCCGGAGCTGACGCAGGGACAGTGGGGACGGCTCTCGCAGGAGGCTTTGCAAAAGCTGCTGCCACCGGGATCCCTGGTGCAGGCCGACACTCTTTACATCACCCCAGAGGGGCTGCACATTGTCGAGGTGTACAACGCCGATGGCCTGGTGAATTTGGAGATGCTGCGCCAAGGACAGGCGGTGGTCTACGAGCGCTTTTTGCACGAGGCCAACCGGGAGCGCTACCTAGAAGCTCAAGGGGTCGCGCAGGCGGCACACCGTGGTTTTTGGCAGCAACCCAAGCCGGTGATGCCGTGGGAGTTTCGAGAAACAGCGCTGCAAACTGTAGCTTTTGCAGGGCCTTACGCTTTGGAGGGGTCTTTCCTGCGGGAAAACCCAGCCGCAGCAGCAGGTGTGGGTATTGCCACGGCGGTGGTGATGGTGGGGCTAGGCAAACTGCTGGGGAAAAAGTCCAGCCAGCAGGGGGTAGGCATCCGGCAGCTGGAGCGGGATCTCAAACACCTGCAGCGCAGCCTGACCACAACCCTGGCCAGCCGTAAGCTCCTTGATTCACCGGACCTAACCAACCTTCTGCCTTGACGTAGATGGGCTGAGCTAGTAGGCTAGCAGGTACATCTTCTTGGGTAGGCGTTTTGCCTAGGCTAAAGTTGGCTCCGTCTTTAGCCTGTGTGCCTTATGGGGGCAAGGAGCAACTACCTGCAGCTTGCGGGGAAGTCACGCCTGTGGAGATCCCTCTGGCGGGGTGGTAGGGGTGGACTCTGCCA
This sequence comes from Synechococcus sp. O70.2, assembly GCF_047462135.1. Taxonomy (NCBI): domain Bacteria; kingdom Bacillati; phylum Cyanobacteriota; class Cyanophyceae; order Synechococcales; family Synechococcaceae; genus Synechococcus; species Synechococcus sp. O70.2. The sequence continues at coordinate 39,399 of NZ_JANSIS010000009.1, forward strand.
CTAGCTATGGGTCGCTGAAGCAGGAAGAAAGGCTCAACGCCGAGTGAAAGTCTGCTTTCACCCGGGGTTGTATCAGAGCGGCTATCCAGCATAACCAGGACGAGCTGGCACGCCAGGCTTTGGTGCAGCGAGACCAACATCTCAGGGCGGCAGAGATCGTTCGCCGCTCCCTAGAGGAGGTGGAAGCCCAGGCAGTTGCCCTTCGCGAGGGCATTTCCCACCTAGAAAGCCAGATTGCAATGGCCAAGCTGGAACAGGAGAGGAACACCTAAGCTTCTCCGTAAGTAGGGGTGCCCCAGTGGGAGCCCCCGGAGGAAGGGGTCTCAAGGCAGTTTCTGCAGCATGGCCGGCCCTGGCGCAGGGTTGCAGCAGGAGGTTGACCTGCAGATTACCCCGTGTCCAGCCGACTACCTTCGGTTTTGCCTCCTGTCTGGGCAGCGCTGCGCTTCAGCCCCCTAGGTTTCGCGAGGAGTTCTCACGCCTGAAGAAAGGATCTCTCCCCCCGAAGAGGGTAGAGGGCTTGGATCTGCGCATTGGCGAAACGGTTGTTAGGGATCCCCGTAGCCAGAGACTCAAGTTGCAGCCTAGTGGGGGGAGGCAGGGGTTGCCTAGATTGGGATCAAGGCGGCTGGGGCTCGAGGCAGGGGCAGGGTCATAGACTGGGAAAGGATTCGGTGAGAGAAAGCTGCTGCTGTGGGCTCTTGTTCTAGCTTTAGCGCAGCGTGGAGTACAACGTGGGAGCAATGGCCTTCTTAGCTTGCTGTTCTTCTTTCCCTCGGCGTTGGGGGAGAGCGCTACAAAGCTGGGGGAGCTGGACAGGACTGTTGCTCCTGGCTCTGCAACTGGGGCAGTCTGCTGGGGCTCAAGAGACCCAAGTCTGGATTGGCACTGGCCAGATCCTGAGCGGCCAAGGACAGGGAGCAACGGTGCAACTGGTTCTGGAAACAGGAGGCGGACGGATTTGGAGCCAGTCGGGGCCAGCTTTGGATGCGCCCTTTTCTGGCGAACAGATTTCGGTTACCAGCGGCGATGGCACCTGGCAAATCCAACCCCAAGGGGATCAGTTGGTGGTGACCTTTTACCGCGGTGAGCAGATCATCCGCTGGCAACTACGCCCTGTGGGCAAGGTGCCAACTTCTTCTTCCCCTCTGCCACCTGCCTCTTGGAGGGGCGAGACTCCCCAGCCCCTGGCTTTGCCTAAGCGAGAGCTAGTTCTTCCTGTCCTCAATCTGCTGCGCCATCCCTAAAGGATGGGGGTGTTCTTGCTTTGCTTGCTGCCAAAGCGCCTCTAGCTCTTGAGGGCTGCGGCCTTTGAGAGGGAAGTCTTGTTCTGCCTGTTGCCGCGCCAGCTCTTCCAGGCGCAAAAAGCGGCGAGCAAGGCGCAGGTTAGTCTGGGTCAGAGCCTGGACAGCATCCAGCCCATACCAGCAGCCCAAGGCGACCAGGGCAAACAGCAGATCCCCCAGCTCAGCTTCCTGTCGCGCCCGGTCGGGGGGATCTCGTTCCAGCTCTTGGCGCAGTTCGGCCTCCTCCTCGCGGATCTTGGCCCAGATCCTTTCTCCTGTTGGCCACTCCAACCCGGAGCTCACCACCTTTTGGGAGATTTTCAAGGCGGCCAGCAGGGGGGGCAAAGTTTCAGCGTAGTGCAGCAGTTTTTGACCCAGAGTTTGCTGCGGCTGCTCTTGCTGCTTGATGTCTTCCCAAAAGCGGTGCAACTCGGACAGGTCAGAACTCTCTGGCTGGGGGCTATCCCCAAACACATGGGGGTGGCGACGGATGAGCTTGTCGGCAATCCGCGCTGCCACGGTTTCCAGGTTGAAGTGGTTGCGCTCAGCAAAAATCTGGGATTGCAACACCACCTGCAACAACAAGTCCCCCAGCTCTTCGGCAATAGCCGCCGGATCCCCGGATCGAATGGCCGCCATTGTCTCGTAGGCTTCTTCAAGGATGTAGGGAGTGAGGGATTCGGGCGTTTGGGCGCGATCCCAAGGACAACCCCTGGGGGAACGTAGCTGGGCCACGATTGCTGCAAGGCGGCTGAGGTGCTGGGCAGACTCGGCGCGCTCCAGGTAGAGATGGGCAAAAGCACCCGTTTTTTCAGGCTCCCAGCTTTGCAGCGTCAGGGGGCCAGCCACCACTTGCAAGTCTGCTGTCAGCAGCGTCAAAGATTGAGCAGGGGCACAGACCTGCCGTAAACAGCAGTCCAGCTCCGCCAGTTCCTTGCTCCCGCAATTTTTCAGCAGCAGGGATCCCTGCCCCGCCGCCGACCAGTGGGCCAGCTCCTCTTGCCAGTTAGGCTGTAGGCTGTCCAGCGTTTGCAGCATGGTCGTAGGTGCGGCCCAGATCTAGAAGACGCCTGAGCTGCTCGAGGTCAATGAAACTCAGCTCCAAAAGGATCATCAGCAGCGGTCCTTGCTGGCGGCGCTGCAGTTTCTTGGCCAAGCTCAGTTGCGAGCGGTCGATGATGCCCGCTTGCAAGAGGTATTCTTCCAAAGCCGGAGGAGGAATGGGATCTACCATGGTCGTTTCCAATCCTGAAAAGAACCGCTGAAAAAACTGAGAAAGTAGCCGGCTGACGTAACTATTCTTAACACTCCTACAGGGTTTGCGCAAAGAGGCAGCAAGCAGGCCAAGGGTGAGCAAGGGGAATGAGGTCGAGTGGTTGCCACCCAGAGCACGGGAAATCAAGGCCCTGAGGTCAGAGTATAATAGCAAGTCTGCTGGCGATTGACAGCGGCTTAGGAAGCCGAAGCACTTTCCTTAAGCTGACTGGGAGCTGCTGTTTTTAGCGCCGCGCTTCTGGCGGCAGGGAGCTAGCGCAAGCTCCGCTGAGCTGAAAGCAGGTGTTCTCGTCACCCCTTGGGGGATTCTTGCTATGGCTGAACCTCAAGATTTGCTGCCGGTGGGGGCAAGGGTTGAGGTAGTGGAGATGCCTCCTTATCTAAAGACGGCCGATCCAATCCCAATGTTGCGCCCGGCCCATCTGATTCGGCTGCACGAGCAAGGGGTGATTCGGCAGCGGCGGATGTTGGGCACTTATTGTGTGCAGTTTGCCAATGGCCTCTTTCTGATCGACGGCAAATATCTTGCCCCCGTGGGATCCCGCTGAGATGAAGCTACAGGCCTTGAGAGGGCCGGCAGACTTTCGCGGTAGATTAAAGGTGCTTGCTGGAGTCGGGTCAACATTCAGCGCCGCGGCAGGAGTCAGGCTGGCTTGCGGCATTGGCAATTTAGGCTAGCGTTGCGTATGCCCAGAGTTATCGTCACCGATCCCATTGACCAGGCGGGAATTGACATCCTCTCCCAGGTAGCTCAGGTGGATGTGCGCACCAACCTCACCCTCGAGGAGCTGATCGCAGTTATCCCCAACTACGATGCCATTATGGTGCGCTCCGGCACGCGGGTTACCCGTGAGGTCATTGAGGCCGGGAAGAACCTGAAAATCATTGGCCGGGCAGGGGTAGGTGTGGACAACATCGACGTGGCTGCTGCCACCAAAGCAGGGATCCTGGTGGTCAACTCCCCTGAGGGCAATACTATCGCTGCCGCCGAGCACGCTATTGCACTGATGATGGCCCTCTCGCGCCACATTGCCGATGCTAATGCCTCCCTGAAAGCAGGCCAGTGGAAGCGAGAGGAGTTTGTGGGGGTAGAGGTTTACAAAAAGACCCTGGGTATCGTTGGCCTGGGCCGGATTGGCTCCCATGTAGCCCAGATTGCCAAAGCGATGGGGATGCGGCTTTTGGCCTACGATCCCTACATTTCCATAGAGCGGGCGGAGCAACTGGGGGTGCGCCTGGTGGATTTCACAACCCTGGTGCAGGAATCGGACTACATCACCCTGCATGTTCCCAAGACCCCCGAGACCACTAACCTGTTTAACGCTGAAACCTTTCGCCTAATGAAGCCGACCGCCCGCCTGATTAACTGTGCCCGTGGCGGCCTGGTGGACGAGCAGGCCCTTTACGAAGCCCTCAAATCCGGCCAGATTGCCGGGGCGGCCCTGGACGTCTTTGCCGAAGAGCCCCTCAGCAAAGATTCACCTCTTCTTTCCTTGGGCAAGGAGCTCCTGCTGACACCGCACCTGGGGGCTTCTACCGAGGAGGCGCAGGTCAATGTAGCCATCGATGTAGCCGAGCAGATCCGCGATGTGTTGCTGGGGCTGCCCGCTCGCTCGGCTGTGAACATTCCCGGCCTGCAGGCAGAGGTGCTGCAAAGCCTCAAGCCCTACCTCGAGTTGGCCGAAACGCTGGGCAACCTGGTGGGTCAGTTGGCGGGGGATCGGGTTAGCCAGTTGGAGATCCGCCTGCAGGGATCCCTGGCAGAGAAAGACAGCCGGCCAATTGTCATCGCCGCCCTCAAGGGGCTTTTGACGCTGGCCTTGCGGGAGCGGGTCAACTACGTCAACGCTTCCATTGAGGCCAAGGAGCGGGGCATCCGCGTAGTGGAAACGCGGGATCCCTCGGTGAAGGACTATTCCGGCTCCCTGACCTTGATTGCCCACGGCCCCAATGGGGTGCGTTCCGTCTCGGGGGCGCTGATTGGGGAGCGGGAGGTGCGCATTACCCAGATCGACGAGTTCCCGGTCAATGTGCCGCCTTCGGCCAACATGCTGATGACCTTGCACCGGGATATGCCAGGGATCATCGGGCGGATTGGCACCCTGCTGGGGGCCTACAACGTCAACATCGCCAGCATGCAGGTGGGGCGCAAGATCATCCGCGGCGATGCGGTGATGGTGCTCAGCCTGGATGATCCCCTGCCGGATGGAATCCTAGAAGAGGTGCTCAAGCAGCCGGGCATTCGCGACGCTTTTGTGGTGAACCTTTGACAGCTTTTGGCGCCAGTGAGGAAGTGCCGAGTTGAGGTGAAGCTTGAGCCCGAATACCCTGTCGCCAATGGGTGGGATCTCAACCTGGGATTGGCCTGGGTTTCTGGAGTCGCTGGGCCACTTTGGCGTCGATCTCAGCCTGGATCGCATGCAGGTTCTGCTGCAGCGCCTGGGCCAGCCGCAGGCGGGGATCCCAGCCATCCACGTCGCTGGCACCAACGGCAAGGGGTCCGTCTGCGCCTGGGTTAGCCACGTGCTGTGGGCGGCGGGCTACCGGGTGGGCCGCTACACCTCCCCCCATTTGGTGGATTGGCGCGAGCGGATCTGGCTCAATGGGGAGTATATTTCCGCCGCCGACTGGAGCCAAGCGTTGGCCCAAGTGCGGGACTGTCTACAAACCTACCCTCCTGGCGAGGCCTCTCCGACGCAGTTTGAGGCCCTCACTGCTACTGCCTGGCTATACTTCCGCCAGCAAAAGGTGGAGGTGGCTGTAATGGAAGTGGGCTTAGGGGGTCGGCTAGATGCCACCAATGCCGGAATCGAGCCGGTGGTGACCGCCATCACCTCCATCGGCTGGGATCACTGGCAACGCCTAGGCAATAGCCTGGAGCAAATTGCCGCCGAAAAGGCCGGCATCCTTAAGCCAGGGATCCCCGCGGTGTGCGCGCCCCAACCCCCTGAGGTGATGGCCGTGATCCAAGCCAAGGCAGAGCAGGTGGGCAGTCCCCTGCGGGTAGTGGAGCCTCTGCACTGGTCGGGTCCCCAGACTGTCCGCTGGCGGGATCAGGTGCTTACCCTGCCCCTTGCCGGTGAGGTGCAACTGGTCAATGGGGCGGTAGCTCTGGCCGTTGTGGAAACTCTGCAGGAACAAGGTTGGCAAATCCCAGATGTTGCTGTTGCCAAAGGATTTGCTCTCACCCGTTGGCCGGGCCGCCTACAGAGAGTGCAGATGGGATCCCGCCAGCTGCTGCTGGATGGAGCCCATAACTTGCCGGCTGCCCAAGCTCTGCGCCGCTACCTTGACCAGCACCAGCCCGGACCCCTCACCTGGTACATGGGCATCCTCACTACCAAGGATGTCAAGGGTATTCTGGCTACCCTACTGCGACCGGGGGATCGCTTCTTGGCCCTGCCCATCCTCGGCCATGCGGGAACAGATCCGCAAGAATTGGCCCACCTAGCTCGAAGCCTCCAGCCCCATCTCTGCCTTGCCCAGGCCCTGCCAGATCTTGACGCTCTGCGGGCCCAACTGCAGCAGCCTCCTGATCCCGACGAGCCACCCGGGGTGGTCTGTGGATCCCTATACCTGCTGGGCCAGGTGATACAGGCTTGCCTGGGCTGGGATCTGGCCTGCTGAGAATCCTGCAGCTAGTCTGACCAAGCGCCTCCTTTTGCCGCCTTATCGGGATGACAGGATTTGAACCTGCGGCCCTCTGCTCCCAAAGCAGATGCGCTACCAAGCTGCGCTACATCCCGTCGTTACTAGATTATGGCAGAAAATTGCCCCAGATCTCTACCTGCAAGCGCCAAACTCCTGCCCCCTCTTCTCGCCTCACAGGTAGCGGCTGATGTCGTCTCCCCGCTCTGCTAGGAAGGACAGAGCTCGCAAGCGCAGCCTTACCAACTGCTCATAAAAGGGGTTGAGCTTGCATAGTGCTGGGATGTGCATTACCCTATAGCCAAACAAGATGATGTCTCGCTCAAAGGGGCAGCGGGCGGGAATCCGCCGGCACAGAAAGTGGGCAAGGCGGGGATCCCGCACTTCTACAGCATCGATGGCTGCTCGAATAAGCTCCAGAGGGGTCTGTAGCCAGTTGCCTAGACGAGCTATAGGCTTGAGATATATGGAAGCCATAGGATAGCTTGTTCCCTCCTACAGTTAGTTTGACTTTCCCGACGGAAAGCTTGCCTTTGGGAATAAGGATCTCTGCTCAACCTTGCAGAGCTACATGTTTTGCATACAAAAGTTGATTTGTAAATAAAGCTACATTCTTACCCTCTCTCCAGTTCCTCCGATATACTCCTACCTATACCCATCATAGGTATCTATACCCATCATAAGTAAGGTGGATCTGGAGAAACCCCCTGGGGGAGGAGGGGGATCCCTGTACCTATAGGTGCCTTCTAGCCCTAGGTTAACCCTAGGCCAAGCTTTTCCCTGGCAAAAGTCTCCTGAAAACTCCTGGAAGTCGACCTCCCTAGCGTAAGAAACGGGCCAACAGCAGCAGGCCGAGGCCGCCGAAGAGGAGGTTGAAGCTCCAGGCTGCTGCCCAGGGGGGAAGAGCTCCTGCTTCCCCAAGGCTGCGAGACACGCTCAGCACCACGTAGTAGGCAAACACCAAGAGGATCCCCAAGACGACGCCCCCGTAGCGGCCTACGCTTCGCGCGGTGGTGGATCCTAGGGGGAGGGAAATGAGCACGGCAAAAAAGCTGGCCAAGGGCAGGGAAAAGCGCATGTGGAACTCGGTGCGCAGAGGTTGAGTATTGAGGTTGGAGCGGGCAAGGTGGGCAATGCGCTCCGCCAGCTCCGGCAGGCTCAGCTCGTTGGGGGGAACTGGCGGCTGCATCAGGGTGGCCAGATCTCGGGAGACTTCTAGCGGCTTGTAGTCGAAAGGTTCCTCGGCCAGGCTGAGGCCGTCGGGGCCGTAGCGGTGGGTTACGCCTTCCCTGAGAGTCCAGCCCAGGCCATTCCACACTGCCTGAGCTGCCAGGGTCACCTCCACCAACTGGTACTTGCCCCCCGGCAAGGGATCCACCCGCAAGATGGTGACATCCTGCATGGTGTTGAGGCGGGGATCCACCTGGCGGATAAAAAACCAGAGGTTGTCTTCGGTTTTGAAAAAGACGTCGTATTGCACCAGACTGGTGGCCTGGGTCAGAAGCGCCTGCTGGTCGATACGGCGGATTTCCCGCTTGCTAGCTGGCAAGAGCACGTTGCTCATCACAAAAGCGGCTAGGCTCAAAAGCAGCCCCACTAGAAGCAGGGGTCGAAAAATGCGCGTAAACGGAATCCCCGCCGCCCGCATGGCGGTCATTTCACTGTTGCCGCTCAGCTTGCCCAAGGTCAGTAGGGTGGCAAAAAAAGCGGCGATGGGCATGCCCAGCACCACCATCTCCGGCAGATCCAAAATGAGAAGGCGCAACACCCCTAGGGGTGGCACGGATCCCTCGACCAGCCGCTCGGCCAGAGTAAAGAGCCGGCCCGCCAAGAGCAGCAGGGTTCCCCCCGCCAGGCCAGCCAAAAGGGGGGCGAGCATCTGGCCAAAGAGGTAGCGCTCCAGCAGCCAAAACTTGGTGAACAAGCGGGCCATCTCTAGCTAGCTTGAACGGTTCCCCGGCAGGCCCTCACCCCTCGCCCCTTTTCCCTGCGGAGGCTCGGGATCGAGCTTAGCTCCCCAGGCGGCTAGGTAAGCTCTCTGTTCGGGGGAAAGGCGACGCACCCGGCGAAAGTCTGCCCCCGCCACGATGGCGCCGGCGTAGGCTCCCGTTTTGAAATCGGGCTTTTGCCCCGGCTGGACAGGGGAAGCCGTCTGGAGGGATCCCACAAACAGCAAAGCGCGGTAAAGATCGGCCCCACGGAGGTCAGCATTGCGCAGGTTGGCCCCGCAGAGGTTGGTGTGGCTAAGATCGCAATCCCGCAGGTCAGCTCCTTCTAGGCTGGCATCGCTGAAGTCTACACCCCGCAACGAGGTGCCATGGAGATCGGCTCCTTCCAGCATCGTGCCCAGGTTAACCACGCGGATGCCGTTCACGCGATCCCGCTGGTAGCCGCCTTTGCCGTCCAAAATGGGCCGGCCCAGGTGTTCGTCGCGGCGCAGGGGGCTGAGCAAGTTGGCGGTGGAGAGGAAGCGCAGGATCTTGGCTTTGCCAAAGCGATCCACCCCGTTCAAGATGGCTGCTGTGCGCCCAGCCGCAATGGCCCGCTCCAGGGGCCAGTCGTCCAACTGCCCGTCAGGGGAGAGAACCAGGTTGGAGATGCCCTCGAAGTAGGCGTCGATGGTCTGCTGCTGGGTGATGATGTTCTGCTGGATGGTAAGATCCCGGGAGATAACATACTGCCGCCAGGCGATGTAGGCAGCTAGAAGGGCGATCAGGATCTGGCCTGTAGCCCCGAACACCTCGCCCAGGGCCCCAATGGCCTCCCAACTCAGGGATCCCAGGGTCGAGAAGACCCCACTCCCGGCCAATCCTCCCACCCCAGCCAAGCCAAGGGCAGCCACCGCCCATCCCAGAGTGGGCCAAGTAGTCAGCCACTGCCAGAGGTCGCGCCCAATCTGCACCCAGAGCGAACGCCCCCACCAACTCGCCAGGCCCAGCCAGGCCAGCACCGCCCCCCAGCCCAAGGCTGGCTGCTTTGCCCAGTGGCCCAAGAGCAGCAGGAGGGCCGGGATCCCCAACAGCAGCAGCTTGAGCAGAGGCGGCCACGGCGAGGCCGCGAAGGGCGGGGTTTCGGCTTCTGCCAAGGGCAACTCTTTGGGCAAGCCTTCGTCGGTCATGGCAGGGGGACACTCTAGGGGTAGTGTCAGGTATTCCAAGTCGGCGTTAATCCGTACCTAGAAGTGGGGGCTAAGGCAGGATCTTGCCGGTTAGGTTTGGTAGGATAACCTCGACCCTCCTTCTCTAGCGCAGCCTGGTGTGGGGATGAGCACTATGATCCCTTGCCTATCGTCTATCCACCCTCAGAAATCCAGCGAACACCAATCTACAGCAGCTTTGCCTGCCTTGCGGCGGCAGCAGGGCGCTCCAGGCCTGAGGCGGCTAGCGGTCTCTTTTCTCCTCAGCACCAGCTTACTGGTGGCCGCGAAGTTGGATCCCGGTTGGGCGCAAACTTCTCTAGACGCCAGCCTTCTGGAGAAGCAAGCCCTGCCCCAAGCGCCACCGCTGCCGGACGATCGCCCGGTCATCTTTGTGGATGCTGCCAATGGCAGCGATACCCAAGGGGATGGATCCCGCAGCAACCCCTTTAAGACCATCACCTATGCCATCAGCCGGGCCCCAGCCGGCAGCATTATCCAGCTTCTGCCGGGGGTCTACAGCGCAGAAAGCGGCGAAGTCTTCCCCATCCGCCTCAAGGCCGGCCTCATCTTGCGCGGAGATGAGTCCACCCTGGGAGAAGGCTACCTTATCGATGGCGGCGGCACCTACATAAGCCCAACCTTGGCTCGGCAAAATGTTGCCCTGCTGGCAGAGACCGGCTCAGAAGTTCGGGGGGTTACCCTGCGCAACCAGGGGCGCCGCGGCTATGCCCTCTGGGTAGAATCGGCCTCTCCCCGCATTCTCAACAACAGCTTTGTGGGCAGCATCCACGACGGCATTTTCATTGCCGGCGCCTCCAACCCCTGGATAGAGGGCAACCGCTTCTACAAAAATGGGGCCAACGGCATCTCCGTCTTGGGCACCTCCCAGCCCACCATTGTCAACAACCTCTTCCAAGAAACTGGCTTTGGCCTCACCATCGACCAGCGCTCGGCCCCTATTGTCCGCCACAACCGCATCCTGCAAAACCGCACAGGCGTTGTTGTCGGCGGCAGCGCCCGTCCCATCCTGCGCAACAATCTCATCGCCCGCAACTTAGAAACCGGTCTCACGGCCATCGCCAACGCCCAGCCAGACTTGGGCACGGCCTCAGATCCGGGCAACAACATTTTTGAGGGCAACGGCCAGTACGACATCCTCAACGCCACCCGCGGTCTGCGCCTCAACGCCAACGGCAACCAACTGGCAGGCAAAACCAAGGGGGAACTGGATCTGGCTGGCCAGACTACCGTGGCTGCCTTGCCCAGCAACGCTCCTCCACCCATTGCTGCAAATGGCTTGACGCTGCCCAGCGCTCCTCAGGCCAAGCCTCCAGCTTCCAGCAGGGATCCCCAGCCGGCGGCGGCCTCTCCCACCCTGCCGGTGGTGACGGTGCCCCAATCGACTGCCCCCCTTCCCCCTCCTCCAACGGTATCGGGAGGGCGGATTCTGCCCAGTGCCCCCAGCCAGCCGGCAGGGGCTCAACCCCAGGCCCAGGAGTTTGTTGCCGTTCCCTTTACCCCCGATGGCTCCACCACCCCCGCCCAGCCGGTTGAGCCTGCTGCTGTCGCTCCTGCCCGCCGGGCCTCTGCAGCTCCCCTCACCGACATCACCACCCTGCTGCCGCCACCGGCCCGCCGCCAAGCCAGAGAAAATCCCACTACCCCAGCCGCACCTTCAAACTCGGCCCCAGCTTCGCCCACCCGCTTTCGCGTCTTGGTGACCCCCAAGGGCAGCGACGACCTCAATCGCCTGCGGCAGCTGGTTCCCGAGGCGGTGGAAACAGTGTTCAACGGCAGAACCGTGCTGCAGGCCGGCCTCTACGACAGCCGCAGCCAAGCCCAGTCGGTGTTGGAGCGCCTGTTGGACGCTGGCTTTGACGCGGTGGCCGAGATGCTTTTCCGCTAGGCTCTCTGAACGGGATCCAGGCCACAATACGGGTGACCTGCCCAACCAAGAGGGATCCCTTTGCCGCCTCCTCAACTTGCCAACTTCCCTTTTGCTCGCCTCCCTGCTTCCTGTCGCTTGCTGCTGTTTAGCGGCAAGGGGGGAGTGGGCAAAACCACTCTCACCTGTGCCCTGGCCCGTCACCTGGCCCAGACAGAACCAAAGCGACGTCTGCTGTTGCTGTCCACCGATCCGGCTCACTCCCTGGGGGATGTGCTGGGGATCCCGGTGGCGGACGTTCCCCAACCCCTGCCGGATTGGCCCAACTTGCAGGTGCGGGCCTTGCACGCTGAGGTGTTGCTGCAGGATTTTAAGCGGACCTACGGCCCGGCTCTGGAGCTCATTGCCGAGCGGGGTAGTTGGCTGGGCAGGGAAGATCTCCTGCCCCTGTGGGATCTGAGCTGGCCGGGGGTGGACGAGCTGATGGCCATCCTGGAGGTCAATCGCCTGCTGGCAGGCCAAGAGGTGGATACGGTGATCCTGGACACGGCCCCCACTGGCCACACCCTGCGGCTCTTGGAACTGCCCGACTTTCTCGACCAGTTGCTGGCGGTGTTTGCCACCTTCCAGGCCAAGCACCGCGAAGTTGTCCGATCCCTAACAGGCACCTATCGACCGGATGAGGCCGATGCCTTCCTGGCGCGCTTGCAGAGCGAGCTGGAGGGAGGCAAAGCCAGACTGACCGACCCGGAGAGCACTGCCGCCTGGCTGGTGCTGGTCCCGGAGCTGTTGAGCGTGGCGGAGACCCGCCGCTTCTGTTGCCAGTTGCAGAACCGCCGAGTGCCCCTTGGCGGCCTGTTGGTCAACCAGGTTCTCCTGGAAGGGATCTACCTGGCCCGCCAGCAGGAGCAGCGGCTCTGGCTAAAAACGCTCCAAGAGGAGTTGCCTGGCTACCCCATCTGGGTCTGTCCCTACCAACTGGAAGAGCCGATTGGGCCGGCGGCGCTGGACAAGCTGGTGCAGCAGCTTCGTCCCTTGCAGGAGGTGCTGCCGCGGTTGGAAGGGATCCCTGCCCCGGGAGAACTCTCCCCTTCGCCCCAGCAGGACAGAGTCCTTGGGATGGCTTCTGGGCAGAGCCAGGCTTTGGGCCTGCCAGATTTTTTGGCCCAAGGGATCCGCCTGCTCTTGGTAGGGGGCAAGGGCGGGGTGGGCAAGACCACGGTGGCTGGGGCCCTGGCCTGGAACTTGGCCAAACGCCATCCCGACAAGCAGCTCTTGCTGGTCTCTATCGACCCGGCCCACTCCTTGGGAGATCTGTTCCAAGTGACCTTGGGACAGGAGCCGCTCCCTCTCTTGCCCAACCTGCTGGGCCAGGAGATTGAGGCGGCGGCGGTGCTGGAGCGCTTCCGGCAGGCGTACCTGGAAGAGGTGGCGGCCATGTTGGCAGGAGAGGGGATGGCAGGCGTAGAAATCCAGTACGACCCACAGGCTTGGCGGCAGCTTTTGCACATGGCTCCACCGGGCCTGGACGAGGTGATGGCCCTGCTGACGGTGCTGCAACAGGAGTCAAGCGGCCAGTTCGACCTGGTGGTGGTGGATACAGCCCCCACCGGCCATCTCCTGCGCTTTTTGCAGATGCCGCAGGCCCTGGAAGGCTGGGTAAGCCTGGCCCTCAAGCTGTGGCTGAAGTACCGCGACCTGGTGGGCCGGCCGGAATGGGCGCAGCAGCTGCGGGATCTCTTGGCCCAGGTGCGGCAGCTCCAAAAGCGGCTGCGGGATCCCCAGTTTGCTAGCTTTATCCCCGTCTTCAACCCCGAACAGGCAGTTCTGGCGGAAACTGAGCGCCTTCTGGCAGAACTGGATGCCCTGGGGATCCCTCATCCCTATGCCGTTCTCAACCGCGTGTGGCCGGAGGATTCCACCCCCTTTGGTGCAGCTCTTCGGCGCCGCCACCAGGCCATCCTGGCCCAGTTGCCCCAGCGCTTTCCCCAGCAGGCCATTGTCACCGTCCCTTTTCTGCACCCACCCAGCTTAGAGGCCATCGGGGCTTACCTGCTGGCTTCCTCTAGCCCGATGTTGCCAGAAACCTCCACCTAGCGCCTGGCAGAGCCGCTAGCCTGGAAAAGGTGCCAGTGCGGCTTTTCCCCCTCACCTTGCTGCTTTTGCCTATGGTGTTCAACCTCCCCCTGCAAGCCATTCCTCTGTTCTCCATCGCAGCGGCCATCCTGTTGGTGTACCTGCCTATGGGCGTGGTGGGCTATGCCCGCGCCCGCGTCGGCTACGATCCCCATGCGCCCCGGGCAATGTTCGACCGGCTGCCTCCCTACGGCCAGCGGGCCACCTGGGCCCACGCCAATGGCTTCGAGGCCCTGGGCACCTTTGCGCCCTCAGCCCTGATAGCCTACGTCACCGGCCCCCACCCGGATCCCTGGCTGTTTGGTCTCAGCGGCGATGAAGGGGTGGCCGTGCTCTGCGGCGTGTTTCTGCTGGCGCGGCTGCTCTACAACTTCTTCTACATTGGCGACATTCCCATCGGGCGCTCCCTCTCCTTCTTGGTCGGGTCGCTGGCCACGCTGGGCCTGCTGCTCATCAGCCTCTTGCCGTTTCTGGGCCAAAACCTGGCCTAGACCTGCAGTTGCAGGGAAGACAGCGCCACCCCAGCCCGGTGGGCCACCACCACGCCAATGGCCTCTAAGTAGGAGCTAACTGCCACATGGGGGATCCCCAGCTGGCGAGGGTGGACCTGCATCACCGTGGCGTTTTCTTCGACAGCGATAAACAATGGCGGGCGGGGGCGGCTAGCTAGGTAAAGCAGGCCGGGGCCGCCAAAGGCAGTGGCCGGGGCAATGACGCTATCCACCTGCTCGGCCGTCAGGTCGCCCGGCTGGAGGGGATCCCCCCTTCTGATAAACTGGGGGGCGTAGCTCAGCCCCGCCAAAACCGAGGGCAGGAAGGTAAACCCCACCTCTTCAGCGGCAGCCCGGGGGTGAACCGGCTTAGGGTCAGGATCAGGGTAGAAGGCAGGAGCGTGGGCGCAAGGGATCCCCAGCTCCCGCACCACCAGGTGGCTGAGGATGGCCTCGGCTCCGGCCAGGGGATCTACCCCCTGCCCCTGCTCGTACTGGCTAAAGTCAAGGTCGTCCGGGAAGCGGGCCACCACGGCAAGGGCTTCAGCTCCCAAGCGGACGAGCTCTTGGGCAGTTTCCAAAAGCGCATCCGGCTGGGCCAGGGATCCCTGGCTGGCCCCGGCAGGGGAAAAGCTGACGGAAACGCCTAAGGGTCGAGGGGTCAAGCGCCAGGGGCCAATGTCCAGCCCCAGGGTGGCCTGGGCGGCCTGCAAAACCTGCAGGTGGCGTTGGCGGAGGTCCTCTGGGATCCCGGCATCCAGGATGACGCCGACGCGGTTTTGCCGCACTGGCCTGAGGTGCCACTCCCCAGCGCAGAAGCGATCCAGGCCGTACCCTTCCACGTAGAGGACGTTCTTCAGGGGCCAAAACAGGGTGGCGCCGTTGAGCACATTGGGATGAGTGATGAGGCAGTCGACAGCAGCCGCCAAAGCGCGGGCCACCGGCAGGGCATCGCCGGCAAAGCCACCCACGCGGGCGCCGATGCCCGTGGGAACCAAAAGCAGCGCCGTGTAGGGGCGATCCATCGGCCACTAGCGGAGGACTAGGCCTGGGACAAAAGCTGCTGCGCCAGGGCCTCAGCTCGCCGCACGCAATCGCCCAGAGCTACGCCATCCAGGTAGTTGGCACACACCCAGATCCCCGGCGTCTGGGAGGCCAGGTGGGCCTGCACCTGGGCTATCCGCTGCCGGTGGCCGAGGGTGTACTGGGGGATGGCGCGGGGCCATAGGCGTTCCCCTAGGTAGATGGGCTCGACGCGGCGGGTGAGCAGAACCTGGCTAAGCTCGGCGTGGGCAATTTGCGCTCGCTCCTCAGGAGACAGCGTAGGGATGGGTGGGATCCCTTGCCGGCGGGCCAAGGCAGCATCGGTGGCGCCGCCGAGGAAGCTGAGGAAGCTGTGGTAGCCCTGGGGAGCGCGCTCGGGAAAAAGGCAGGAAGCCCAGATGGTGCCCAGGGTGCGCAGGCCCTGGGAGCGAGGGATGAGGTGGCCAAAGCCCCGCAGCGGCTGGGGCAGGGCCTCTTGGGGATAGGCCAGAGCCACCACCACTACCGGCGGATAGGGGATCTCCGCCAAGAGTTGGCTGGCTGGGGGGTTGAGCCCCTGCAGCAGCGCAGCAGCCTCATAGGCGGGGAGAGCCAGCACCACCTGGCGAGCAGCCACCCAGCGGGATCCCTCTGGCGTCTCAAAGCCCACCCAATAGAGCTCTCCCTCCCGCTTAAGCTGCACGGCTCGCCAACCCAGCCGCAGGCTGTCGCCCAGCTTTTGGGCTAGGGCCTCTGGCAACTGCTGCAGCCCCTGCCTCAGATTGCCCAGTTGGCCGCGTTTGGGCGGGGGTTGGATGGCTACGGGAGAAGGCTGGGGTCGTTGGCGCAGAGCCTGCAGGGCGCCAGCAAAGAGGCTGCCGTAGCGCTCCTCTAGGCCAGCTACCCGCGGGAAAGCCGCCACAGCGCTGAGTTGATCTGGGTCGCCGGCATAGACTCCTGAGGTGAAGGGCTCCACTAGGCGCTCGGCCACTTCGGATCCCAGTTGTCGCTGGAAAAACTGCCGCACCGTTTCCTCGTGCCCTGGCGGCGGCGGGACAAACCCCAGCAGGCCCTGTAGAGCCCGCAGCTTGCCGCCCACACTGAGCAGCCGGGAGCTCAGGGCTGCCGCGGGGCTAAGCGGCACCGGCAGCAGCTCCCTTTCCCAGTAGATGTAGCGGGGCAGCTTGGCATCGGCCAGCACCAGTTGGTCGGTCAGGCCCACCTCAGCAATGAGGTTGAGCAGGGCAGGGGTGGGGGTAAAGCTGTTGGGGCCTTCCTCCCAGCGGTAGCCGTCTTTGGACTGGGTGGAAATGCAGCCGCCGACGCGGGAGCTGGCCTCGGCCAAGAGCACTTGGGCGGAGCTCTGCCGCAGGCGCCAGGCCAGGGTGAGACCGCTGATGCCCGCCCCAAGGACGACCACCTCGGCTCTGAGGAGTTCGGGGGTTGCAAGATCCACTGCCGCCTCCACGGTGTCTGTCCTCCTCCACTTGCTAGCGCAACACGCGAAACAGGCTGGGGATCCCAGCCACCTGGGGAAGCTGTTGGATCTCGGCCAGCGCCTGGCGGCAGTCGGCCTCGCGCACAGTGTGGGTGAGGATTACAATCTCCGCCAGCTCCTGGTGGCACTCCTTTTGGGTGATGCTCTCCAGGCTTACCCCATGGCGGCCAAAGCAGGTGCCAATGGCCCCCATCACCCCTGGCCGGTCTTGGGCCAACACCCGCACATAGAACTCCGACTGCACCTCCGCCAGCGGCAGCAGCGAGGCAATAGGGGGAGAGGCAGGCAATCCCCACAGAGGATTGGGGAGATGGGCCCCTGTCTGCAGGTGGGCAAGCAGGGTGAGCAGATCCCCGACCACAGCGCTGGCCGTTGGCCCCCGGCCCGCCCCTGGCCCAGCCAGCACCACCTGCCCCAAGGGATCCCCTTGCACCCAGACGGCGTTGTCCGCCCCCTGGATGTTGGCCAGCGGGTGGGTAACGGGCAGCAGCGCGGGGTGAACGCGAATGTCCAAGGTTGTTTCCGCTCCCTGCCCCTCAGTCCTCTGGGCGATGGCCAAAAGCTTAAAGGTATAGCCCCACTCGCGGGCATAGCGGAGGTCGGTGGGGCTGATGCTGCCGATCCCTTCGCAGGGGATGGCCTGCCGCGGCACCGCGACCCCAAAAGCCAGGCTGGCCAAAATGGCAATCTTGTCCGCCGCATCCCATCCTTCCACATCGGCGCTGGGATCGGCCTCCGCATAGCCGTGAGCCTGGGCCTGGGCCAGCGCTTCGGCAAAGGAGCTGCCCTCCTGGGCCATCTGGCTAAGGATGAAATTGGTGGTGCCGTTGATGATGCCCCAGACCGCCTGAATGCGGCTGGCCCGCAGCGACTGCTGCAAAGCCTGGATGATGGGGATCCCACCCCCCACCGCTGCCTCCAGGAGCACGGCCACCCTGGCCTGGGCGGCAGCCTGAAAGATCTCCATCCCATAGCGGGCAATCACTGCCTTGTTGGCCGTGATCACCGGTTTGCCGTGGTCAATGGCTTTCAGGATAAGGCTGCGAGCCGGCTCCAGGCCGCCCATGAGCTCAATGACCACATCAATCTCTGGATCCGAGACAATCCGCTCTAGGTCAGTGGTCAGGCGCTCAGGCGGAATCGGCACCAGCCGCGGCTTGTCCAGGGAACGCACTCCCACCGCCGCAATTTCAACTGCCTGCAACAGAGGATGAGGAGGGCGCTGTAAGATCTCGACCACGCCTGTGCCGACAGTACCCAGCCCCAATAGCCCAACCCGATAGACCACAGCCGCTCCCTCGTCTGCCGCTCCCTGCGACCCGAAGCCTTCCCTACCTTTACCAGGTTGACACACTCCTAGTCCCATCAGGACGAGATTTTAGCCATCTATCCCAAGGCGCTTCAGGGAGGCGCGTCGAGACAGCCCCAGGGATCCCTCGCCGCGGGGACAGTGCCGGTTTGGGGTTTATGCTGAAGGGGGGATCCTCTACAGTTCATAGCCTTCATGTCCAGAACCTGTACCATCTACCGCCGCGCCCAATTTGCTGCCAGCCACCGCTACTGGCTGCCGGAGCTTTCGGAAGCCGAGAACCTGGCCCGCTTCGGCCCCCATGCCCGCTTTCCTGGCCACGGCCACAACTACGTGCTGGAGGTGGGCCTGACGGGGGAGGTAGACGAGTACGGCATGGTGCTCAACCTCTCGCAGGTGAAGCGGGTGATTCAGGAGCGGGTAATTCGGGAGCTGAACCTTGCCTACCTCAACGAAGCTTGGCCAGAGTTTGCCCAAACCCTGCCCACCACCGAGTTCATTGCCTACGCCATCTGGCAGCGCCTGGCCGATGCTCTGCCGCTAGCCAGTGTGCGCCTCTACGAGGATCCCCACCTTTGGGCCGAATACCGAGGAGAAGCCATGGAAGCTTACCTAACCGTTGCCACCCACTTTAGCGCCGCCCATCGCTTGGCCCTGGATCACCTAAGTTTGGAGGAGAACACTGCCCTCTACGGCCTCTGCGCCCGCCCCCATGGCCACGGCCACAACTACGGCCTGGAGATCACCGTCAAGGGATCCATCGACCCGCGCACGGGGATGATTGTGGACTTGGCGGCTCTGCAGCGGGTGATCGAGGAGCAAGTGGTCAAACCCCTGGATCACACCTTCTTAAACAAAGACATCCCCTACTTTGCCCAGGTGGTGCCCACTGCGGAAAACATCGCCCTCTACATCCAGCGGCTGCTGACTCTGCCCCTGCGGGAGCTAGGGGTGCGACTGCACCGCGTCCGCCTGCAGGAAAGCCCCAACAACAGCAGCGAAGTCTACGGGGAGTTTCCCTTGGAGGAAGCGGAACAGGATTTGGCAAGTAGGGCTGAGCCAGCCGCCTGTGCTGGATCTCGTTAAGCTCAGCGGCCAACTCTCGGCCTTTGCCCACTACCTGCAGCAGGAGTCGAAGGCCAGCCAAGAACGCCTGCGCCGAGTCTGGCAAGAGTTTGCCTGCTTGTGGCAGGAGCCCCGGCTCTGGCAGCCTCGCTGGGTGGAGTGGGGATCCCTGCCCAAAGTTGAGCCTCTGCAGGAGCCGCACACGGTGGTGGCCACTGACGGCTCCCAGATCCCGCCCGACCACCTCGAGGTCGCCTACTCCTCGGGGCAGGTAACCCTCCACTACGGCACACAAGAGTGGCCACTGCTGGGCAGCCAGCCCCTACTGCTCTACGGGGAGGAGCCCCTCAAGCCGCCTGAGCGCTCCAACTTTCTTTCCGACGGCTCTCCGCTGCCCGTCCGGCCAAAGGGAGCCTAGCCTAGACATGACGTGGACACCGAGGAGGTGCTGGCCCTGTGCCGCTCCCAAGCAGAACTTCACTTGGCCCTGTTGCTGCCTAGGACTAGCGCTGCTCGATGAATCCCTCACCCCTGGGGAACGGAGCTGCTTGTTCTGGAAACTTTTAGGGAACACTACTGGTTAGCAGGGAGAGGGATCCCGAAATCGCTCGCCTAGAGTTTCCTGCTTGGGTAGCTCAAGACGCTGAGCTGCCCC
Organism: Synechococcus sp. O70.2; assembly: GCF_047462135.1. Lineage (NCBI taxonomy): Bacteria > Bacillati > Cyanobacteriota > Cyanophyceae > Synechococcales > Synechococcaceae > Synechococcus > Synechococcus sp. O70.2. Next base: position 58,809 of record NZ_JANSIS010000009.1, read on the forward strand.
AACAAGCCCTAGCGGGGGTTTGGTGGAGCAGGAGCTTGTCCGCACTGGCCTGCGCCATCTAACCGTCTCCTGCAAAGAGGCTCAAAAGCGAACCGGCATCACCTAGCTGGTGCCAATGGTGGGGAACCGTTCTGAGATCTCCACGAGTGTCACTTCCTCCAAGCTGCGGGCAGTTGCCCCTTGCTCTTGAGAGAGCCCAGAGGCTAAAGACGGAGCCAACTGTAGCCTAGGCAAAATGCTTGCCCGAACAAATGAACCTGCTAGCCTACTAGCATCGACTGCTGGGATCCCGGGCACCATAAAGAAGGCTGCAGCCCATTGAGGGGATCCCTCTTCAACAGTTAGGGTTGCCGAGGTATCTAAGTCTTGGTTGCCGATATGATGAGCCAAGCTCTTCTGCGCAGCATCGTCTCTCCCTTAACCTCCAACCCCCTCTGGTACAAAGACGCGATCATCTACGAGCTACCGGTGCGCGCCTTTTTTGACAGTGACGGCGATGGCGTGGGCGACTTCCAGGGCTTGACCGAAAAGCTGGACTATTTGCAAGAACTGGGGATTACAGCCGTCTGGCTGCTGCCGTTTTTTCCTTCTCCTCTAAAGGATGACGGCTACGACGTTTCCGACTTTACCAACGTTAACCCCGAGTTGGGCACTCTAGAAGACTTCAAGATCTTTCTGGATGCTGCCCATCAACGGGGGATTCGCGTCATCATTGAGCTTATCCTCAACCACACCTCGGATCAGCACCCCTGGTTTCAGCGGGCCCGACGAGCTGCTCCCGGCACTCCCGAGCGCGACTTCTACGTTTGGAGCGATACCCCCGAAAAGTACAAAGAGGCCCGCATCATCTTTCAGGACTTTGAAACCTCCAACTGGACCTGGGATCCGGTGGCCAAAGCCTACTACTGGCACCGCTTCTACTCCCACCAGCCCGATCTCAACTACGACAACCCCGCCGTGCAAAAAGCCATGTTCGAGGTGGTGGACTTCTGGCTGAGCATGGGGGTAGATGGCATGCGGCTGGACGCCGTGCCCTATCTCTACGAGCGGGAAGGCACCTCCTGCGAGAGTCTGCCAGAAACCCATGCCTTTCTCAAGGCTCTGCGCCGACACATCGACCAGAGGTACCCCGACCGCATGCTGCTGGCTGAGGCCAACCAGTGGCCGGAAGATGCCGTAGCCTACTTCGGCGATGGGGACGAGTGCCACATGGAGTTCCACTTCCCCCTCATGCCACGGCTCTTTATGGCCCTCCAGATGGAGGATCGCTTCCCCATCGTTGACATCCTGCAACAAACCCCTCCCATTCCCGAAACCTGCCAGTGGGCCATTTTCCTGCGCAACCACGACGAGCTCACCCTGGAGATGGTCACTGACGAGGAGCGGGACTACATGTACCAGGTCTACGCCAAGGATCCCAAGGCGCGGATCAACCTGGGCATCCGCCGCCGCTTGGCTCCTCTCTTGGGCAACAGCCGCCGCCGCATTGAGCTGATGAGCAGCCTCCTGTTTTCCCTGCCGGGGACGCCGGTGATCTACTACGGCGACGAGATTGGCATGGGGGACAACATCTACTTAGGGGATCGCAACAGCGTGCGCACCCCCATGCAGTGGAGCGCTGACCGCAACGCTGGCTTTTCGCGGGCCAACCCCCAGAAGCTCTACCTGCCCGTCATCATCGACGCCGAGTACCACTACGAAGCCGTCAACGTGGAAGCGCAGCGGAATAACCCCCATTCTCTCTGGTGGACGATGAAGCGGATGATTGCCGTGCGCAAGCGCTTCCAGGCCTTTGGCCGCGGCTCTTTTGAGGTGCTGCACCCGGAAAACCGCAAGGTGCTGGCCTTTGTGCGGGCCTATGGCGACGAGCGCATCCTGGTGGTGGCCAATCTCTCTCGCTACGCCCAGTGGGTGGGGCTGGATCTGTCCCCGTGGGAAGGGTTGATCCCGGTGGAGATCTTTGGGCGCACCGAGTTTCCCCCCATTGGGCGGCTGCCCTATTTCCTAACGCTGGGCCCCCACTCTTTTTACTGGTTCTCCCTCGAGACCAAAACGAAGCAAATTCACCTCCACCCCAGCAGGCCAGAGGAGCAGGTCCGCCCGGCCACTCTGGTTGTTCAAAATGGCAGTTGGGAGAGCCTCTTTCAAGGGGAAAGCCAAAAGCAGGTGGAGGCCGTCTTGGGAGACTACCTCTGCCGCTGTCAGTGGTTTAGCTCCAAAAACCGCCAGCTCCAGTCGATCCATATTTTGCAGGCCATCCCTTGCCGTCGAGAAGGGGATCCCTTGCTGCGAAGCCAGATCTTGCTGCTCCAGGCCGAGTTCCTCGAGGGAGATACGGAGCTCTACTCTTTACCCGTGGGCTATGCCACTCAAGAAGCAGCCGTACACCTGCGCGTAGAGGCGCCCCAGGCAGTCATCCTCCCTGTGCAAGTGGCCGGGGAGCCAACGGAAGTGATTTTCGACGCTCTGGCTGATAAGACCTTCTTGTTGGGTCTGCTACAGATGATGGTGCAGCAGAGCCGCCTGCGCCACGGTCGGGGAGAGCTTTGGGCCACTAGCTTTGCCACGCTTGAGTACGACCCTAGCCTGGAGCCTCGCCTCCTCAAGGCGGAGCAGAGCCACACCTCAGTGGTCTACGGCAACCAGTACCTCCTCAAGCTCTACCGCCGGGTGGCTGAGGGGGTAAACCCGGAGCTGGAGGTTGGCCGCTACCTGCTAGAGCACCATCCCCAGGTGCGGGTGCCGCGGCTGTTGGGATCCCTGGAGTATCGTCGTCGCCGCGGGACGCGAGGCTCTGAGATTACCTTGGCCATTTTGCAGGAGTACATCCCCAACGAGGGAGATGCCTGGCACTACACCCTAGACACTTTGGAACAGTTCTTCGAAACCGTGCTTGTCCACCATGCAACGGTGGAAGCGGTGCCGGTGCCTCAGGGCTCTTTCCTAGAGCTTGCGCAGCTTCCCCTGCCGGAGCTGGCCTATGCCACCATTGGCAGCTACCTGGAGTCGGTGCGGATCTTAGCCAAGCGCACCGCCGAACTCCACCTTGCCTTGGCCGCTGACACCGAGAACAAAGACTTTGCGCCGGAGCCTTTCTCCAGTCTCTACCAGCGCTCCATCTACCAATCCCTGCGCAACTTGGTGGGCCAGGTGTTTCCCGTCTTAGCCAAGCAGATCCCCAACCTGCCAGAGCTGGAGGCCAAGCTAGCCCGGACGGTTTACGACCAAGAAGGGGAGATCATGAGCCGCTTCCGCCTGATCCTGGAGCGGAAGATCACGGCTTTGCGCACTCGCTGCCACGGGGATTACCACCTGGGCCAGGTGCTGTTTACCGGCAAGGACTTTTTCATCATTGACTTTGAGGGCGATCCGCGCCGGTCCCTGGGGGAGCGCCGCCTCAAACGCTGCCCCCTGCGGGATGTGGTGGCGATGCTGCGCTCTTTCCACTACGCTGTTCACACCGCCTTGCGCCAGCAACTGGAAAGCGGCCTGGTCTGCGGAGACAAGTGCCCTGACATGGGGCGCTGGGCCCAGTTTTGGTACCGCTGGGTTTGTGCTGCTTTCTTGGCCGAATATCTGCAGGTGGCTTCCCAAGGGGCTTTTCTGCCCCGCAGCCCGCAGGAGCTGGAAGTGTTGTTGGATGCCTATCTGCTGGAGAAAGCTATTGACGAGCTGGGCTATGAGCTCAACCACCGCCCCGAGTACGTGGAGATCCCTCTGCGCGGGATCCTACAATTGCTAGGCATTTCCACCAAGGTCTGAGGATCCCGGATGTGCGGACGGTTCAGCCTGGCGGCGGCCCCCGAACTGCTGCAGCAGCATTTTCAAATCAAGATGGGGTCATGGCCGGCGCTCCAGCCCCGCTACAACATCGCCCCTTCTCAGCCGGTGCTGGCAGTGGTGGCCTCAACGGAGCTGGGACGGAAGGCAACCCAGTTCCGCTGGGGCCTGATCCCCAGGTGGAGCCGAGCTCCCCAGGCTAGCTGGATCAATGCCCGTTCTGAGACGGTGGCTGAGAAGCCCTCTTTCCGCGAGGCTTTCCGCCGCCGCCGCTGCCTGATCCCGGCAGATGGCTTCTACGAGTGGGCCGAGCAGGGCACGGCCAAGCGACAACCCTACTGGTTTTACCTGGTGGATCGGCCGGTGTTTGCCTTTGCCGGCATTTGGGAGCGCTGGCGCAGCCCACAAGGGGTGGAGATAGAAACCTGCGCCATCCTCAACACGCCGGCCAATCGGCTGATGGGGCTTTTCCACGAGCGGATGCCGGCCATTTTGCTAGAAAGCGACTACGAGCTCTGGCTGGATCCCCAGGTGCAGGATCCCAAGCGGCTGTTGCCCCTACTCCGCCCCTACCCGGCAGAGGCCATGGCCGCCTACCCCGTCAGCACCTATGTGAACAACCCTCGCCACGAGGATCCCACTTGCCGTGCTCCCATCGGGGAAGCGGTGCAGGGATCCAACCTCAGCGAGCCCGCCGGTAGCGCATCCCCGGCAGTTGCACCAGCCACCCCTCCAGTTCCATGAGGAGCAGGGTGCTGGAAAGGGTGGCCATGTCCATCTGGGTGGCTTGGGCTAGGGCGTCGAGGCTGAGGACCTCATTGCCCAGGATCTGCCAGAGGAGTTGCTGCTGGGGATCGCTGGGGCCAGGGGACGCAGGCTGTTCTGGGAGCGGGGATCCCGGAACCAAGCCCAGCTCTTTGAGCAGGTCCTCGATCCCCAGGATCATGCCTGCCCCATGGCGGATGAGCTGCAGACAGCCACGGGCTGCCGCCGTGTCGATATTCCCTGGCAGGGCGTACACTTCCCGACCGTAGTGGTTGGCGAGCTGAGCAGTAATCAGCGCTCCTGAACGCTCTGGGGCTTCCATCACCAAGGTGGCGCGGCAGAGGCCGGCAATGATGCGGTTGCGCTGGGGAAAGTGCTCCTTGGCCGGCGGCGTGCCAGGGGGATACTCGCTGAGGACGACCCCTTGCTCCAGGATGCGTTGGTAGAGGGGGCGATGATGGGCGGGGTAAACCTGATCCACCCCCGTTCCCAGCACAGCCACCGTCTTGCCCCCTGCCTCCAGACAGGCCTGGTGTGCGATGCCGTCGATCCCCGTGGCCAATCCCGACACCACCACACAGCCGGCTTGCGCCAGGGCGGCGCTGACTTTCTGGGTCCACTGCCGACCGTAGGCGGTGGGGGCGCGGGTGCCGACAACGGCAATGGCCGGCTGCTGCCAGTCAGGACATTCTCCCAGGACGTAGAGAATAGGCGGCGGATCCGGCAGCTCCCACAGCAGCGGCGGATAGCCGGGATCCGCAGGGGTTAGGAAGGGGATCCCCGGCTTTTGAGTTTGCTCCAGGATCTCCCCAGGATCGAGGGCGGGACGGGCGGAAACAATCGCCTCTGCCAGGGTGGGGCCAATGCCCTCCACCTGCTGCAGGGCTAGGGCGTCTGCCTGCCAAGCTCGCTCCAAGGATCCAAAAAACTCCGCCAGCCGCTTGAGGCGGTGGGGGCCGATCCCTCTAACCCGCGCCCAAGCGAGCCAATAGGGCCGCTCCCTTTCTCCGCGGCTTGGCCAAGGCTCCCTCTTGAGGGCGAGAGGTGAAGGAGAACTGGAGAAGGACAATTGTCTGCACCAGTGGCTGTATCTTACATAATCGGCAAAAAATCAGGAGATGGACAAATGTCAGGGTTAGATTCCGCGGGTGGCCCTCAGGAAGCCAGGCCACTGCGGTTTGGACAGGTGCGCCAGGCTTGGGTGTGGGGGGCTTACCCCCTGCTGTGGCTGTTGACCTGGGTCGGATCCCGCTCTGCCCAGCCGCAGCTTTGGGGGATCCCGGCCTGGTATTGGGTGGCAGGACTTGCCATGCTGCTGTTGGTGCCTCTAAATCTCTACATCGTGCGCGTTTGCTGGCCCAGAGCTGGAAATGAGTGAAACCGTTTTGAGTTTGAGTGTAGTTGGCGTGTACTTGCTGCTATTGGCGGCCATTGGGGTGTGGAGCTACCGCCATAGCGGCCAGGATCCGGTCAGCTATTTCCTGGCGGGGCGAGGGCTGGGATCCCTGGCCTTGACCTTAACCACCCTGGCGACGCTGCTGAGCGCCTTTACTTTCCTTGGGGTGCCAGCGGATGCCTACACCCACGGCCTGGGGATCTTTCTAGGGGTAGGGGTCACCACCGCACTGATCTCGGGGCTGTTTTTCTGGGTGGGCTACCGGGTGTGGCTGGCAGCGCGCCACTTCGGCTTTATTACCCCTTCCGAGTTTTTTGGCCACCGCTTCAATAGTCCTCTCCTGGCTCTCCTCTATTGCCTGAGCGCCCTGACGTTTACCGCCCCTTACATCAGCATCCAGATTATCGGTGGGGCGCGCACGCTGGCTGCAGTCTTGGGGGAGGGGATCCCCTATCGGCCTCTGGCGGTGGTAGTGGCCTTGGTGATCTTGGCCTATGTCCTCTTCGGCGGATCCCAGGCGGTGGTCTGGACGGACGTGGTGCAGGGGATCATCTTGGTTTTAGGGATGGGGGTGGCTCTTGTGGCAGTGGCTTTGAGGTGGGGCCAGGAGGCTGGCAGCCAGTTGGATCCCTGGCTGAGCTTGCCCGGCCCGCAGGGGCGCTGGAGCTGGCAAACGCTGCTTGGCAACCAACTGCTGTTTTTCATGGCCACGCCCCTTTTTCCCCAATTTTTCCAGCGCTTCTACATGGCCAAGAGTGCCCGTCCCTTCCAAACCCTGATGGTGGTCTGGCCGCTCCTCATTCTGCTGGTGTTTTTCCCGGCAGCCCTCATTGGCGTCTGGGGCCGGCTGGCTTTTCCTGAGCTGCAGCAGCCGGATCAGGTCATGCCGCTGATGTTGCAGACCCTGCCCAGCGGCGTGGCGGCGGTGGTGATTACAGCAGCGCTAGCAGCTTTGATGTCCACGGCGGACTCGCAACTGCTTACAGCCAGCTCCCTGGTTACGCGGGATCTGGTGGTTACTTTTCTCAAGCGCCCGCTTTCCCCTCACCAGGAGGAGCTGTTGGGCCGCGGGGTAGTGTTGGGGATTGGGCTAGTTTCCTTTGCCATTGCCGTCAGGCCGCCAGGGCTCATTGCCCAGATTGCCACCTGGAGCTTTCAGGGCTATGCCATGCTCTTTCCCATCCTGATGGCCGGCCTGTACTGGAAGCGGGCAACTCGCGCTGGAGCCGTGGCCGGGGCTTTGGTCTCCAGCAGCCTCACCTTGGGGTGGCTTTCGGGCCTGTTGCCCAAGGCTTGGACAGGGGGCTGGCTGCCGGTGATCCCGGCGGTGGTCATCGGCACGGCGGTGCTGGTGGGGGTGAGCTTGCTGACTCAGCCTGACCAGGAGAGGGTAGCCGCCTACTATGAGAACGGCCCTTGGGCGGGGGAAGGTTGCTCAGCTTCTGCCGGCAGCCAACCCCTTGAGAACCAGGAAGGTGCCGCCTAGAAAGAGCAGGCCCATCAGCCCAGCCAGAGGGTTGTTGCCGATCCCGGTGAGCCACGCTGGCGCCCTGCCGGTGTACTCGATCCAGGCCAAGTTGTTGACCCAGGTAACGCCCCACACCCAGCCGGCGTGCAGCCCCAAGCTGAGGCCTAGTTTGTTTTGGTTCCACACTTTTGCTTGAGCCAGCAGCAGGCCCATCAGCCACAGCCCTGGAAACTGAGGCCAGGTGGCAAGAACCTCCGCTGGCGGCTTCAAGAAATGGGCCAAAGCAAAGAGAAAGCTGGATCCCCATAGCGCCCTTGTCCAGCCGTAGTCCAACGCCATTTCCTGCACTAGCCAGCCGCGGAACACCAGCTCTTCCACCAGCGCCACTGCCAGGCCCACCCCCAGCCCGAGCAAGCCATAGCCGAGCAGGGATCCCCCTTCCACTGGCTTCCAGCTCAGCCAGCCCAGGGCCCCCTCCAGGCCAAACAGCAGGAAAAGCCCCCCGGCACCGATCCCCAAGCCCCAGAGGATCCCAGCCCGACAAGTCCAACTACTGTCCAAGCCATAGGCGGCAAACCCGGATCCCCACTGCCACAGCCAAAGGAGCAGCAGGGCATACAGCGGCAACCAAAGGTAGTCTTGCCCAAAGAGAACCTCCCCTAGCCCGACCCACGGCAGCCAGGCCAAGAGGGGGATTCCCAAAAACAGCAACAGGCGCAGCGGAAAGGGAAAAACCTTGAGTTTCGCAATCAGCAGGCCCACCCACGCTGCTCCTAACTAGCGTTCCGGCTCAATCGAGCTGGTGAGGCCGTGCTGGCGCAACTGCTCGCAATAAAACTCCGCAGGTTCCCGCGGCACCACGATAACCACGGCAACGCCGTTGTTGTGGGCTTCCAGCATGATTTCGGTGGCTTGCTGCGGCAGCAGGGATGGGATCACCTTCAGCAACACCTGCACCACGTACTCCATGGTGTTGACATCGTCGTTGTGCAGCAACACCCGGTACATGGGCATGTGCTTTGGGGTTACAGAAGGCTTAACCAGGGTCTCCGTAGCCACGACGATCCCTCCTTACAGCAAGGCAAGACGTACACCTGCAAAAAAAAGGGGCAGAAAGGGGAAAAAGCCTTAATGGAATTTTAGCCTTCTCGTCAAGAGCCGTGAGGGGGAGCGGAAGAGAATTAAGACAATCTCACGGCTAGCGGGATCCCCTACTGAGATAGGTGACACTGGGACTAGGTTGCCAAAGTACCGCGGAGCGCGAGGCCCAAGGAGGGGAGTATGAGCAGGAGCCTGCTGGAGCAGTTGCGAGAGATCACCGTCGTGGTGGCCGACACGGGGGATATCAATGCCATCGAGACCTTTAAGCCGCGGGATGCCACCACCAATCCCTCTTTAATCACAGCGGCCGCCCAAATGCCCCAGTACCAGGGCATTGTCGATGAAACTTTGCTCAAGGCTCGCCAAGACCTGGGATCCAAAGCCGACCTCAAAACCGTGGTGGCCCACGCCGTCGACCAACTGGCGGTGGCCTTTGGCGTGCGCATTTTGTCCATTATTCCTGGCCGCGTCTCTACCGAGGTAGATGCCCGCCTCTCCTACGACACGGCAGCTACGGTTGCCAAGGCCCGCCATCTCATCGAGCTCTACAAGGCAGCAGGGGCGGATCCCGAGCGGGTGTTGATTAAAATTGCCGCCACCTGGGAAGGGATCCGGGCTGCCGAGATCCTGGAAAAAGAAGGGATCCACTGCAACCTTACCCTGATGTTTGGCCTGCACCAGGCCATTGCCTGTGCCGAGGCGGGGGTAACCCTCATCTCGCCTTTCGTGGGTCGCATCCTCGACTGGTACAAGAAACACACCGGCCGGGAGAGCTACCCGCCCGCCGAAGACCCAGGCGTGCAGTCGGTAACCCAGATCTACAACTATCTGCGCAAATACGACTACCCAACAGAGGTGATGGGCGCCAGCTTCCGCAACATCGGGGAAATCCTCGAGCTGGCCGGCTGCGACCTGCTCACCATCTCGCCACCTCTGCTAGCGGAGCTGCAAAACACCGAAGGCCACCTGGAGCGCAAACTGGATCCGGAAAAAGCCAAGAAAATGGACATTCCCCGCCTGGTGATGGACCGAGCCACCTTCGATCAGATGCACCGGGAAAACCGCATGGCCTCGGAAAAGCTGGAGGAAGGGATCCAGGGCTTCTCCAAGGCGCTGGAGGTGCTGGAAAAACTGCTCGCCGAGCGGCTGCAGAAGCTGGAGGGCGCCAAGGAGACGATTACCCACGCCGCCCAGGATGTCTTCCGCCTCTACGATCTGGATGGGGATGGCTTCATCACCCGCGAGGAGTGGATGGGGGCAGATCGCGTCTTCGATGCCCTCGACACCAACCAAGATGGCAAAATTACCCCCGAAGAAATGCTGGTTGGCCTGGGAGCAGCCGTTTACTTGAGGAATTAGCTCCATGGGCAAGAACTTCCGCCGCATCGGAGATGGGGTAGCTGCCCTAGAAGCTCAAGCCCGCCGCTGGATTGCCCAACGGCTGCAGGGGATCCCCTACGACCCGCCGCCGGGGCCGGCAGCCAGCCAGGTGCTGCAGTGGATAGAGAGGGACTTGCTCCCTCGCCTGCAGCAAACTCCTCAGGAGCTGGAAAATCTCCTACGCGGTCTCAATGGCGGCTATGTGCCCAGCGGCCCTTCCGGCGCTCCCACGCGGGGCCGGGTGGAGGTGTTGCCCACTGGGCGCAACTTCTACTCGGTGGACATCCGCGCCATTCCCACCCCGACAGCCTGGCAGGTTGGCTCGCTGGCTGCCGAGCGGCTGGTGGAGCGCTACGTGCAAGAGCAGGGGGAATATCCCCGCCATCTGGGCCTATCCGTGTGGGGAACTTCCACCCTGAGAACCGGTGGCGAGGACTGGGCCGAGGCGCTGGCGCTTTTGGGGGTCAAGCCCCGCTGGGATGGGGGACGGGTGGTGGATATCGAGATCCTGCCTGTAGCGGTCTTGGGACGTCCCCGCGTGGATGTAACTCTGCGCATTTCTGGGTTTTTTCGGGATGCCTTTCCCAACCTGATTGCCCTCTTCGACCGGGCCGTGCAGGCCGTGGCCGCTCTGGAGGAGCCGGAAAGCGACAACCCCCTGCGGGCTCAGGTGCTAGCCGATACCCAATACTGGCAGGAGCAAGGGATCCCTCCCTCAGAAGCGGCCAAGCGAGCGCGGCTGCGCATCTTCGGCTCCAAGCCGGGGGCCTACGGGGCCGGTCTGCAGGGGCTGATCGAGGCGCAAAACTGGGAAACGGAAGCGGATCTGGCCCGCGCCTACCTCAACTGGAGCGGCTACGCCTACTGGGCCGAGGGGGAGGGAGAGCCAGCCCCCGAAGCGCTGCGGCGGCAACTGGCCCGTCTGCAAGTTGTCCTGCACAACCAAGACAACCGCGAGCACGATCTCCTCGACTCGGACGACTACTACCAGTTTCAGGGGGGTATGGTGGCAGCGGTGCGAACGCTCCAGGGCCGCAACCCCCAGATCTACTTCGGGGATCACGCCCGTCCCCACAACCCCAAGATCCGCACCCTGGCCGAAGAGATCGACCGCGTCTATCGCGCCCGCGTCGTCAACCCCAAGTGGATTGCCGGCGTGATGCGCCACGGCTACAAGGGCGCCTTTGAGATGGCCGCCACACTGGACTATCTCTTTGCCTACGATGTCACCACCCACGCCGTGCCAGACTTCATGTACGCCGGGGTGGCCCGCGCCTACCTGCTGGATCCCCAGGTGCAGCAGTTTTTGCGAAGCCACAACCCCTGGGCGCTGCGGGATATGAGCGAGCGGCTGCTGGAGGCCCACCAGCGGGGCTACTGGCAAGAGCAAGCCCAGGAATTGCTGCCTCAGATCGAAGCCCTCATGCTGGAGATGGAAGCCCAGCTAGAGGCCAGCCAGGGATCCCTAGCGGGAGAACGTTAAGTTCGGCTAAGATTCTTCTCATCCAAAGAGATCCCAGACATGAGCAAAGCCAAGCTGTTGCGGCAGATTCTGGGGCCGCTGCTAGACGACTACCACTACTGGTTTGAGCGCTGCCGTCGCTTTTTGCAAGAAGAAACCCTGGACTTCATCAGCCCAGAAGTGCAGCAGTCCCTCCTGGAGCGGGTCTTGGCTGCCCAAGCGGAGTTACAAGCAGCGGAAGCTCTCTATCGGTTATCGGACAATGAAGTTGGCATTGACCCGGCCCTGATGGCAAAATGGCATCGCCTGCTGATGGAGTGCGCCGAGCTGGGCCGCCGCTTTCGCCAACTTCACCCCTCTTCTGACTCCTCTGACTCGTGATGCTGCAGATCCTCTACCTCATGGCTTTTGTCGCCATTGCCTTTGTGGCGCTGCGCAACCTGGTGCTTAACGTAGTAACTCTAAGCAAAGAAGAGCCCAAGGCCTCGCCGCGTCGCGCTCGCCGACAGGCGCCCCACCCGGAGCTCTTGGATGCGGACGGCAACCTGACGGAAGAGCCTTTGTTGGTTATTCGCACAACCAGCCTGGAGGAAGCCCGCAGCCGCCTGGAAGATCTCTACTCTGGATCCCCTGACGAGGATTGAGAGCGACAGTGGGGCTGCCGACCCCTGCGCAAAAGCTCAAGCAGGAGAGCCTTAGCTTCCCCTGGCTGCAAAGGCAGGCTGGCGGCCCCCGCCAGCCGACTAGCTGCGAATGGAGAGGCGGGATCCCTGGGGAGAAGGCTGCACCTCGATGCGGCAGGGAAAGGCATCTTGCAGGCTCGGGATGTGGGTAATGACCAGGATGCAGGCAAACTCGGAGGCAATGGCGTTGATGGCCGCCAGCAGCTGGGCCCGCCCGGTGGCGTCCTGGGATCCAAACCCCTCGTCGATGATCAAGGTTTGCAGGTCAGAGCCGGCGCGCTGGGTGAGCAGGCGAGACAACGCTAGGCGAATGGCGAAGTTGATGCGGAAGGCTTCTCCCCCGGAATAAGTCTCGTAGGGGCGGGTGCCGCGGGGATCAGCGATGAGGATGTCGAGGGTTTCGATTAGCTTGTCCGAACGTCGCCCCGAGCGCTGGGTTACAAAGCGGAGTTGCAGGCGGTGCTGGGTGAGGCGGCCCAGGATCTGGTTGGCCTGGGCTTCTAGCTCCGGCAGGACGTTTTCGATGATCAGGGCAGGAATGCCGTTGCGGCCGTAGGCGTTGGCCAGCTCTTGGTACACCTGCTGCTGGCGGCGGGCTTGCTGCAGTTGCTGCTCCAGCTCGGCTTGCTCCGCTTGTCGCTCAAGGGCTTGCTGCAACCGCTGTTGGGCCGCCCCAAGCTGAGAGAGCACCTGATCTAGCTCTTGCCGGTGCTCCTGCAGGGCTTGGCGGATCCCTTCCAGGTGAGTAGGTGAGACCTCGGGCTGCTCCGCCAGCTGTCGTTGTAGCGCCTCCAGCTCTTGGGTGGCCTGGGCAAGCTGCTGGCGGCTTTCCTGTAGGCGTTGGGCCAAGACCTGGCTGCGGGCTCTTGCTTCTGGCAGCTCCTGGCAGGCCATCTGGAGGGCTTGCAGGCGGGCCGGCCACAGTTGCGCCTGGGCCAGCTCTGCTTTTACTTGCTGGTGCAGGGATCCGTCATAGCCAAGGTGGTCCAGCGCCTGCTCGATCTGGGCCAGCCGTTCCGCCAGAGCAGCAGAGGAGGCTGTCTGCCGCAGGGCTTCCAGCTGCGCTTGCAGGGAGGCGATTTGCTCGTCCAGGCGAGGGCGGCGCTCTTGGGCTTTGCGCAGTTCCTGGGAGCGGCCCAGGGCCCAGCGCCAGCGCTCCAGCTCTGCTCGTTGCAGGGCGTGTTCCCGCTCGTCGTAGCCCAGCTGCTGCAGGGACTGCTGGATCTGGGCAAGCTGCTGCCGTGCCTCTTGGGCGTAGGCTTCTTGGCTGAGGAGCTGCTCCAGCTCTACCGCTTCTTGTCGCCAGGCCTCCAGCTGCCGACGGCGCTCCTGCTCAGCCTCCCACTGCTGTTGCAGGCGTCCCTGGAGGTGCAGTCGCTCGTCCCAGGTGGCCAATTCCTGGCCAAGACGCTGAGCTTCTTCTTGCAACAGCCCGATCTCCCGGTCGGCCACCGCCAGTTGCTCGCGAATGACAAAGAGCTCGCCGGCAATCTCCTCTTGGCGCTGGCGGTGTTTTTGCAGCACCACCGCCCTCAAAGGCGGGCTGAGGGGGCGAGCGCAGAGGGGGCAAACCCAGAGCTGGGATCCTGGCGTGGCCAGCCCTGGGGCGGGCGGTGCGGGCGCAGCAGGCTGCTCCGAGAAGGCTGCTTCGGGGGTGGCTTTGTCTGCCACGGCCTTCACCCCCGCCAAAGCAGGGACAGAGTAGGGCTCTCCGGGTTCAGGAGGGTCAGCGCCTGGGCAATTCGGATCCTTCTGGAGGGGGAAAGTTTCCCAGGGATCCTCTAGCAGGCGGCAGTGCTCCTCCTCCTGTTGCCACTGCTGCTGGAGAACCCGCTGCCGCTCCTGCAGCTTCTGCACAAAGAGGCGGCGCTCTTGGATTTTTTCCAGCACCTGCTGCTGGTAGAGGCGCTGCCGTTCCAGCTCGGCCAGGGCCGCTGCTCCGGCGGCAATTTTCTCGGCCAGTTGCTGCTGCTGTTGGGCCAGGCTCTCCTGGCTTTGCAGATGCTGCTTGAGGAACTGGAGGCGGGCTTGCAGGCGTTCCCGCTCGTGGCGGATCTCCTCCTGCCAGTGCCGTTGTTGCTCTAGGAGGGTGGCCGCTTGAGCCTGAGCCTCGTTCAAGCTCTGCAGCCGCTCATAGGCCTGCCGGTAGTGGTACAGGGCGTTTTCAATGCGCTCCTGTTCGGCCAGGAGTTGGGCATCGGCCTGAGCCTGGACCTGGCAGGCAGCCAATTCCTGTTGCAGCTGTTGCATCCTCTGCAGGTATTGCTGCTGTTGCTCGGCCTGTTGGGCCTGCAGCTTTTGGCGTTCCTGCACCAGCTGTTGTTGCTGCTGGAAGAGATGGTGGAGATGGCGATCCTGCGCCATCAGGGCTTGATAGCGTTCGTAGCCGGCCTGGATCTCTTCGCTTTTGGCAACCAGCTCTTCCAACTGCAAAAGCTGCTGCCGCTGCGCTCGCCACTGCTGCTCGGTGTGGTGCAGGTTGGCGCTGAGCTTGTGCACATGGTGGGCAAGCTGCTGGTACCGCTCCTGGAGGGTGCGGCGATGTTCGTAGGCGCGCTCTAGAGCCTGCAACTCCTGCTGCTGCTGCACCAAGAGCTGTTGCAGATGGGTTTGCCGTTGCTGAAGCTGCTCCAGTTGCGTTTGGATTTGCTCGAGGTCGGTGGGGTGTTGCTCCAGCTTGCGCAGGCGCTCTTGGAGCAGGTCGGCTCTGAGCTTGGCGCTGCGGGCCTGTTCGCGGCAGCGCTCGGCCAGCAAGTCGTACTGGCCCAGCTTGAGCATGTCCGCCAAGACCTGCTTGCGCTCGCCGGGGCGCTTTAGGGTAAAGGCATCGGCCTGTCCCTGGCGCAGGTAGGCGGAGTGGAGAAAGGTGTCGTAGTCAAGGCCAAGCTGACTTTCAATTGCCTCTTGAGTGGCGCGCAGGCCCCGGCGGGTAAGGCTGCGCCAACGGGCTTGGCCCTCGCTTTCTCCAATCTGGATTTGCCACTCCAGGGATCCCTCCCCCGAGAGGTGGCGGCTGCGCAGGACGCGGTAGGTCTGTCCGCGCGAGCGGTAGATCACCTCCACCCAGGTTTCGCTAGCTCCTTTGCGGATGAGATCGCTGTCGTTGCTGGCCCGGCTCTGGCCCCAGAGGCCCCAGGTAAGGGCATCAAGCAAAGCCGATTTGCCCGCCCCGTTGGGACCACAAATGCAAGCGGTGTGGATCCCGCGCAGATCCAAAACCGCCTGAGAGTAGCAGAGAAAGTTGCGTAAGGTCAGGCGAACCGGGATCACAGGGGCGGCTTTGGTTGCAGCAAAACCATGGCGATGAGCCCTTTGCTCTAGTCTATGAAGTTATTTGCCAGATCCCAAGTCCTGCATCGGCCAATGCCCCCAGGTCAGATGCAAAGACGCCCTGCCCGGTCAAGCTGCCAAAGTCGTTTTGGACCAGAGCGCTAGCTGAGCTTTTGGATGGGTGCGATGCGCGGATCCAAAATTTTTTGGCCCACCGCGGGAAACCTCACAGCTAAGGTAACCTGGTCGCCGCTGCCAAAGATGTGAGTAATTTGCCCCTGGCCAAATTTGGGGTGTTGCAAACGATCTCCCACCGCCCAGCGCTGGGATCCCTCCCAGCCAGTAGCTGCCTCTCTGGGTTGAGCTACCCTGCGAGGTTGCAGCAGGCCGCCTCTCTGCCACTGGATCAGGTTGTGCGGCAGCTCACTCAAAAATAGAGAGGGGATGGCAGGCTCGCAGTTGCCGTAGAGGCGTCTTTTGCTGGCGTAGCAGAGAAACAATTGCTCGCGGGCGCGGGTAATGCCTACGTAGCAAAGGCGCCGTTCCTCTTCCAAAGCAGCCGGATCCTCCAGGGTGCGGAAATTGGGAAACAGACCCTGTTCCAACCCCACCAAAAAGACCACGGGGAACTCCAGTCCTTTGGAAGTGTGCAACGTCATCAAGGCAACTTTCTCGGCCCCTTCCTCCAGATTGTCCAAATCCGCAGCCAAAGAGACAGCGCTCAAGAAAGCCTCGAGGCTGGGATCCTCCTCTTCTTCCTCAAATTGACAAGCGGCGTTGTAGAGCTCCATCACGTTGGCAATTCTCTCCTCAGCCTCTGGCGTGCCCTGGGCCTTGAGATCTGCTAGATACCCAGAATCCCGCAGCAATTCTTGCAAAAGGGTAGCAGCGGAAACCTGCGCTACTTGTTTGTGCCAATGTTCGATGAACTGGGCAAACTGGATAACCGGCTTGGCGGAGCGCCCCACCAGCTTGGTTACAGCAGCCTCGTCGCAGAGGATGGCCCACAAAGGCACATTGAGGGCAGTTGCTGCTTCGGTTAGTTTGTCCAAAGTGGATTTGCCAATACCCCGCCGCGGCACATTGATAATGCGCAACAGGCTAAAGGAGTCGGCAGGGTTGAGCACGGCCCGCAAATAGGCCAGCACATCTTTAATTTCCTTGCGCTCGTAAAATCGCAGCCCGCCCACCACTGTGTAGGGGATCCCCCACCGCAGCAAAACCTCCTCAAAAGGGCGAGATTGGGCGTTGGTGCGGTAGAGGATGGCAAAATCTCCCCAGGAAGAGTTGGGATTTTGGCTGTGTAACTTGCGAATGGTGTTGACCACAAACTCAGCCTCTGCCATCTCGTCCTCCGCCTGGTAGCAAACGATAGGATGGCCTGGAGGGCGAGTTGGCCGGAGAATTTTATCGATGCGCTCCGTGTTTTTCTCGATCAAGACGTTGGCTGCCTCCAAAATAGTAGCTGTAGAGCGATAGTTTTCCTCCAGCTTCACCATGGTGTGGGTTTCGTCGTCTGGAAGGCCATCGCCAAAGGTCTCTTGAAACTCGAGCAAAATGGTAAAATCTGCCCCGCGAAAGCGATAGATACTTTGATCCGCATCACCCACCACAAAGATGGAGCGATTGGTCCAGTCCCACTTGGAGCGGCAGCTCTCCCCATTGGTAACTAGCAGCCGGATGAGTTCGTACTGGGTGCGGTTGGTATCTTGGTATTCGTCCACCAAGATGTGCCGAAAGCGCTGGTGCCAGTAGGCCAAAACCTGCTCGTTTTGGCGGAAAAGCTGCACCGGGATCCAAATTAAGTTGTCGAAGTCGAGGGCATTATTGGCCGCCAGTTGATCTTCGTAGAGCTCGTAAACCTGAGCTAGGACGCGGCCGCGGAAATTGGGCTGGTGGCGTTCCAGATCCGCAGGGGTCCAGCCCTGATTTTTGGCCCTGCTGATGGCATAGCGCACCAACTTGGGATCAAACTGGCGCTCATCCAAGTTAAGCTGCTTGATGACAATTTCTTTAATCAAAGATTGGGCGTCAGACTCGTCAAAGATTGAGAAGTGGCGAGTCCACCTGCGTCCCTTGGGATCCCGATATTTTTCAATCTCCAGGCGCAGAACCTGGGCAAATAGGCTGTGAAACGTGCCGATCCAAAGGGGTTTAATCCAACGGTGGTAAACACTGGATTTCAGCCGGGTGGCCTGAGCAGGCTCCAGTTGCGCCAAAGGGATCCCAAATTGTTCCTGCGCCTCCTGCTCGGCAAAAAGCTGCTCGATGCGCTCCTTCATTTCGCGAGCGGCCTTGTTGGTGAAGGTAACGGCCAAAATCTCCTCTGGATTTACCCGATAGTGGCGGATGAGGTAGGCAATGCGGTGGGTGAGGGTGCGTGTCTTGCCGGAACCTGCCCCCGCCACCACCAGCAAAGGGCCACAAAAGTGCTGCGCCGCTTGGCGTTGGGAGGGATTGAGGCCATCCAACAAGGAGCTAGAAGCCATATTTATTGCCGCCCCCGAGAAACTGCTTTCCATTATGGGCCCAGGCTGGCAACCCAACGGGGGTGGGAAGCCCAACCAGGAGCGCCAGGGCCAAAGATGAAGATTGGTTAAGATTTGGCCAGCCCACCCCAGAACTTGCTGCTATGAAACGAGTTTTGCTTGGCTGCGGCTGCCTGCTTGCTTTTCCAAAAAGACTTGTCGCTTGTGGGGTTGCTACCTTTGCTTTCCTCTTCTTGGGCCCGTTGGCCCCAGCTCAAGCTGGCAACTGCCCCAGCAACGGCAGCCCCAACGTATCCCTTGACCTCAAGCTGGAAAGCATTTCCGGGGATCCCCTTGACCTAGGCAGCTACCACGGCCTGCAGGCGCTGATCTTAACCAACCGCCAAACCCGCTCCCAAGCAGAGGCCCTCTCCACAAGTTTGGCTCTGGAGTTTGGGCACAACCCTCGGCTGCGCCAGGTTGTGTTGATCGATGGCAGAGGGCTGCAGCTGGTGCGAGACCTGGTTCTGCAGGCCATCCGCGAGAGCGTGCCGACAGATCCCCGCTTGGCTTCTCCGTTTGTCCATGTCTCGGTTGATTTCGAGGGGGCAGCCATCCAGAAGCTGCAGGAGATCGCCGCCGAAGTGCTACCCGGGATCGATTTTCGCCGCCAGGCCGCCCTGCTGCTTTTAGACGGTCGGGGCACGCTTCTAAGTGGGTTTGCCAACCTGGACCAGTCCAATCTCCGCATTCGCCAGTGCATTCGTACGCGCATTTGACCAAGAAAACTGGGTTTCAAGCCCTGCCGTTGAGAGCGGCTTTTTGTATGATGCTCTAGATAGCAGAAGGACAACTTTGCATGTACTTTGTCCGCAAGCTCAAGCTGGGAGTTTCAGACCAACTGCAACTTT
>NZ_JANSIS010000010.1:0-72328 GCF_047462135.1 Synechococcus sp. O70.2
GAGCCTGGTGAATCTGGCCACGGTGGTGATGCTGAGGGCCACGGAGGACTGGGCTTTCCGGCGTTACCTGGACATGGGCCCGCTTTGGGCCGCGGAAGAGAAACCCACAAAAATCGCGACTTGACCGCAAAGTTTTCCGCTTCAACCAGAGGTGCCTTCAGTTGGCGTAGTTGGCTACTCACCCTGCTTGTCTCCTCTTTGGCCAGCTTTTACCCCTGAGAAGGGATCTCAGCAGGTTAAGATGCCGGCAGTAGAATTGGGTGGAAAACTTAGCCCTTGGCAGAGTCCATAGCCATGCGGCGGGATTTACAAGAGCTGGTCATTTCCCCTTTTCTGGTGGAAAACCTTTCTGGGGTACCCATAGCCTGGCTGTACCGACCTCGGCCTATCCGTCGCTGGAAAGACTGGCTGCGCCAGTTCTCCGCCTTTTGGAATCTGCTGGGCCTGCTGTTGGTGCTGGATTTGTTCTGCCGTTTCTTGACCTTTTGGTCAGGGGGATCCCTGCTGACCTTGGTGGGGCGAATTTTGATCCCTGGCCTGCGCAGCAGTTGGGAAAGTTGGCTGGTGGAATGGGGAATCCTGGCAGCCATTGCCGCTTTGGGCCAAGCCTATTGGATTTTCCGCAGCCGCCGCATGCCGCTCTTGCTGAACTTGCTAGAAGAAGTAGATCGCTACAATCGGCTCATTCAAGCCATTCACATCAACGATGAATTGGTAGAGGCGGGCAATCCTGAGGCCAAGCTGCCCCAGCGGGATCAGATCATCGAGACTCTGAAGCTGACTCGCAGCGACCTAATCCGCGCCTTGAAAACTGAACGGATCTTGCGGCAGAACAAAGACTTTATTGAGCAGCAAAGGGAGTTCTTCGGCGACGAGCTGGCAGCTCTGACTGCGCTCCAGCTAAGAGAACAGGCCAGCGAACAGTCGCAGCTTTTGGATGCTGCTTTGCAAATTGCCTTGCAGGTGCGCTCCCAACTAAGCCAACTGCAGAACCGGGGAGCAAATTGTTTCCAAGACAAAGATCAAGCTTCAGACAAAGCTCGAGACAAAAAAGATTAAAGCGAAGACACAAGTTACAGCTATTTCGACCAGGATACTGCACTGATATTGAAGTAACCAAAGCCTTGGACTACGGGAAAGTTGTTGTGAGGCTCTTTGTCGCCTTGATCTCCACTTTGGGAGAGGGTTCAGATCTGCCTGGAAAAGCGCTGGAGACTGTCGCGAAGCCCAGGGATCTTCCTTCTCGGCAACGCCCTAAAAAATGTCCTGACTCAGCAGCTTAGCCAAGCGCTCCAGGCCCTTTTTGACCTGTCGGGAAACGGTAACGGCACTGATCCCCAGCCGCTCTGCTGTTTCTTTTTGGGTGAGGTCGTAGAAGAAAACAAATTCCAAAATCTGTCGGGTGCGCTCCTCCAGCTTGGCCAAGGCATTTTGCAGACGGATGCGATCTTCTTCGGCCAGTTGAAAACTGCGGTAGCGCTGATCGGGAATGGTATCCCCTAGAGCAACGCTGTCTTCTTCAACCTGTACGGGAGCATCTAGGCTGAGCAAAAGGCTGTTTTGTTGGGCCAGCTGCAGCTCTCGCCATTCCTGCTCTGTTAGGTTGAGGGCTTCCCTCACCTCCGCCTCAGAGGGAGGACGGCCCAACTCTTGTCTCAGGCGCGCAATTACCTTCTTGGCCTGCCGCTGCAGGGTGGTCCAGCGGCGAGGGAGCCGCACTGCCGGGCTTTTGTCTCGCAGGTAGTGCTGAATTTCTCCGCGAATGTAGGGCATGGCAAAGGAGCTGAAGGCCAGGCCGCGGCTGACGTCGAAGCGCTCGATGGCCTGAATTAGGCCTAGGCAGCCGACTTGTACTAGGTCGTCGTATCCCTCCTTGCATTGGTTCCGCCAGTAGTGGGCCTCTTTGCGCACCAATCCTAGGTTTAGCTCCACCAGTCGATTGCGCAGGGCCGGATCCCGAGTTTGCTGGTACAGCCGCAACAGCTCGAAGGTTTGGGTTTTAACATCTCCAGGTCTAGATGCCCTAGGCGCGCGCCCAGTCGGGGATCCAGAACTGCCCATGCTGGATTTGGCCGAAGAGGGAGAGGCTGGGCTCGTCGGTGGTCTTGGGAAGTCAGGATCCTCGAGAGGAGTCTGTTGCGGAGCCATTACCATAGAAGCTGCTTTTCTTTGACCAATTGAGCTAGAGCCCCTCAAGGCTGGATCGGCGGCCAAGCAGCTCAAAAGCAGGGGGTGCAAAGCGATACCGATTTTCTGCCGTTGGGCTCAACTGCGATCTACAAGCAGGTCGAGTTAAGTTGTAGCCATAAGAATGCTACCAGGTGTTAGCAGGAACACAATTTTGAGATTTGCTAGGATACTGAAGTGCCCTCAGTTTGACCAGCTTTTCCGCGGCAGTCAACACCCCTCTCCCGGAAACCCTCCGTCTTCGGTGGAAGGTCGGATTGCTATTGCCGGTGTGTCCTCTGGGGTACTCTGGAACTCAGGAAGCAGACGGTGGAGCTGTTCGCGTCAGGGGCGTTGGGCTTTCCTCTAGTCCTCATTCGCGACAGGGGTGCGCTCTCAGGAAGGCTGCAAAACTCGGTTCACCGCGAATGGGATCGAAATAGGGTTCAGAGACAAGCAGCGGGTGGTAGCGTTCCGGCTGCAGCCGCAGAGCTTGCTCTAGGGCTTGGAGGGCCTGGGGCACTTGGCCTTCCCAGGCGCAGCAGCAGGCTTTAGCATAGTGGGCCTCTGCATTGTCAGGATCCAGCTCCACGGCCCGGTCGAAGCTCTGGAGGGCGAGCCTGTAGAGGTTCAAGTCCATCAGCACCAAGCCGCGCTGCAGCCAGAGCTGGGAGCGCTGGGGATCCTGGGCTAGAGCGCGGTCGTAGCTGTTGAGAGCTTCCATGCAGTTGCCCAGGCGGTGATGGGCAAAGGCGTGGCCGGCCCAGAGAGAGGCCGACTCCAATCCCAGTTGCAGGGCTTGCTCGTAGCTGGCCAGAGCCTCGGCGTGGCGCTCCAGGTGCACCAGAGCCAGCCCGCGACTTTGCCAAACCCGGGGATCCTTGGGGTTGAGGTCCAGGGCCTTGTCGTAGCTGTTCACTGCTTCCTGCCATCGCTCTAGAGAGGCCAAGGTCAGCCCGCGCAGATGCCACGCTTCCGCGCTGTCGGGGCGGAGGGTGAGAGCCTGCTCGTAGGCGCGCAGCGCCTCTTGGTAACGGCCCAGTTGCCGCAGCGTGTTGGCCTGGTTAAAGCGGGCCTCAAAAAAATCCGGCTTTAGGTGCAAAGCCCGCTCGTAGCTGGCCAGCGCTTCCTGATGACGGCCAAGATCGTCCAGAAGAGAACCTCGGTTGTTCCAAGCTTCGGGAAAGCCCGGCTTCAGCTCTAGGGCGCGGTCGTAGCTGGCCAGGGCGGCTTGCGCCTGCCCCAGTTGGTCGAGGGCGGTGGCGCGGTTGTACCAGGCAATGGGATCCCGTGGCCGGTCTGCCACTGCCTGCTCGAAGGGCTGCAGTTGGGCTGCCTGTTCCGCCGTAAGGGCAGAGAGGTCAACCGCCGTTGCCGGCAAAACAGCTTCTGGAGGAGCAGCCCGCCGCTGCCGCCGCAGCCCCCAGGCCCAGCCTCCCACTAGGAGCAGCAGACCCACCCCCAGTACCAGCGCGCCCAGGTCAGTTGAGGCGGTTGCAAACGGCATGACCCTACATCATCACCAGAAAGGGCAGGGGATCGCTGGGCCCTGCTGGCGAGATCAGCTCAATGCGCTTTTCGCCGGGGTAGGTGCTGGGATCGATCTCAAAGGTAACCGTCAGCGCCTCGGCACTAGCTTGCACCGGCTCTTGGGAGCGCCCCAAGGGATCCCCAAAGCTAACCCGGATCCCCTTGCCCGCCGGGCTGACCCGGATCTCGGTTACCTGATCCAGATGAGATCCCTCCAGGGTACAGACGATGATATCTCCCACAAAGGCCTCCCGCGGCCAACCACGCCGCACGATGGGTCTAGGCATAGTGTTGCTCCCACGGTCTACTTCACCCCAAAACGGCTTTGATGACACAGGGGTTCCGCCATCACCGGCTGCCACCCCTCCAGAGAAGAGGCGGTTTGGGGAAGAGGAACAGCAGGTGCTCGCAGCAACACCTGGCCGTCTGAACCTACACTAACCAAGCGGGGCATTTCTCCAAGGCTGTCAGCGACGGCAAACAGCACCCGTCCTCTTGCCTCGGGATCCCAGCCTAGCAGCTCCGCATAGGCCAAGGCCGGTGGCGGATCCCAGATTTGCACTGGCGGGATCTCGGTTGAGTCTGCCGGCAAAGGCCAGATCACCGCCCGATCCCAGCTTAAGTCTGTCTGGAGCCAGCCCGAGGACTCCTTCACTAGCAAAGTCTTCTCCTGCCAAGCCATGGGCAGGAGCACAGCAAAATCCAGCGGATCCTCAGGAGTACCCCCAGCTACCGAGGTTTGGTAGAGAACCTGCAGAGAGCGGCTACGGGTGTTTTCGGCAAACAACAGGCTGGTCAGCTGGCCTCCGGAGGGGGTGACAACCCAATTTAGCCGCGTGTACACCTGCCAGTGGGAATCCGGAGCCACGAGAGGCTGGCTGCGCAGCAGGCCCACCAGCGTACACTGCCGCTCCTGTGCCTTTTCCTGCAAGTCGTACACCCACTCCCACGGGATGGGTAAAGGCGAGGGGGAGAAGCTTTCTGGGGCAGCCGTCGCTATGACAGCGCTCCCCCCTGCCCAGCCGATCCAAACCGCCGCCAGGGCCCTCCCCAGTTGCCCCAGCCAGTTTCCCCTGAGCCGGCCCCCCATTTGCCCAACCCTCCGCCTTAGCTGCTGGCTAGGACTTCGCTGACAGCCGCACCTGGATCGACCGGCTGTGGGCGGGTAACCCCTCAGCTTGCGCCAGGGCTTGAATGGCGCCGGCCACCTCTTGCAGGGCTGCTGAGCCGTACTGGATTAGGCTGGAGTGTTTCAGGAAGGTTTCTACCCCCAGCGCCGAGGCGTAGCGAGCTGCCCCTGCCGTGGGCAAGGTGTGGCTGGGCCCAGCTAGGTAATCCCCCACCGCCTCTGGGGTGAAATGTCCCAAGAAGA
Source organism: Synechococcus sp. O70.2 (assembly GCF_047462135.1). NCBI lineage: Bacteria > Bacillati > Cyanobacteriota > Cyanophyceae > Synechococcales > Synechococcaceae > Synechococcus > Synechococcus sp. O70.2. The sequence continues at coordinate 5,069 of NZ_JANSIS010000010.1, forward strand.
TGGCCCCCGCATGGCGAATTGCGTCCAACAGGGCCCAGGGATCCGCCACCTGAAGCTCCAGGTGCTCCGGCGCAAACTGGTTGGACAAGTTGACCGCCGTGGCCAGATCGGGCACCACCCCAATCAGCCCGTAGTTGGCCACTGCCTTTTCCACCAGGAGGCGATGGGGATGCTCCTCGAGCTGCCTGACCACCGCCTGCTGCACCTGTTGGGCCAGCCGGAGGTCGGGAGTGAGCAGGATAGCCGCCGCTAGGGGATCATGCTCGGCCTGGGCCAGGAGATCGGCGGCAACGTAGAGGGGGTTGGCGCTCTCATCGGCAATGATCAACACCTCCGAGGGCCCGGCCAGGGAGTCGATGCCTACCGTGCCATACACCAGCTTTTTGGCCAGGGTTACGTAGATGTTGCCGGGGCCGGTGATCACGTCCACCTTGGGGATGGTCTCGGTTCCGTAGGCCAGCGCTGCGATAGCCTGGGCCCCGCCGACGCGATAGATGGTGTGGATGCCCACTTCTTGGGCAGCGACCAGAATGGCTGGGTTAATTCCCTTGCCGCCCGAGCCGTCCGATCCCGGCGGGGTCACCATGACAATTTCCGGCACCCCTGCCACCTTGGCAGGAATGGCGTTCATCAACACCGTACTGGGATAGGCGGCGCGACCCCCCGGAATGTAGAGGCCAGCGCGATCCACCGGGCGGTACTGCTTGCCCAAAACAATCTCGGGGCCAGGAAAGCTTACCCAACTGCTGGGCACCCGCTGCCGGTGGAAGGCTTCGATGCGCTGTTTGGCTAGGCGCAGGGCCGAGAGCAGTTGCGGCGATACCGCCTGGTAGGCCGCCTCCAGCTCCGCCCCCGAGACCCTTAGGTCGGCAACGCTCAGCTCCACCTGGTCAAACTCTGCCGTGTAGGCCAGCAGGGCCCGATCCCCTTGGCGGCGTACTGTCTGCAGGATCTCCCGCACAGTTGCCTCGCGATGCAGGTTTTGGTCTGCCTGGGTGCGCTCCGAGATCCGTCTGAGCTCGGCTTCGGCCTCGGCTAGCTGGGTAACAATTCTCAGCATGGCAACTCCTTTGCCTGGCGTACCGTAGGCAGAGAGCGAGAGAGCCGGCGGCAGAGGGGGCTTTTCCTGCCCTGGCCTCCCGGGCTCCCAGAGAGGGATCCCGTCTGCGCCTAGGGCGCTCCACAGGGGCTATGGTCATAGCTTAGCCTGGATCTTCCGCTCCAAAGAACCCCGCTCCTGCTCCAGCCCTATTCAGAGAAATGAGGCATCTCCCATTAGCAGCCAGAACCTCCAAAGCTGGGAACTGTTCCAGGGAGTATTAATTTGTGTTAGGACTATATCACAGTGAGCTATGGCAAAGCTAAAACAGTTGTGGACAAGTCAGTCGCCTGCAGCGATTGCTAACCATGCCCACATCTACTCAGCTTCCCGAAGAGCAAGCCCTCCAGCCTTCGGTGGCCCAGGAGCCCTTCTTGGGGCTGCTGTGGGATCTGGCGCGGGCCTACCAAGCTTTTGAGAACTACGCCGCCGCTCACATCCGCCAGACGGGGCTAACTCCTCCCCAATTTGAGGTCTTGGTAACCCTCGGCAACACCCCTGGCCTGACGATGAACGTCCTGGCTGAGAAAACGCTAGTTACCAAAGGGACGCTGACCGGGATCGTGGATCGCCTGGAACAAAAGGGGCTGGTGCGCCGCGAGGTGCCGCCGGAAAACCGCCGCTGCTTCAGGATTGTGCTCACCGAAGCGGGGGAAAAACTGTTTGCGCAAGTCTTCCCAGCCCACGTGGCTTACCTAAGGGAGCGCTTTCAGAAGTTGGATCCGGAAGAGATAGCCCAGATCCAGGCCTGCCTAAAAAAGCTGCAGTCTATTTTCAATCTCCCTCAGGGGCAGACCGAGAGTTGTTGAGAAGGCCTTCTGCCTACCCTAAAACCCAGAGCACAAAGACGACACCTAGAGTAACGGCGGCAAAGAGGGTGTAGCTAATCCGGCGCAGCGGCTGCAGTTGCATAGCATGCAGCTCCTTGAGCCAACTCAACCCCAGGGACTCCACGAAGCGATCCAGCACCGCCTGCATGGGGTAGGCGTAAACGGATCCCTGCTCTTTGAAGTTCACCAGCACAACTAGCAGCGTGGCGTAGCCCCAGAGGAGACCCCAGAGCGCAGCACTCAACCCAATCAAGATGGGCTCAAGCATTGCAAGCATTACACTCCTTATATCTTTGTGTGGGTGTACCTGCTGCTTGTGTTAAGGGGACGGAGTTTTTTGGGGTGAGGGAATTGATCCCCCCTGAGGCTACCTTCCTCAGGCAGCAGCCTAGAGAGGAGCTCCCGACGGCTCCTAAGGGTCGGCTTTGCTAGCTCTCTTCTGCCCCTTTAAACTGGGAGTACCTGCTCAAAGCTACCCTGTGTCAATCCTCATGAGTTCTCGCTACCTGCTGCCCCCCGCTGAGTCCAAATCTGTCGGCACCGCCTATCTTCTCTGGGCATTGGGCATCTTCGGCATCTGTGGTGTCCATCGCCTTTACCTGGGCAAGATGGGCACAGGCATTCTCTGGCTTTTCACCTTTGGCCTGTTGGGAATTGGCCAGTTGATTGACCTGTTTTTGATCCCGGGCATGGTGGACAACTACAACCTTAAGCTAGCCGTCCTGCAGGGATCCCGACCTTCCTCGTCTCCGGCAAAAACTGTCTCAGCACCCCCGCAGCCCCTCAAGGGTCAGGCTTTGATGCGGGAAATCCTACGGCTAGCCCAGCGTCGCCAGGGGATCCTCACCCTCTCGGAGATTGCCATCGAACTGCCTGCTGACTTTGACGAGATTGAAAAGGCGCTGCGAGAGCTGAGCCGACGGGGCATCGCCTCCCCCGAGAACAACCTAGCCACCGGCGCAGTGGAGTACCACTTCCCTCACCTGTTGCGCTCCCCTGGCGAACCCCGCTCCCTTTGACCACGCCCTACTGGGATCCCAGGATGCCGCGCTGTTTGGCCAGCCGCATCGCCCGGCGAAAGGCTAGCAACCCCAGGCTAAAGTAGAAAATGCCGCTGGCCAGAGCTACAAGCAGCCGCAGGGGATCCAGACCTGCATCCCGTACCATTACGTCTCGCAGCAGGCCGGCCCCTGCCGTCATGGGCAGCATCTGTCCCAGCCACTTCAGGGATCCCGACCACTCCTCCGTGGGGGTAGCCAGGAGAAAGAGGAGGCCAAACTGGCTCAGGATCAGCAGTTGTTGAATGCGCTTCCAGATTAAGGCGGCGGATCCCAGTAAAAACGAGAAGCCATAGGCCCCCAGCACCACGCTCAAAAGCGGCAGCACCAAGCTGGGGGGAAAGCGCAGCCGGCTGCCCGTGAGCAACAAAATGATCCCCAAAATGACGACGACGGTGGCAAGGCGCAACACCAAGCTGGCACAAGCCCGGGCCAAAAAAAGCGTGGCTGCGGAAAACGGCGAGAGCAACACCTGCTCTAGCGTCCCCGTTTGGGCTTCCACCTGCAGGTTGAGAGCCATGTCGTTCACCACAAAAATGACCAGCGTCCAGAGCACATAGCCAATCACCACCGCATCCAGCCGTTCGCCAAACTGGGAGGCTGGCCCTGCCACATACTGAGCGCCGGCAAAAAGGGCATAGAAGAAAAAGGTGGTGATGAGGATCCCGCCCAGGGCCTCCGCCGGATAGCGGATGTACTGGATCCAGGTGCGCTTTAGCTCCGCCCAAAACAGGTACAGCAGTGGCCTCATCCCTGCTTCTTTTCCCTTTTCAGCAGCTTGAGAAAAATGTGGGTGAGATCGGCTTCCTCTCGCTTGACGCTGAGCAGGGGCAAGGGCTTGAGGATCTCTAGCACTTGATACAAAGCCTCCGAGAAGCCCCTAAACCGCAACTGATGAGAGCTGAGAATCTCCACCCCTTGCTGGGCTAGGCGTTCCGCCCGGCTGGGATCCAGCTCCTGTTCCAACTCAATCCGATAAGTACCGGCTGCGCTGGCAAACTGCCGGATCAACTCCTGCGTGGGGGCCTGGACGAGAATCGTTCCTCGCTCGATTACAGCCACTTGGTTCGAGAGCGCCTCAGCTACGTCCAGTTGGTGGGTGGTGAGGAGAATGGCCCGACCCGAAGCAGCAATTTGGCGGATGAGGGATTTCACCGCTTGCGCTGCCTCCACGTCCAACCCCAAGGTGGGCTCATCCAACAACAGCAGAGCCGGCTGGTGCAGGAGGGCAACGGCAATGGCCACCTTCTGCTGCATGCCGCGGGAAAGGGTTTGCACAGCAACCTCCCCTTTCTCCCCCAGGCCCAAGGTCTCCAACAGCTCTAGCCCCCGTTGCCGAGCAGTTTTAGGGGACAGCCCCCGCAGCACGCCAAAGTACTCCAAGTTTTGCAAGGGGGTCAGCCGCCAGTAGAGGTTGCGGTTGCCTTCCAGCACCGCCCCCACCTGGGCCAGCGCTCCAGGCTCAGTGTGGGGATCCCGCCCTAGGATGCGCACGCTGCCGGCATCAGGCCGGATCAGACCGGCGATGATCTTGATGGTGGTGGTCTTGCCTGCCCCGTTGGGCCCCAGAAAAGCCAGGATCTCCCCTGCTGCTAGCGTTAGGGAGACATCCACCACCGCCTGCACCTGCTTGCCTCCCTGCCGGTAGGTCTTCTGGAGGTGGTGCACTTCGAGAACCTTCATGAGACAGGCTCTAGGGAGGCGTTGGGAGCCCGGCTTCCGTCTGGGTCAAGGCCAGGCTCATCTTGTCTAGCCACTGCAAAAGGTTTTCCAGTTGCTGTGCTGGCGCCAGCATTCCCAGCCCACGCACCGTAACCTTGCCCGGCTGGTAAACAAAGCGAGACTGCACATGAGCTGGCAGGGCTTCCTTGAGACGGTTCCAAGCCGGCTCCTCCATGGGGGTTTCCAAAATAACATGCTCTTTGGCGGGCCTGATGCGGGAAAAGCCCAGGGCGCGGGCCAAAATCTTCAGCTCCATCACCCGCAGCAGTTCCTGGGCAGGCTTGGGCAGGGGGCCAAAGCGGTCTTGCCATTCCTGCGCTATTTGGGAAAGCTCCAGGCGCGATCCAGCAGCCGCCACTTGGCGATAAGCCTGCATTTTTTGCTCTTCGTCAGGGATATAGCTCTGGGGAATCATAGCCGTAACGTTGAGGTCGATCTGGGTGTCCTCCACCTGCGGGATCTTCTGGCCGCGAATTTCTTGGATGACCTCCTGCAGCATTTCTAGATAGAGATCAAGGCCCACCGCATTGACTTGTCCCGATTGCTCCGTTCCCAGCAAATTGCCAATGCCGCGAATTTCCATATCCCGCAGGGCCAACTGGTAGCCAGAGCCCAGTTGGGTAAATTCTTGAATGGCCTGTAGGCGTTTGCGGGCCTCCTCGGTGAGGATCCCATCCTCTCGGTAGAACAGCCAAGCATGGGCTTGGATCCCAGCCCGGCCCACCCGCCCTCGCAATTGGTAGAGCTGGGCCAACCCAAACTCCTGGGCATTTTCGATCAAAATGGTGTTGACACGAGGAATGTCCAAGCCGGATTCAATAATGGTGGTGCAGACCAGGATATCGATTTCGCCATTGTTAAAAGCCAGCATGGTCGCTTCCAGCTCCCCTTCCGGCATCTGCCCATGAGCAATGGCAATGCGAGCGCCGGGCACCCATTCCCGCAATTTGGCAGTGGTTTCTTCGATCCTTTCAATGCGGTTGACGACGTAAAAGACTTGCCCGCCGCGATCTAACTCCTGGCGGATGGCTGTGCGAATGACCTCAGGGTTGTAGGGAGAAAGGTGAGTTTTAATCGGGCGCCGCGACGGAGGCGGAGTTTGGATCAAGCTCATTTCCCTCAACCCTGACAAGGCCATATACAGCGTGCGGGGAATAGGGGTAGCCGTAAGGGTGAGCACATCCACCTGGGTTTTGAGGAGCTTAATCTTCTCTTTTTGGTTGACGCCAAAGCGATGCTCCTCGTCAATCACCAAGAGGCCCAAATCGCGAAATTGCACGTCTTTGCCCAAAAGTTGGTGGGTGCCTACAATTACGTCCAGCTCGCCGCTTTTAAGCCGGGCCAGGATCTCTTTTTTCTCCTCGGGAGTGCGGAAGCGGTTGAGCAACCCCACTTGAATGGGGTAGGGGGCAAAGCGCTCTTTGAGAGTGTGGTAGTGCTGCTGGGTGAGAATAGTGGTTGGCGCTAGAAGAGCTACCTGCTTGCCGGCGGTTACGGCCTTAAAGATGGCGCGGATGGCCACCTCCGTTTTGCCAAAGCCCACATCGCCACACAGCAGTCTATCCATGGGGCGAGGGGACTCCATATCCCGCTTGATCTCCTGGACAGCGCGAATTTGGTCCGGCGTCAGGGGGTAGGGAAAAGACTCCTCAAACTCCTGCTGCCAAGGGGAATCCGGGGGAAAGGCGTAGCCCTCCTGTTCAGCCCGTTTGGCGTAGAGCTGCAGGAGATCAAAGGCCACTTTTTTCAGACTCTTTTTGACTTTTTGTTTGGTCTTTTCCCAGGTGCTGCCGGACATTTTGTGCAGGGCAGGTGGCCCATCGCTGCTAGCCCGGTAGCGCGAGAGGGAGTTGACTTGGTCGGCAGCTACCCGCAGCAGGCCGTCGCTGTATTGAATAACGAGGTACTCCCGGGTTTCGCCGCCGATGGTGAGGCTTTCCAAGCGCAGGAACTGGCCAATGCCATGGGCCCTGTGAACGACAAAATCCCCCGGCTTGAGCAGGTTGGGATCCACCTGGCGGGAGCTGGCCTGGCGGCGCTTGCGCACATAGGTGGGAGTGGCGAGGCTGTGCTGGCCGAAAAACTCCCGGTCGGTGAGCACTACCCACCCCAGCGTGGGCAGCAGGAACCCCTCCAGCTCAGCCAAGCCGGAGTACTTCAGGGCCACCGGCGTGTAGGACTGGAGCTGGCGTTCAATGGCTGGAAAATCTTTGGGGTTGGGCACGTACTGGGCCGGGCAGTCGTGTTCTTGCAGCAAGGCCACCGTGCGGGAGGGCTGGGCGGAGAGGATCCACACCCGCAACTGCTGCTTGCGGTACTCGCGCAGGGTTTTGGCCAGGGATCCAAACTGGTGGGGAGCGGCAGGGACAGGCCGGCTTTTGAGGTCAAGGGCCGCTTCAGCCTCGCCGGCAGGGGCAAAAGCCCGGGCCAACAGGCGGGGGAAGGGATCCCAGTCGGGAGCCGCAAGATCAAAGGGACGGTGGAAGGGCACTAGAGCCGGCTCAGCAGCTTGGGCCAACTGCCACTGCTCCTGGGCGTGGTCTAGCCACTGCCGGCTGTGGGCCTGGCACTGCTCTGGCTCGTCGATCAGGATCAAGGTATTGGGATCCAAATAGCTCAGCAGGCTGGCCGGCGGATCGTAAAGTAGGCCCAGAAAGCGGCGCAAGCCCTCTGGGGGAGGGGACGACTGCTCCAACTGCTGCCGAAGACCCTGGGAAAGCTGATCGGCTTTTTCCTGTAGAGCCGGCCAGAGGATAGGCCCGTAGCCAGTGGGAGTTAGCCAGACATGGGGGATCCCGTCTTGAGAGCGCTGGCTCACCGGGTCAAACTCCCGCAGCCGCTCCAGTTCATTGCCAAACCACTCCAGGCGCACCGGCCATTCGCAGGCCACCGGGAAAATATCGAGAATATCGCCCCTCTGGCTCCACTGTCCCTCGCTTTCCACCAGGCTTACCCGCTGATAGCCCAGACGACTCAACTGCTGCCCCAACTGCTGCGGCGACAGCTCCGCCCCGGGCTCCAGCTTGAGGCAGAAGGACTGAAACACCTCTGGTGGGGGAAGGTGGGGTTGTAAGGCCCGCTCCGTGGCCACAATGGCCATGCCCTTTCTGCCCTGGAGACAGTCGGCCAGCACCTGGAATTGTCCCCACACCAACTCTGGCTCCAGGTCAAACGGCTCATAGGGGGAAGCCTCGGAGGTGGGATAAAGCTGCACGCTCTCCCAGCCCATGCCCTCCAGTTGGGCTGTCCAGCGGCCCGCCTCTTCCAGCGTGGCGGTAACCACCAATAGGGATCTTCCTTCCTGCTGGGCCAAAGCCGAGGCGATCAACCCCTTGGCAATCCGCCCCCCTCCCTGCAAAGCAGCCCGTCGCTGGGATCTCAGCCGGACGGCCAACTCTTGCACCAAGCCCGATTGGGCAAGAAAGTGCACCAGTGGGATAAACGACATCTTTCCACCCCAGACTGCAAACTCAAGCCGGGATCCCAATTCTGGCATTTGTAGCCGCTGGAAACCTCAACAAGCCCTTTCCGGAGTGGGAAAGTTAGTTGGCTACCAGCCTTGAGGCTGCCAGGCCGATGCTCCAGGGCTGAGATTTTTTGTATCCCATGTTACAGGAAAAAGCTGGCACTCCCAGGATTCTAAAGTTAACCTTTAGACTTGAACAGCCTGCGCGTTGTCTTGCCCAAGATGTAACCCTAGGAGCAGCGGAAAATAGATCTCCTAAAGTTGTAAAGCTGTACTCATTACAACCCTCCAAGCTTAGGGACAATTATGTTTCTAGACACCGTCACCCTTTCTCGACTACAGTTTGCCCTCACGGCCATGTTTCATATGCTATGGCCGGTTTTAACAACAGGAATGTCCATCTATCTTGTTGTAATTGAGGGACTTTGGCTGAAAACTCGCAATCTAGATTACTATCGCCACGCTCGCTTCTGGTCAAAGATCTATGTGTTAAACTTTGGCCTTGGCGTGGCCTCAGGCTTGCCGATGGCCTTTCAGTTTGGCATGAACTGGGCCCCTTTTTCTGAGGCGGTAGGTGACTTCTTTGGAACCATCCTAGGATTTGAGGGCACGATGGCCTTTATGCTGGAGGCCAGCTTCCTGGGGATCATGCTGTTTGGCTGGGAGCGGGTGCCGCCAGTAATTCACTGGATCTCGACAATCTTAGTGGCCTTCGGCTCCAACCTCTCCACCTTTTGGATCCTGACGGCCAACTCCTGGCTGCAGACGCCGGCAGGGGGGATATTTGTCGATGGGAAGTTCGTGGTACGTGACTACCTGCAGGCCATTTTCAATCCCTTCATGGTCAATAGCTTTCTGCACATGTTTTTTGCCACTTTGGAAACCTCTTTGTTTGTCATCGGTGGCATCAGCGCCTGGTACATTCTCAACCGGCGGCACAGTGAGTTTTTTTCCCGCTCCTTCAAAGTGGCCCTAGTGATGGCGCTAGTGGTGGCCCCTCTGCAGGTGTTTATTGGCCACTTGAGCGCGGAGCAAGTGTATCGCTATCAACCGGCCAAGCTGGCGGCTATGGAGGCCCAGTGGGAGACGCTCCCCGCCGGCGAGAGGGCGGATTGGAGCCTGTTTGCCTTGCCCAATGAGCGTGAGGAGCGCAACGAGTGGGAGGTGAAGATCCCCGGCGCGCTGGGCTACCTGCTCGAGTTCAAGCCCAGGCTGGATCGACCGGTGCAGGGCCTGAAAGCTTGGGATCCCCAAAATCGTCCTCACATGATTGGCCTCATCTACTACTCCTTTAGGACGATGGTGGCCATTGGCTTCTTTATGGCCGGGCTCGTGGGGGCTACCGTGATCCAGTGGTTGAGGGGCAAACTGTCGGCAGAGGCCCTTCCTCAGCAAAAGTGGCTGATGTGGGCTTGGGTCTTCGCGGGCCCGTTGGGCTACATTGCCGTCGAGGCTGGTTGGATTGTCCGCTGTGTTGGCCGGCAGCCCTGGATTGTGTACGGGCAACTGCGCACCGTAGAAGCGGCTTCCCCGCTGCCCCCCGGAGAGGTGCTGTTTTCTCTAGTCGGCCTAACTGCTTTGTACACCGTGTTTTTCGTGGCCGCTCTTTACTTCGGCAGCCGCATCATCCGCAAAGGGCCTAACCTGGAGCTGGCTGCCCCCGTTCCAGCAACCCAGCCGGTGATCGTGATCGAGCCTGCTCGCCACGAGCCGGATCGCCGTCCGGCGGAAGCTCGGTAGTGCCAGTGCCCAGGCGACATCGCAGTTGGAACTGTCTCGAACTGGCCTGGCTAGGAATACCTAAAGCGGAGGGAAGGACCATGGAATCTTTCGAGCCTTTGCAGCAGTTTCTGCCTCAAGTCTGGTTTTTTATCCTCGGTCTATTCCTCTTTCTCTATGTTCTGCTCGATGGATTTGACTTGGGGGTTGGCATCCTTTCCCTGACGGCTTCCAGCGAGACGCGCCGCAGCATTCTCATGACCAGCTTGGGCAATGTTTGGGATGCCAACGAGACGTGGCTGGTACTCATGGGGGGATCCCTATTTGGAGCCTTTCCCCTCGCCTATGCCACCATTCTCAATGCCCTCTACATTCCGCTGGTGATCATGGTGGTGGGCCTGATCTTGCGGGCTGTCTCTTTCGAGTTTCGGGAGAACGCCAACAACAAGCTGGTCTGGAACCTCGCCTTCGGGGTGGGCAGCTTTTTGGCAGCCTTGGGCCAGGGGTTTGCCTTGGGCAGCGTCTTCGAAGGGATCCGGGTGGACGAAGCCGGCCACTTTGCCGGCAGCCCCTGGGACTGGCTGACCTGGCGCACGGTGTTGGTGGCTCTTACCCTGATCCAGGGGTATGTTTTGATCGGCTCTGCTTACTTGATTGTGAAAACCACGGGGGAAATCCAGAAAACCTATTACAGGACAGCCACCATCGCCACGTGGACAACTTTGCTGGGGGCAGTGTTTATTACCATCAGCACCCCCATTATGTCGGAGCAGGCGCGCTCCCAGCTTTTCTCGCCGCCTCTTTTCTATATCTTTGCTGCAATCCCCCTTTTGGGGCTTTTGTTGGTGGCTCTGTTGCTGCGCAGCTTGCGCCGCCGAGAAGAAAATAGCCCTTTGGTTTACACCTTCCTCATTTTTGCCCTTTCTTTTATCGGCTTGGGGTTCATGATTTTCCCCAACATCATTCCTCCCAGCGTCACCATCTACGAGGCGGCAGCCTCTCCCAGTTCGCTGGTGTTTATGCTCACCTTTATTGGCTTTTTGATCCCGGTGATCTTGTCCTACAACATCTACAACTACGTGGTGTTCCGGGGCAAGATTGTAGTGCAAGAAACAGCGGCAGAAGAGGCCAAAGTTCCAGAGCCAGTTTAGGTTGGCCCAGAGTCGAAGGAATAACCCCGCCCATATGCCAGGCGGGGCAATTTTATTAGAGGCTCACCCAGCGAGGCTCTCACTCCCGCTTGAGCCACTGCCGGATCTGCTCGGCAGCCACGTCGCGACTTCCCAAGCCAAAAGCCAAAGCCACAGCCACGGCAATGGCGCCCAGCACCAGGCCAAAGGCCAGCACCACAATATCGGTGGCTACGCCCATCTGCTGCAAGGCCATGGCGCCAACCAGAACCAAAATGGCCACCCGCGCCGCCTGCGCCAGCACTCCTGAGGAGGGGTTGCCGAGACTCTTAACCATGGAATGGGCCCAATTCGCCAGGTAAAGACCGATCCCAAACACCAAAGCGCCGATGAGCACCCGCCCGGAAATGACCAACAGCCCCTCCACGATGTCGGTCAAAGCAGCAAACTGCAGCAGCTCCACGGCTGGCACTGCCCCGAGCAAGACCACGCCCACCCAGACCACCAAGCCAGCAATCTCAGAGGGAGTGCGCCGCTTCACCAAGGTTGAGGGATCCCCTTCGGCGGCGGGAGCTTCAGGAGCAGGGGCCGAGGGCAAACCAAGGCCGGCAGCCAAGCGGTCGAAACCGATTGCCTGCAGCAACTGGGTCACCAAGCCAGCCAAAAACTGCCCCAGCCAGTAGAACACGGCCAGGATGAGAGCAGATCCTGCAATCCGGGGGATGGCCCGCAACACCTGCTCCAGCATCGCCACCGCTGGATCGGAGATGGCCCGGATTTCCAGGGCCTTGAGGGCGGCAATCACTGCCGGGATCAACACCAAGACGTAGGCCACTGTGCCCACCGTTTGGGCCAGCTGGGGAATGCCAAAGCGTGCCCCCAAGCGGTTAGCTCCCGCTGCCACCAACAAATTGGAAACGATCCCACGCACGATGCGAGCTAGAAACCAGCCCACCACACCGATGATGAGCGCTCCCAAAATGCGGGGTACCATCGACAGGATTTGATCCAGCAGGTTTTGCACTGGCTGCAGCGGCCCCCGCAGGTTCAGCGTGTCCAGGATAAGCGGTAGAAAGAACAAGAAGATCAACCAGTAGAGGGCGTCGCCCAGAGCTTCATTCAAGAGAAAGGGGGCGACCTCAGCGCCTCCCTCCGGCTTGGCAGCAGTTCCTTCCGCAGCCGCCTCCGGTTGGAGGGGTTGAGCCAGCCGCTCATCCAAGTTAAAGCGCCGCAGCCCTTGGATAACTGCCAGCCGGGCAACGGTGGCCACCGCCCAGCCCACCCCTAGCAGCACCAGCGCCCCGCCCAGCCGCGGCAGATAGGCGAAAATCTCTCCCAAAAACTTGTTGAGCGGATCGGAGACAGCCTGAAGCTGGAGAGCATTCAGCACCGCTACCACCACAAAAGCCAGGATAATCCAGTAAACAGCAGCAGCCACCCAGCGCTCAGTTTGCGGCGGCCTCTCGCCGGGCCTTTGGCCCATAATCCAGGTGGCCAAGCGGTTACCAAGCTGCGTCCGTTTGAGCAGCCCCCGAACGCCGAAAGCCACCGCCGTGGCCACGATCCAACCCAGAACTAGAATGACAAGCGCCGCCAGTAGGTTGGGCACGAAATCAATGACTCTAGCCCGAAGGTTGACAACAAAAGAGACGGCTTCATTGCGAAGGTCGTTTGCAGGGGTTTCCATGATTACCCTCACAGCATGAGATGTTCAAAAGAGTAGGTTAGCCTGAAGCCCTTCTTTGGGCAAGCTGGCCTGGGAGAAAGCCTCAAGCGTCAAGCAGAAACGCTGAGTCTTGCAACAAAGCTTTACATCCATTCCCAGGATGCCGATGGTTAACCAAAGCTCCAGGGCAAAAGTTCAAGGTTCAGGTGTATAGAGGAAAACTTTTGCTTTAGAACCCTTTGCTTCTCCTCACTTAAATTGGTTTTTTCCAATACACCAGCCCATCCTCTCCGTTGTAATAGCCCTTGCGGCGTCCCAGCAATTGAAACCCTGCCGATTCATAGAGGCGGATGGCGGCCTGGTTAGAAGCCCTCACCTCCAACGTGGCCCAGCGACAGCCTGCTGCCCTGGCTTGGCTCAACAGCTCCTCCAGGATCCTTCGACCCAAACCACGCCGCCGATGGGCAGGATCCACCGCCAACGAGATGATGTGGGCCTCTTCTTCGATGCGCCAGAGGATGCCAAAGCCCACCAGCGTCCCTGGCGAGGAAAGCAGGGATCCGCAAGCGCCTGCAGGTTCTGCCACAGCCCCAATCACCAGGCTGGTGGGTCGTTCCAGCTCGGCCCGGTAGCCCTGTTCTCCCCAGTGCCCGCCATAACAGCGGCGATCCAGCTCTAGCAACTGGGGCAGGGCGGCAATGTCAAGCACCTGCAGCCGGTAGCCCATGGAGCTTAGTCTCGCCCTTTGCAGAACTCAGCCAGCCACAACTGCCCAAAGAGCTGGATCTTGCAGTCGATCCCTCTCAACACCGCGGAGCGCTCCTGGGGGTCAAGATACTGGGCTACCGCTGCATGGCCGCCTCAGGGCTTGGAGGGCTGGAGAAAGGGTGGGCGCTTGGCTCATGACTGCGGATACCAGAGGGATTCGAGGGTGTGGACAAGGGCCGCTGCCTGCTGCGGCGAAGGGGCAGTGGGCAGACAGACGGTAACATGGCCCAGCTTGCGCCCCGGGCGGGCGGGGGTCTTGTGGTACCAATGCACGGTGGCATTGGGGATCTCCGCCAGGCGCTGCCGCTTCTCGGCATAGTCGCTGGTGGAGTGCTCGTAGCCCAAGAGGTTGACCATCACCGCCCCCCCACACTTGAGGGAGGGATCCCCCAAGGGAAGGCCAAGGATGGCCCGCAGATGTTGCTCAAACTGCGAGGTGTAGCAGGCTTCCAGGGTGTAGTGGCCGGAGTTGTGAACCCGCGGCGAGATCTCGTTGATCCAGATCCCAGCCTTGGGATGAGGCGGCGGCACCCAGAACAACTCGATGCCGAACACCCCAACCGCTTCTAGCTTTTCCATCACCTTAACTGCCAAGTCCCGGATCTCGGCCTCGACCGTTGGGGGGATGCGGGCGGGCACGAGGACGTGGCGACAGATTTGGTTAACCTGAACAGTCTCCACTACGGGGTAGACCCGGATCTCCCCCGTCAGCCCCCGCGCCACCATCACTGCCAGCTCCCGCTCAAAGGGGATCCACTCTTCCACAAGCAGCGGGATCCCGCTGTACTCGGCAAGGGTCTGTTGCCAAGCCGCGCGGTCGGGCAAGATGCGGGTGCCCTTTCCGTCGTAGCCCTGCCGCCGCCGCTTGAGCACCAAGGGAAAGCTCAGGCTAGATAGATCTGCCGTCTCTGCCGGCCAAAAAGACGGCACCGGCAACCCCAGCTCTGCCAGAAACTGCCGCTGGCGCAACTTGTCTAGCAACGGCTCCAGGGTGCTAAGGCGAGGGCAAAAGCGGGATTCTTCCGGATCCAGCCTTTTTAGCTCCGGCAGCAGGATGAACTCGTTTTCAAAAGTTACCACCGGGCAGCGCTGCAATAGCTGGGCTGTAGCCTGGGTGTCGGTTACAGCGCCCCAAACTACCCCATCGGCCACCGCCACTGCCGGATCGGTGGGGGCAGCCGCCTGCACCATCAGCGGAATCCCCAGGGAGCGGGCCGCCAAAGCCAACATCTGCGCCAACTGCCCCCCGCCGATTACCCCTACGGGCTGTATCTGGGTTTGGGACTTCACTTCTATACTGAGAGGAGAAGCACCGTCTAGTCTACCGCCCTTGGCCCCTACCTCTAGGGCAAGGAGAAGCACTGTGGAGTCATCCAAGCTAAAAGAACTCATCGACCGGGCTTTGCAGGACAAGATCCTCACCCGCGCCGAGCAACAAGAAATCCTCCAGGCAGTTACCGCCGATTCCCAGGTCTCACCGGAAGAACACGAACTGCTGGACATGATCGTGGAGCGCCTCAACAGCGGCGAGATTCGCGCCGTCGATTGATTCCTTTTCTAGTCTTGCCCAAAAGTAAGTGGCAGCTTGGAAGCAAGCAGTTGCCAGCGCAGCTCCAAAGGGCTGGGATAGACTGGAGATCCCCTGGCTCTATCTAGCATGCTGCCGCCATGAGTTCTCGCTCCTCAGACTGGTTTACGCGGGCACGCCACTTCTTTTACGGCACAGCCACTGCCCTGGTGGAGCTCCTGGAGGATCCCCAGAAGCGCGCCGAAAGTTTCGGCCGTCTTCCTGGCGACTGGGCGGCGCTGGCTGCAGAGCTGGAGCAAAAAGGAGAGCAGATTGAGCAAGAGGCTGTTCGCTACCTTAAAAGCCTCCGCCATGAAGCCACCAAGGCTCCTGGCCCAGCCGTAGAGAGCCAAACACCGGCCCCCCAGAGCGGCTCCCCAACCGCCACCATCTCCAAAGAAGAAATGGGCGAACTGATGGAGCTGATCCACCAGATTGAGTCCTTGCGCCTGGAGCTAGAGCGGTTGCGCACGGAACCCTGCTCGGATGCTGGCCTTTCTGCTTGATCCCAACGCCCGTGCGGTTTGACGTTGTTACCCTTTTCCCAGAGTTTTTTGAATCGCCCTTGCGCATTGGCTTAGTGGGCAAAGCCCTACGGCAAGGGATTGCCGAGGTTCATCTCACCAACCCGCGCGACTTTGCCGCCGATAAGCACCGCCGGGTCGACGATGAGCCCTATGGGGGCGGGGTAGGCATGGTGCTCAAGCCAGAGCCCTTTTTTGCTGCTGTCGCCTCCCTGCCTTGCCTGGATCCCCGCGAGATCATCTTGCTCACGCCCCAGGGACAACCCCTAAACCAAGCCCTGCTGCGGGAGCTGGCCCAAAAGGCCCAGCTCATCCTGCTCTGCGGCCAGTACGAAGGTTTTGACGAGCGGATCTGCCAGTATCTAGCCACTCGCGAGGTGTCGCTGGGGGATTTTGTGTTAACAGGGGGGGAGATCCCGGCACTGGCCTTGATCTACGGCGTGATCCGTCTCTTGCCTGGCACGGTTGGTAAGGTAGACTCTCTGAAGAAGGAGAGCTTTGAGGAGGGTCTGCTCGACTATCCTCAGTACACCCGCCCAGCCGAGTTTCTGGGGTACAAGGTGCCGCAGGTGCTCCTTTCAGGTAACCACGAGGCCATTGCCCGATGGCGTCTGCAGCAGCAGTTGGTGCGCACCTGGCAACGACGGCCGGATCTGCTGGCCAAACGTCCCCTCACCCCCGAAGAACAACAGTTGTTGGCCGAAGGCCTGGCCGAGCAGCGCACTGAGGTGGAGAAACAAGATGCGCGTGAACTGTCTCAACTCCCTTCTCAACCTTGCTGACCATGGGGCTAGGATTCTGGGGCTGCTGCTGGTGGGGATCCTGACCAGTTCTGGGCTTGCTCTAGCCCAAACTGGAAGTGGCAACGAGGCCATTTATCGCGACGGCAGAACCCCGCTGTTCAGCGGCTCCAGCCTTGATATGAGCGATCTCTTCCGGGCTGCTGAACTCCTCTCCCGCCAGAGGGCCACCTCCCGCTGGGACAGCCGGGCGGCCATCGATGCCGCAGTGGAGCAGTTTAACCAATCCCGCCGTCGCCCCTTGCTGTTTTCGCCGGGAGCAGGGAGATCCAAAACCCCTCTTACTCGCTAACTTAGCTCCCCTCCTCAACCTAACCTGTGTTAGGATCGCAAGGCTATTCTTGTGGGCGCTAAGCAATAGCGCCAGGTTTTCGGGATCCCCTAGGAGATACTGCCGTGGTTAAGAGTACCCCCTCCAGCAAAACCGATAGGGAGCAGCACCTGGATCCCGCTAGGCGGGGTCACTCCAAGGACAGTTCCACCGAGTCCAAGGGGATCTCGGGCTTCCTCCAAGAGACGCGGGCCGAACTGGCCAAAATTGCCTGGCCAAGCCGTCGACAATTGGTTAGCGAATCCATTGGCGTTTTGCTAATAGTGCTGGCCTTCGCCTCATTTATTTACCTGGTTGACCAGCTATTTGGCTGGGTAGCCACTCAACTGTTCTCGTAGCTTTAGGCAGGGGAGGGGAGAGGAGGTGAAGTATGAGCCCAGGGTTAGAGCAGCGGCGGAGACGCCGCAGAGACTACGTTGAGCCCCTAGAAGCTGCGGAAACAGAAACGACTGCGGAAGAAGGGGAAAGTCAAAGCCAGCGCAACTTGCGCTGGTACGCTGTCCAGGTGGCTGCTGGCTGCGAAAACAAGGTTAAAAGCACTCTCCTGCAGCGGGCGGCAGCCCTGGATGTGGCCGATCAAATCGTCGAAGTGGTGATCCCAAAGCGGGTGGGCTTCAAGCTGGATCGATCCGGCAAGCGCCAGGAGCAAGAGGAAAAGATTTTCCCCGGCTATGTGCTCGTGCGCATGGATCTCAACGACGACACCTGGCGGGTGGTGAAAACCACTCCCAATGTCATCAACTTCGTTGGCACGGAACAGAGACGGCCCTATGGTCGCGGTCGGGGGCATGTGACACCGCGGCCCCTCAGTCCCAGCGAAGTTCAGCGCATCTTCAGCACCGCTGAGGTGGAGGCGGTGCCCCTCAAGATTAACCTGGCCCCTGGGGATCGCATTGAGGTGCTGTCTGGCCCCTTCCAGGGGTTCTACGGCGAGGTGGTGGACGTCAGCCCAGAACGGGGCAAGCTCAAGGCTTTGATCTCAATTTTTGGGCGGGATACTCCAGTAGAATTAGAGCTTGGTCAAGTGCGAAAAGAGGTGTAACTGCGTCGCATGGCTAAGAAACTGGTGGCAGTAGTCAAGCTGGCCATCCAGGCGGGCAAAGCCACCCCCGCCCCCCCCATTGGCCCCGCCTTGGGTCAGCATGGGGTCAACATCATGGCCTTTTGCAAGGAGTACAATGCCAGAACGGCGGATCAGGCGGGCATGGTGGTGCCGGTCGAGATCTCCATCTACGACGATCGCAGCTTCACCTTTGTCCTTAAGACGCCGCCAGCCTCGGTGCTGATCAAGAAAGCCCTTGGCATTGAGTCA
Source organism: Synechococcus sp. O70.2 (assembly GCF_047462135.1). NCBI lineage: Bacteria > Bacillati > Cyanobacteriota > Cyanophyceae > Synechococcales > Synechococcaceae > Synechococcus > Synechococcus sp. O70.2. The sequence continues at coordinate 23,061 of NZ_JANSIS010000010.1, forward strand.
GGCTCTAGCGAGCCCCACAAAGTCAAGGTGGGATCCCTGACCCGCGCCCAACTGCGCCAGATTGCCGAGCAGAAGCTGCCAGATTTGAATACCAACGATGTGGAGGCGGCGATGAGAATCATTGCCGGCACTGCCCGGAGCATGGGAGTAACGATAGTTGACTAGGGCTCCGCTAGCCCAGCTTGTTTGTCGTTTTGGGGGAGAGAAGTTCTCGCCAGAACCCCGAGGAGAAGTTATGGCTCGAAAACTGTCCAAACGCATGCAGGCTTTGCGGGAGAAGATCAAGCCCATCCCCTATCCCCCCGCTGAAGCCATTGCCCTCATGAAGGAGACAGCCACTGCCAAATTTGACGAGGCGGCTGAGGTTCACATTCGCCTGGGGATCGATCCCAAATATGCTGACCAGCAGCTGCGCTCTACGGTGGTTTTGCCACGCGGCACTGGGCAAGAAATTCGAGTAGCGGTAATTGCCCGCGGCGAAAAGGTGGTGGAAGCCCAGAATGCTGGGGCTGACCGAGTGGGGTTTGAGGATCTCATCGAGGAAATCAGCAAGGGCGTGATCGATTTCGACCTGCTGATTGCCACTCCCGATGTGATGCCCCAGGTGGCCAAGCTGGGGCGCCTGTTGGGGCCGCGCGGCCTGATGCCTTCTCCTAAGGGGGGAACAGTTACCATGGATCTGGCCCAGGCCATTAAGGAGTTCAAGGCTGGCAAGCTGGAGTACCGGGCGGACAAAACTGGCATTGTCCATTTAATCTTCGGCAAGTGTCAGTTTCCGGTTGAGGCGCTGCTGGAAAACCTAAAGGCGGTGCAGGAGTCGATTGACCGCAACCGTCCCCCTGGGGCAAAGGGCAAGTACTGGCGAACTATGCATATTTGTGCTACGATGGGTCCCTCCATTGAGGTTGATGTCAATGCCCTGCGGGAGTTAAAGTTAGTTGCCTAGGTCTGGCGTTAGGACAAATTTTGGCCAAGGAGGGATCAAATAGAAAACCTTTCCACAGCTGAATAGGGAGCCGAAGACAGCAGGCGCCGAGTGGCTTAATCTCCTGCCGAGGCTTGGGTAGAGTGGGAAAAATTCCCGAAGCTTATGCTTGCCCAAATGCGTCTCGGCGGAGGCTGGGGCGCATTCCTTTTGCAGTGGCAACCACATTACAGACAATCGAGGAGGTGAGCGCGTGGGCAAGCAATCCTTAGCAAAGAAAGCAGAGGTAGTCGATGAGGTTCGATCCCTGTTGCAAGCTAGCCAAATGGTGCTGGTCATCGACTACAAAGGTCTAACCGTTGCTGAGATGAACCAGCTGCGGGCGGAGCTGCGCAAAGCAGACGCCGTTTGTATGGTGGTTAAAAATACCCTGATGCGGCGGGCCGTTGCTGACCTTAAGGCTTGGGCAGGGATCCTGCCTTTCTTGTCCGGGCCAACGGCTTTTATCCTGATCCGGGGCAATATCGCGGCGGCCCTGAAGGCGTATCAAGACTTTGCCCGGCAAACCAAGAAGACTGAGTTTCGCGGTGCTGCCGCTGAGGGGCTGTCTCTGACCTTGGATCAGGCCAAGGCCATTGCTGACCTGCCGCCTAAGGAGGTGCTCCTGGCCCAAGTGGCAGGCAGCCTTAAGCTAGTAGCCACCCGACTGGCGGTTGGGCTCAATGCTGTGCCTAGCCAGGTGGCCCGCGGTATCCACGAGATCCCGGCCTCACTGGCGCGGGCTGTGCGAGCCATTGCCGACAAGGAGGCGGCCTGAAGGTAGCCGCTTCGATGGGCCAACGGCTCAATTGCACCCTGCTACTTCTTGTTACCTAAGGAGACACAACCATGGCTTCAGAGCGTGTTCAAAGCATCCTGGAAGAGCTGAAGACCTTGACTTTGTTGGAAGCTGCCGAGCTGGTGAAAGCCATTGAAGAGACCTTTGGCGTCAGTGCAGCTGCACCGGTAGGCGGCATGGTCATGGCTGCTCCCGTGGCGGCAGCAGCGGCACCGGCACCAGCAGCGCCGGCTGAGCCGGTAGAGGAGCAAACGGCTTTTGATGTCATTCTCGAGGCTGTTCCTGCCGACAAGAAGATTGCCGTTCTTAAGGTGGTGCGCGAGCTAACCGGCTTAGGCCTAAAGGATGCCAAGGATCTCGTGGAAGCTGCTCCCAAAGCAGTTAAGGAGGGAGTCTCCAAGGAGGAGGCCAGCGAGATCAAGAAAAAGCTGGAAGAGGCCGGCGCCACGGTCAAGATCAAGTAGAGGTGGGGAAGAGGCGTTTTTTCCCTGCTCTCTGCCGAAGCTGCAAAAGAGGGGAGGGGCGGTTTGCCCCTCTTTTTGGCTAGTTTCTACCCCTCAAAACGGGTTGCCGGGGGGCTCGCGGGGGCTGCAACTTCGACCAGCGCTCATCGCCGGATGGGGAAAGAGCCCTCGTCAGGAGGTCGGAAACCATTACAATGGGTTACGGACGTTTGCCACCACCCCCCATGGACTTCGGAGTCGGATTTCTCTCCAACAATGTCATGCTGCCGATCCTGGATTTTTTCTACGGGATCGTGCCCAGCTATGGTCTGGCCATCATCTTTCTGACATTGGTGATCCGCTTTGCCCTCTACCCCCTCAATGCCGGGTCTATCCGCAACATGCGGCGCATGAAAGTCATTAGCCCGGTGATGCAGCGGCGGATGCGAGAGATCCAGGAGAGGTACCGCGACGACCCGCAAAAGCTGCGCGAGGCCCAGGCCAAACTCTACAGCGAACTAGGGGTTAACCCGCTTGGGGGGTGCCTGCCGCTGCTTATTCAAATGCCAGTGCTGTTTGCGCTCTTTGCCACGCTGCGGGGATCCCCTTTTGCGGCGGTAACCTACGACGTCAACCTGCAGATCTTGCCAGCAGAGGTGGCGGCTGAGGTGGTACCCACTCCCTACGTCAGCTCCAGCAAGAACATCTTCGTCGCCGACTCAGTCCACAAGCCGGTGGTGCTGGTGCTGCCTAAGGGTACCAAGGTTGCCGTAGGGGAGCAGGTGCAGTGGATGCTGCAAGGGCCAGGGGGCAAACCCTTCGAGCAACTGGTAACAGAAGCGGGGGGAGACCCCAAGCTGTTGCAGCCAACTTGGAGGATTGTCAAGGGAGAGGATCGGGTCCAGCTCCAGCCCGATGGCACCTTGCTGGCCCTGCAGCCGGGGGAGGTAGCGCTGCAGGTCTCGATTCCAGGCTTGGCCTCAGATACTGGCTTTCTGTTTATTGATAAGCTGGGCCGCGTTGGCGCTTTTGACCCCGATGGAACCGTCCACTGGGATATCATCGCCATGGTCGCCCTCTTTGGCCTTTCCATCTACCTCAACCAGGCCCTGACCAATACCGGCCAGGAGGATCCCAGCCAGAGCTCGATGGCCCGCATTACCCCGGTGCTGTTTTCGGCGATGTTTCTATTTTTCCCCTTGCCGGCTGGGGTTTTGCTCTATATCCTCGTCTCCAGCATTTTCCAGACGCTGCAGACCTTCTTGCTCTCGCGAGAGCCTTTGCCAGAGAGCCTGCAGCAGTTGGTGGAAGAGGAACGTCGCCGTGCTGCCCAGGTCAGTAAGGAGGTAGACCGAGCAGTAAAACCCAAAGCCGCTGGGGGAGCTCGGGAATCTTTGCCCTTTGAGCCCTAAGCAGTCCTCTGGCCGCTGGGTGGGTGGGCTTGCAGTTAACTGGTTGATAGTCTTTCAGCAGTTGGAAGCTGTTGGGATGAGCCACCCTGAGTCTTCTACAGGTTCCCCAAGGGGAGCCGCCGCTAAGAAATCCCACCCGCAGTTTGAAGAGACCGCTGCTCCTTTCCAAGCTAAGCTTTCTCCCGCCGAGCAGCGAGAACGGGCTAGAGAGTGGTTGCAGCAGGTGCTATCGGCCATGGGGATACCGGCAGCAGTGCGGGTAGTGGGCGAGGTGATTGAAATTGAGGCCAGTTCTCTCACGCCTGCGCAAAAGCAAGTCCTGCTTTCCAAAGTGCCCCCAGGGCCCGTCCCCAAGGAGACTAAAGTTGACGAAGAGCGTACCCCAGTAGTGCTGGATGCTTTGCAATATCTGGCCAACACCCTTCTCAACCTCAACCAGCCAGAAGACCAGCAACAACCCTATATCTTGGACCTAGACGGCTATCGGGAGCGCCGTTTTCAGGAGTTGAAGGCTTTGGTGGCTACGGCGGTGGAAAAAGTAAGAGCAAGTGGTCGGGAGTACGAGTTTCCCGAGCACCTTTCGGCTGCCGACCGGCGGCAAATCCACACGCTCCTCAAAGACCCTGCCTATGCTGACCTAGAAACCTTTAGCCGAGGTAAAGAGCCGGATCGCCGCTTGGTCATCCGCCGGGCTCCGCGCCGGGGTAAGTGAGGGCGCAGCTAAGGGACCCCAACTGTCTGGAGGAAAATAGGGCTATGCTGAAGCCAATTCGTCTATCCGAGCTGCGGCAGCTGCCTGGCCCAACCCAGGAGGTACGGTTTCGGCAGTTTTTCGCTGGCTTTGAGAGCCTGACACCGGTGGAGGGATTCCTGCGGGTCAGCCACCGAGGACACTTTGTTGAGGTAAGGGCCCAGGCCCGCACCATCGTGACTCTCACTTGTCACCGCTGCTTGCAGCAGTTTAACCACCGGCTGGAGCTAGATGTTGAGGAGATCATTCTCATTCGCGAGCCCAACTCTGGCCCTCCACCCCTGGAGCTGGAACTGAAGGAGGAAGAGGATCTGCTGGAAAGCTTGCCCCCCAACGGTGAGCTGGATGTGGAGGACTTGATGCGCCAGTACCTGCATTTGGAGATGCCCACCCAGTTGCCCTGTCGCCCCGATTGCCCAGGTATTGTGGTGGAATCGGCTGCGCCGGCAGGGGATCCCCGCTGGGCGCCTCTGGCAGCTCTTCTCAAAGAGATCTCCTAGAAATACCGCTTCATTTGGATCCGGAAGCGGCCTTTTTTCGTCTCAACCACCTCTTCAATTTGCAGCCGACCCCGGCCGCGGATAGCAATCCAATCCTGAGGGCTAAGGAGGTAGCTGGCTTGGGTAACTGGCTTCCAGTTGACTCGTACTTCTCCCCGCTGGATCTCTTCCACCATTTTGCTGCGGGAGATGCCGAATCCGGCTGAAGCCACTGCGTCCAAGCGCAAAGAGGCTTCCACACTGGTAATGGACTTTACCCGCGGCGGCTGCACCTTCAATTGGCTGAGAGGGATGGAGCTAACCTTGACCGGCACACTGCGCACTTGCTTCAGGTTGAGGCTGAGATAGTCCACCAGTTCAGGTACCACGATAGCCTGCGCGCCTGCTTCTCCAACCGCGAGAATGTCTCCCACCTTCTCGCCGGCAATTCCTATTGCCAAAAGGGCTTCTAAAAAGTCGCCGTGAGTGGCTGGGTCGAAGAGAAAGTTCCCCTGAATTTCAATAGCCGCTAGCGGGATCCCTGGTGCCTCCACACCAAGCTCGGGGCGAGCCAGGGCCAGGCGCTGGCGCTCTGCCTGGGCATAGCCTCCCCAGGCCACCACCTGCAGTTCGGCTAGCTTGTTCAATCGGCTTTGGACGGCGGCAATCTCCGGCGGCGAGAGAAAATCGCTGTAGACCACCTGCCAAGTTTTCAGGGCCTGCTCTCCTAGGTCTAGGATGCGCGCCAAGGTTTCTCGATACTCCGCTCCTTTCAGTAGTTCGGCTCTGGGCAACATGGTGGGGCGCTTCAACCCTTGCGGTTCTGTTCCGCTTGCTACATGCTAAGCTGGATTAGGGTCCTGGCGGGCGTAGCCAAGTGGTTAAGGCAGAGGATTGTGGTTCCTCCACTCGTGGGTTCGAATCCCATCGTCCGCCCTCTCTACTCGCAGCTTAAGACCAGCGTGCCTACGGCGTCGATGCTGCCGGTCCAACCGGCTTCAATCACCACGGTAGCCTCCGGCATCTCCACAATCGCCGGCCCGCACAGTTGAAACCCCACCCCCATGTGCCGCCGATTGTAGACGGGCACCGGGCGCATCCGGCCCCCAAACCAGGCCTCTCGTTTCCCCTGGAGGGGATCCCCCGGCAAGGGTGGGGGGGCCTGCAGAGGGACACGAGGCAAGGCCTGCACCGCCCGTAGGCGCAACTGGATCACCTCCACCTCTTGGTCAGGATCCTGCCAGCCGTAGCGCTGGCGGTGGGCTTGGTGAAACCGCTGCTCGAGGAGGGAAACCGGATCCGATAACTGGGCTGGGATCTCCAGCTCGAAGGACTGGCCGCGGTAGCGCAGATCCAGACTCAAGGAGAGCTCCGGCTCTTGCAGGTCGGCTTGTGCCTGGCGGATGAGGGGCTCAGCCCACTGAGCCAGAAGGGATCCTCCCCCCTCCCCCTCTAGCTGCCGCAGCGGCTGCAGGACGGCCCGCCGGTAGTCCCGCCGCAGATCGGCCAAAGCCATGCCCAGCGCCGAGAGGACACCGGCAAAGGCCGGGATCAAGATGCGGCGGATCCCCAGCTCTTCTGCTAAAGCACAGGCATGCATGGGCCCAGCTCCGCCAAAGGCCAGCAGGGCAAAATGGGCGGGATCCAAGCCTCGCTCCACGCTGATGACCCGCAAAGCCCGTGCCATGGCCACATTGGCTAGGGTGCGAATGCCAACGGCCGTCTCCTCCAAACTCAAGCCCAAGGGCTCCGCGAGCGTTCTGAGGGCCTGGCCAGCCAAGTCTCGCCGTAGGCAAACGGCATCCCCCAGCCAGCCCCCATCCGGCAGGTAGCCCAGCCAGAGGTTGGCATCGGTTACCGTGGGAGCCGTTCCCCCCCGACCGTAGCAGGCCGGCCCAGGGTTGGAGCCGGCACTTTCCGGCCCCACCTGCAGCCCGCCCCCGGGTAGCAGGGAGGCCAGGGATCCGCCGCCGGCACTGACCGTGTGGATGTCGATCTGGGGCTGCTGCACCGGCAGGCCGCACACTACCGCTGACGGGGTAACCTGGGGGATGCCGTCTTGAATGAGGGCCACATCGGTGCTGGTCCCTCCCATGTCCAGGCTAAGCAAATGGGAGTAGCCACTCAGCCGGCCCAGGTAGGCCGCTCCGTAAACGCCGCCCGCCGGCCCCGAAAGCAGCGCCACCGAGGCGTGGGCTGCTGCCTGGGCAAGGGAAGTGACGCCGCCGGAGGATTGCATGATCAGGGGTTCGGGGATCCCTCGCTGCCGGCACCCCTGGGCCAAGCGGTGGAGGTAGCCCGCCAGCGCTGGGCTGAGGTAGGCATCAATGGCTGTGGTGCTGAAGCGCTCGTATTCCCGAAACTCTGGCGCCACCTCGCAGGAGAGGGAAACATGCAAGCTGGGAAAGGCCTGTCGCAAAGCCGCCCCCAAGCGCTGCTCATGCTCTGGGTAGAGGAAAGAAAACAAAAACCCCACTCCCACGGCGCGGATCCCATCCCGCTGTACCCGCTCCCCCACTTCCCGGACTACGCGCTGGATCTCCTCCTCAGTTAGCGGCTCGACCACGCCACTGGCGCTGCAGCGCTCCTTCACCTCCAGGCAGTGGTGGCGGGGCACCACCGGCTCCGGCTTGGGCTGAGTGAGGTCGTAAAGGGAAGGACGGTTTTGGCGGCCAATGGCCAGCACATCCCGAAAGCCCGCCGTGGTCAAAAAGAGAGTGGGGGATCCCTTGCGCTCCAGGAGGGCGTTGGTGGCCACGGTCATGCCATGGCAGAACACGTCCACCTCAACTGGGCCCAGCTTGTCCAGGGCAGCGAAGACCCCCTCTTCCGGGCTAGGGGTGGAGAGGACCTTGGCCGTCCGGATCTGGCCCTCCTGCAGCAGCACCAGATCGGTAAAAGTGCCTCCCACATCGATCCCCAGGCGGGTCGGGATCCCTCGTTGGCTGCCGACAGTGGACATGACTCGTGGGCGCAGGCTAACCCCTCCCTAGCTCTTTGACTCGGCTTCCAGGGGCTGTTCCTCCTTCTGCACAAGCTGACGGAAGGCCGGCTCGTCCAAGCGGTAGTCCCGCTGCTCGATGAGATCCCGGTCAGTAGAGTAGATGGTGTCCGCTTCCTGCACCACCTCCTGGCGGCGGAAGTGGCGGGCAAAGTCGAGCTTGCGCCGCAGCACCTCCGAGGGATGCTGCAGTTGCTCTTGCCAAAACCGCCGAATGCGATTGCGGCGCTCCACTCCCTGGTTGCGGAATTGCAAGGTCAACCAACGCACCGTGGGCACGGCCAAAAACAGCGTGCCGTAGAGGAAGAGGAATCCAATCAGCGGGTAGATAAACGCCAAAAAGGCGTTGCTCCCAGCGGCAGCGGCCACCTCCTCCCGCGCCCCATAGAGAATGGCCGCCAAGAAGAAATTGAGCACACCCAAGCCGGCGGCTAGGGCCAGCTGCCCAGGGGTGGCGCGGCTAAACACCCAAGGTTTTTCTTGCAACACCTCGGGAAACCGCTGCCGTGGGCCTTCGGCGGCCGTTACCTGCAGCTCTGGAAAGCGATAGACGATATCTCCCTCCTCGCTTACCTCCGGCTGGCCGTCAAACTTGAGCAAAATGGGCAGCATGTAGTCTTCGTACTCCAGGGCGGGGGATCCCGGCTCCACATCCAGGTAGGGCAACACCTGCTCGGCGGCAATGACTCCCCCATTGGCACGGATGAGCTGGCCGATGAGGGCATAGCGTTCTTCTTCCAGGTTGGCATTGGGATCCCCGTCGCCAAACAGGAAGCTGTAGACCGCCTCGAGAAAGTTCATCTCCGACTTTTCCTGTCGGGGTTGCGCCTGACCGGAATAGCTCTCGTAGGGACCCCAGAAGGGGTTGCCTACCCACAGGTCGGGAACGTAGAAGAGCCCCACCCCTCCCGAGCGGCTGCGGCTATCCTCCTCACGGCTGCTCCTACTGCTCTGCAGAGCCATCAGGGCCAGAGTAATGAGGACAATTGACACTACCAGCAGGATGCCAAAGGAAATGCGCAGGCCGTAGAGAAACCCTCCCCAAAGCCGGCGCCGCAGGGCTGCCAGCCGGTCCTGTTGCTCCTTGCGCTGGAGAATGCTGCGAAAGTCGGGCGGGAAAACGTAGGCGATCTCTCCCTGCCGCGAAACCTGAAGATGCCCCCCTGCCTTTTGGGCCAACTGCAGCAACTCTTGCTTGGCCTCCTCTAAGGCCAGGCCTGTGGTGGAGGCGATGTCTCCCAGCGTAACCCGCAGGCCCAGCCGCTCTACTGCCTCCATAACCAAAGTCTGTGCCGCCACCGTCAACCTCCGCTTCTGCCTGCTGTTAACCCGCCAGCTCCCTGTTTCCAGTATCTCTCCTGTGCTGGGCATCGGCGAGAAGATTCCCTCTTGGCAGCCGCTGAGCTAGGGCAGCCAGGCCAGGGTTGCCAGCAAGGCCGAGAGGATTCCAATCAACACCCAATTCAGCCGTTGGGTATTCACCAAGGGAGCGGCCTGGGAAGGGAGGGGAGGGGGGGACGTGGGCCGAGATCCCCGCGGGCGAGGGCGTTCATAGACTAGAAGTCGGCTTTCGGGCTTGGCCTCTTCCAGGTGGCTGAGATCGGGGATTTGGATCGACCACTCCGCTGGGCGGCGTAGACGGGGAGCCTGCCAGATGCTCAACACATAGCGCGCCTGTTGGGCAAGCTCGGGATCTGGACTATATAGCAAGCTCTGCACTAGGCGGACGGCCTCCTCGGTTTCTCCAAGCGCCTCCTGGGCTAGGGCTTGCCAGAGCCGCAGCTGGCCTGCCTGGGGATAGCGACCTTGGGCCTGTTTGGCCTCCTCCAAAGCTTGCCGGTATTGTCCCCGCTCAAAGCTGGCTTGAATTCGGGCCAGGTATTGGGGCAAGGGCAAGTCTGGGGCCGGGATCGACTCGGAGTCCACGCAGCCTCCCTAGGTCAGCTTTTGTTCCACCCCAAACCCCACCAGGAGTACCTCCTGCAGCGGCTGGCCTTGAGGTGGGCGCCGGTAGTTGAGGATCTGCCGCAGGCGCAGGCGGGGGTTGAGCAGGGTGATGGTATCTACGGAAACAACGTGGGTGTAGGTGGTGGTCATCACCAGTTGCAGGGATCCCGGATCAAAGCGGAAGTCGGCCACCATGGGCCGCTCTTCCTCATAGGCGCGATCGCGCAGGTAGTCGCCTTCCAGCCCGCGGGGGCCCTCTCGCCGGGGCACAAACAACATGTTTAGCTCTTGCCCGACCTCCTCCCCCTTTTCGGAGACAGTCTCAAAGGCAAGGTGAAAGCCCAGGAAGCCGTCGACGCCGTGGTTGGGGTAGTTGTTGTCGGCCAGGACCTTCTCCTTGAGCTCAGGGGTGAGGGTGCGAACGTTGAACTCGGTGCGCGAGCGCTCCACCTCCCCTCGATCCAGGTAGTGATAGGTGCGCTCGGTGTGCCAGGCGCCAATACAGCAGTTAAAGAAGTGGTGAAACTGTTGGAGGGCGTTCATGCCAAAGGGCTCGAGAGCAGGGCTGAGTTGACACCAAGCCCGATCCTAAACTGAATCGAAGACAAACAGGCACCCCAATCCCTGCAGCAGATGCCTCAGGTGGGGATCCCCTGGGCCACGGACAAAGTCGCCCCCAGCAGTTCCAGAGCCCGCTGCAACTGGCGATCCTCAGGGTCGCCCAGGGTTTCTGCCGTTAGCGGAACGGGGCCCTCGCCCACCACCACATCGGGCTGGATCCCTTGGCGGTGAATGTCGCGGCCGTTGGGGGTGAGGTATTTGGCAGTCGTCACGGCCAGCCCTGAGCCATCTGCCAGCTCCATCAGGGATTGGATCAGCCCCTTGCCGAAGGTGCGCGTTCCCACCAGTTGCGCCCGCCCGCTGTCCTGCAATGCCCCCGCCAAGACTTCGCTAGCGCTGGCACTGCCTTGATTGACCAAAACCACTAGCGGCGCCTGGGTGAGAATTTCGCCGGTGGCAGGAATGCCTTCTAGAATGCCGTGGCGATCCTTCACCAGCACGATGTTGCCCTTGGGGATCCAAAAGCGGGCAATCTCAATGGCCGCCTGCAGCAGTCCTCCGGGGTTGTTACGCAGATCCAGGAGGTAGCCCCGCACCCCTCGGGCTTCTGCCGCCTGGATAGCCTGGCGCACTTGGGTGGCTGCATTGCCGTTGAACTGGCTGAGGCGGATGTAGGCCACCAATCCCTGGGGCAGCTCAAAGAAAGCCGTGCGCACCGGGTTAATGAGGATTGACTGCCGCACCAGCTCCACCTCCCAGATGCGCCCCTGCCGCCTTAGCCGCAGGCTAACGGTTGTACCGCTAGGGCCGCGCATGCGCTCTGCCACCTCGTCCAAGCTCAGCCCCGCCACTGGCACCTGATCCACTGCCAAGATCTCGTCCTGGGGCTGGATCCCGGCCCGCTCGGCAGGGGTGCCCTCCATGGGAGCAATAACCCGCACCGCCCCCTGCTCGTCGATGGCAATCTGCAGGCCAACACCGCTCAGCTCGCCGGCAGTAGAGGTCTGCAGACTGAGGTAGTGCTCCCGATCCAAAAAGCGGGTGTAGGGATCCCCCAGGGTGGCCAACATCTCTTCAATGGCCCGATAGGTTTCCTGACGATTCTTCAAGGGCCGCGCCAGAAAACGCTGCCGCACCTGCCACCAGTTTTGTCCGTTAAACCCCGGATCCACGTAGGCCCGATCCACATAGGCCCAAGCCTGGGCCAGCAGTTGCTGCTCTTCTCCCCAGCGGCTGGCCTGAGCTTGGTAGGCATCAGTGCCTAAACTTGCCCAGAGCAGGCACCCCAGCAGCAGAATGCGGAGAACCCAGCGGATCCCCCACTCTTTCTTCTTTGGCTTTGGCGCAACCATAGACGGCAAGACGCTAAGAAAAGTTAAGGAATATGAACAAGACGCAATATCGAAACCTGTTTTGCCAGCGAGAATGCGGATTCCTGCCCCCGAGCTGAGCCTAACTTAAGGAAGTCGTTAACAAATTGTGTTACAGTGCTGGTTGAGGTGGGGCTGTCCTCCACCGTGGAGTGACTTTCTCCCGCCGGGGAGATACCGAGAAATTGGAAAGAAAGGTACTATGGGCAAAGTTTACGATTGGCTAGACGAGCGGCTAGAGATTACGCCCTTCGTCGACGACGCAACCGGAAAATTCATCCCGCCGCACGTTAACATCTTCTATTGCCTTGGCGGCATCACGCTGGTGTGCTTTCTCATTCAGTTTGCCACCGGCTTTGCCATGACGTTCTACTACCGTCCGACGGTGGCCGAGGCCTTTGAGTCGGTCAACTACATCATGACCCAGGTCAACTTCGGCTGGCTGCTGCGCTCCATCCACCGCTGGAGCGCCTCCATGATGGTGTTGATGATGATTCTGCACACCTTCCGGGTTTACCTGACCGGTGGGTTCAAAAAGCCCCGCGAGCTGACCTGGGTCACCGGCGTGATCTTGGCGGTGCTGACGGTTTCTTTCGGGGTTACGGGCTACTCTCTGCCCTGGGATCAGGTGGGCTACTGGGCAGTCAAGATCGTCTCGGGAGTGCCCAGCGCTATCCCGGTGGTGGGTGATGCCCTGGTTCAGCTTATCCGCGGTGGCGAGGCTGTTGGCCAAGCTACCCTCACTCGTTTCTACAGCTTGCACACCTTTGTCCTGCCTTGGCTGACGGCGGTCTTCATGACCATGCACTTTTTGATGATCCGCCGCCAGGGCATTTCTGGACCCCTGTGAGCCAGGGCTGGTTGGATCCTCTGCTTTCCCTTACTCAACTCTTTTGCCCCAGATAAGGAGAACTGCTATGCCTCTCTCGAAGCAAGCGCTGGCGACTGAGGTTATTACACGCAAAGTTGACCTGGACAACCCCAAAGTTTTGGCCAAGCTGAAGAAGAACATGGGCCACATGACCTACGGGGAGCCCGCTTGGCCTAACGACTTGCTCTTTATGTTCCCGGTGGTCATCCTGGGCACCATTGGGGTGATTGTCGGCCTGGCGGTTATGGATCCCGCGGGTGTAGGCGAGCCGGCAGACCCCTTTGCCACGCCCCTGGAAATTCTTCCCGAGTGGTACCTCTACCCTGTGTTCCACATTTTGCGCGTTGTTCCCAGTAAGCTGCTGGGCATTGCCCTGATGTTGGCTATTCCCGTGGGCCTTTTGTTTGTGCCTTTCATTGAAAACGTCAACAAGTTCCAGAACCCGCTGCGCCGTCCAGTGGCGACGACGGTGTTTTTGATTGGCACTTTGGTAACCCTGTATCTAGGCATTGGCGCCACTCTGCCGCTGGACAAGTGGGTTACCCTGGGCCTGTTCTAGAGAGCCGAATATTGATAACTCTAGGTGCAGCAGGCTGATGGCCAAGCTGCACTTTTTTTAGGGGAACTTTCCCGGGGGACTTTTCGGCAGACCTTGGGCAAGGGGATGGTAATATCGCTACGCACTCCTCTTGCGGGGATCGCCCATGAGCGTTTCTTCTTCTGCTGCTCAAACCTATCGGATTACTGCCCTAGCCGGCGACGGAATCGGCCCTGAGATTATGCAGGTGGGTCGGGCAGTTTTGGACGCCGTTGCCGCTCAGATGGGGTTTTCCCTCCAGTGGCAGGAGGGCCTAATTGGCGGAGCAGCCTACGAGGCCACGGGGGATCCCTTGCCCCCGGAGACTTTGAAAATGGCCCAGGAAAGCGATGCCGTTTACTTGGCAGCAGTTGGCGACTTTAAGTACGATACCCTGCCGCGCCAGAAGCGACCGGAGCAGGCTTTGCTGGGCTTGCGGGCCGGCTTGGGGCTATTTGCCAACTTGCGCCCCGTGAAGATCTTCCCCCAACTGGTGCAGGCCTCTTCCCTAAAGCCGGAGGTGGTTGCTGGGATCGACCTGGTGGTGGTACGCGAGCTCACCGGCGGCATCTACTTTGGTCAGCCCCGTGGGATCTTCGTCGATGCCCAGGGGTCCCGCCGCGGCGTCAACACCATGGCCTACAGCGAGGCCGAGGTGGATCGTATTGCCCGCGTAGCTTTTGAACTGGCCCGCAAGCGACGGCGCAAGCTTTGCTCGGTGGATAAGGCCAATGTGCTGGAGGTGTCGCAACTGTGGCGGGAGCGGGTTACCGCCATTGCCGCCGAATACCCTGACGTAGAGCTTTCCCACCTCTATGTCGACAACGCGGCCATGCAGTTGGTGCGCTGGCCAAAGCAGTTTGACGTCATCCTGACAGAAAACCTCTTTGGGGATATCCTCTCCGACGAGGCGGCCATGCTAACTGGCTCCATTGGCATGTTGCCTTCTGCCTCTCTGGGAGCTACCGGCCCAGGCCTCTATGAGCCAGTCCATGGCTCAGCTCCGGATATGGCCGGCCAAGACAAGGCCAACCCCATTGCCCAGGTGCTTTCTGGGGCAATGCTACTGCGCTACTCCTTGGATCAGCCCCAAGCTGCTGACCGCATCGAACAGGCCGTCGAGGCGGTTTTGGCCCAGGGCTACCGCACCGCCGACATCTACTCGGAGGGGATGACCCTGGTCGGCTGCCGGGAAATGGGGGAAAAGATCCTGGCTGCCCTGGCTCAGCTGCCCGCCTCCTAGCAGGTGTCTCTCAGCCGTTGAGAGCTGGCCCCCTAGGTAAAGCGATGGCTAAGCTGGATGGGGTCGTGGACAGTGATCTTCTTCTTGTGGATAGAAATGTAGTTTTTCTTGCGCAACTCTCCCAAGAGACGGGTAATGGTGACGCGGGTTGATCCGATGGCTTCGGCAATAGCCTGGTGAGACAGCTTGAGGTCGATGGTTACGCCATTGGGGCCAGGCACCCCGAAGTCGCGGCAGAGGATCAACAAAAAGCTAACTAGGCGGGAGGCCATGTCGCGGTGGGCCAGGGTTTCAATCATCATCTCTGTCTGCAGGATACGGGAAGCCAAGCTCTTAAGCAGCAACATGGCCAGCTCAGCGTTCTCCCGTACAGACTTTTCCACCTGTTCGATGGGCAGAGAAAGCAGCTCGACGCGAGTAAAAGCTACGGCGTGATAGAAGCGGTCGGAGCGCTGCCCGGTAATGAAGGAGAGCACACCAAAAATACTGTTCTCCCGCAGGAGGGCAACGGTAATTTCTTCCCCCCTTTCGTACACCCGCGAGAGCTTAACGGCTCCTTTGACCAAAAAGTAAACCCGCTCCGCCGGATCGCCGGGGAGAAAAATGGTCTTGCCGCGTTCATAAGTCTCGATAACCGGAGGATGGCGAGATCCTCCTAACTGCTTAAAAGCTGCAATGAGAGATTTTTCTGCGACGGCCACCACGAGACTTGTCAACCTTTCAAGGTCAGTTTATCTCTAGGATCAACCCCAGAGGTTAGCTTGGGGCACCTGGATCGAGCTGCCCACGACTCGAAGACTACCCTAAACTTAAGAGACTCTGCCTGGATATCTTTGTAGCCAGAGCTACGTTCCTTTGTTGCGACAAGGGAAGGTTGTATGGGGATCCCGCCGGCTGAGGTTGCCACCCCTTCTCGCCCTAGCCGTCAGCACTTTACGGTGCGGATGCCAGAGCCAGCCAGTCACCTCTTGGAGGTGGAGCTGCAGATTCGCGAAGTGGAACCGGAGGTGCCCCTGCGGCTGCGGCTGCCAGTGTGGACGCCGGGATCCTACCTAGTGCGGGAGCATGCCCGCCATGTACAGGAGTTTCAGGCCCTGAGCGAGCAAGGGAGCCCTTTGGCCTGGCGAAAGGTTGATAAAAACACCTGGGAGGTCGATCCACCTGGGTGTTCGGCGGTTACAGTCCGCTATCGGGT
Source organism: Synechococcus sp. O70.2 (assembly GCF_047462135.1). Lineage (NCBI taxonomy): Bacteria > Bacillati > Cyanobacteriota > Cyanophyceae > Synechococcales > Synechococcaceae > Synechococcus > Synechococcus sp. O70.2. Next base: position 38,674 of record NZ_JANSIS010000010.1, read on the forward strand.
CTATGCCTATGAGCTGACGGTGCGCACCAACCATCTGGATCTCACCCACGCCTATTTCAATGGGGCGGCGCTCTTTCTCTACGTGCCTGGCCGCGAGCGGGAGCCCTATACGCTGACCGTGATCCCTCCCCACCCCGACTGGCGCATTGCCACCAGCCTGCGGCCCCTGGCCTCTCCTTCCCCAGGGGATCCTAGCGCTGGCCAGTCTTTCTTTGCTGAAGACTACGACGAGCTGGCAGACAGCCCAGTGGAAGTGGGCTTGCACCAGTTGCGCTCGTTTGCAGTGGAAGGGATCCCGCACTACTTCGTGGTCTGGGGAGCGGGCACCCTGAATTTGGATCAAGCAGTGGCCGATGCCGAGAAAATTGTCCGAACCACGGCAGCGTTTTTTGGCGGGCTGCCCTACGACCGCTACTGGTTTATTGTGCATTTGTCGGCCGGGGGATTTGGTGGCCTAGAACACAAGTACAGTGCCACCCTCAACTATTCTGGACTAGAGCTGCATCAGCCTCAGTCCTACCGCCGCTTTTTGGCGCTGCTGGCCCATGAGCTTTTCCATGCTTGGAACGTCAAGCGGCTGCGCCCTCTAGCTTTGGAGAAAATTGACTACAACCAAGAAAACTATGTGGACTGCCTCTGGTTCTGCGAAGGGGCAACCAGCTACTACGAAAATGTTATCTTGCTACGAGCAGGGATCCTCAGTGCCAAAGAGTTTCTGCAGATCCTATCTGAGCAAATCAGCCGGCTACAGCGCACGCCAGGTCGAGTCGTACAATCGCTGCAGGAGGCCAGTTTCGATGCTTGGATCAAGCTCTACCGCCCCCACGAAAATAGCCTCAACAGCCAGGTTTCCTATTACCTCAAGGGCGCTTTAGTCTGCTGGCTGCTAGATCTGCACATTCGCCACCTTTCAGGAGGGCGGGGATCCCTGGACACGGCCATGCAGGATTTGTGGCAGCGCTTTGGCCGGTTTGAGAAAGGCTATACTTACCAGGACTTGCGGGAGGCCTTTGAGCGAGCAGCCGGTGTCGACCTTGGGCGCTTTTTTGCCGCCTACGTGGAAGGCACGGAAGAACTGGACTACAACGCCTACCTCCATCCGTTTGGCCTCACCCTCAAGGCCCACTTTAGCCGCCCCAACCCTCCTCCCTACCTGGGCTTGAACTTCAACGGCGAGGGCAACCGCATCAGCGCCGTCGAGATGGGCTCCCCGGCTCAAAAAGCAGGCATCTGGGCTGGCGACGAGCTGGTGGCTTTGGATGGCTTTCGGGTAAGCGTCGCCACCTTGCCAGAGCGCCTGGCAGCCTATCAGCCCCACCAAACCATCTGTCTTAGCGTCTTCCAAGGCGATCAGCTAAAGCACTTTTGGATCCCCTTGGATCCGCCCCGCCCGGATGTGTACACCCTGGAGGCCTTGCCTGAGCTCACTCCCGCCCAGAAAGCGCTCCAACAAAGCTGGTTGGGATCCCTGCTCGGCTCTTCAGGACAAGATACGCCTCTTCTTGCCTGAGAATCTTGAAACAGGCGGGTAACCTAGGCAAAAAGTAACAATAGGGGCAAGGAGCCAATCTGATGGACCTCGTTTTGGCTTTGTTAATTGGGGTGGCTGTTGGTTTCTCATTGGGTGTTTACGTTGCCCGCCATTACAAGGCCAATCCTAGACTAGAGGTCTGGCAGCGAGAGGTCATTAGAGAGATATCTTCATGGCTGGGCCAAGAACTCGACAAAACCTTAATCAAGTTAGGAGAAGGCTTGGCAGACGAGACTTCTCAGAGGTTACAGTCTATCCAAGCTGATCTTGAAGAGTTCAGGCTGCGTCTTCTAGTAAAGTTATCAAAGTTTTCTGCAGGTTTGGGGTAAGGATCTTACGCAGGCTATATCTGTAAGGCTAGCTGAACATAATGAGCAGCTCAACAGTCAGCAAGCTATCCTAGAAAACTTAGTGAAAGAAGCTAGAGGTATCTATCAGCAACTACAGGTTGCTCTTAAAAAATCTTCCAGATTAGAGATATCCCAAGCTACAGATCAAAACTCTCAAAAAGATCAGGCTGCCATCCATAAAACAATAGAGAATAGTCTACCAGACGATGTACCGAGAGATAAGGAAAAAGTAGCTGCTTCTAGCTAGAAGTTGACATATCGAAGATAGAATCTTTCTTAAACTCGAAAAACATAAAGATCAGAAGCATAGATATGGAGGAAGAAGAGGAGAAGCTAGTCAAATAGCTGACCTTATGGGTAGTCAGTACTCTTTGATCAAAAGATTCTATGGAATGATTAAGTCAAGTATGAACAGCGGAAACTCTTTCTCAATAAGCCTTAGAGACGAACCTCAACAAGTAATTGGCACAACTTGCCAGGTTGCCACAGAGCTATACAAGATTGCATTTTTGGAAGAGTATAGATACTTCAGAGTGCCCAGGTGTCTGCTAGTAGCAAGAGCCAGCAGATCTCCACAAGCACTGAATTTTCTCTCAGGAAACTGGCTGGAGAGATACGTTAGGAATAGGTTGATTTGCCTTGCTAAAAGGCAAACTGGGAAGATTGATTTTTCTTACATAGCAAATGCCAAAGTTACTTTGTCAAACGGAGATGATTTTGAGATGGATCTTCTCTTCCACGTTAATGATCAATTTTACTGGGTAGAGTCGAAGACAGGTGAGTACCAAGATAAAGTACAAAAGTACTCCAAGATTGCTTCTGACCTTGGTCTTCAGAGAAACCAAGCCATCATAGTTTTGACCGACGTTAGTCAAGATGCAAAAACCAGTCTATCCTCTCTCTATCATCTGTCAGTCATCAGTGTTGATGAGGTTGAGGCTACATTTGAGAGGATCTTAAAAAGTCACCTTCGAGAAGTCTGAAAGGCACCCAAGAGCATTAGCTTAAGCCACAATTTTGACAGCTTGTTCCATACACCACCAGGGATCCTCCGCAAAAGCTGGCATGGGCGTGCTGCCCGCCTTGCCCAAGATGGCCAGCCGAACTTCCCGATCCAGCCGAGATCCCGATCCGTAGGGATCCTCAGAGGGGGGCTCCAGTCTTTGCCCCAGAGGGGGCATTGCCATGATGCCCGGCTGCATGCCAGTAGCGCTGACCCAGATTTTGAAGCGATCCACCGCTGTCTCTGCCTCTTCGGGCAGTTGCATCTGCAGCAGATAGCGAGGGCCAGAGCCGACCAACACGCTTTCGCTGGGGCGCAGGCGAGTAGGAAAGTCCGGCTGGTAGGGATAGACCAAGCCGACGCTGCACTGCCGTTCGTCAAAGACTGTTACATAGACATGCACTGGGGTGAGGGCCTTGTTGCGCAAGGCGATGGCGAGGTTGCGGCCTGCCTGGATTTGCAGCTGGCCTTGGGGATCCCGCGGCAGGGGTCTGACCTCGGCGGGCCTGGAGCCGCTGGCTGGCGTTTCCAGTTGCAGAAACTCCACTTCCAGGACATTGCTTAGGGCGTCGCTAGCCGGTTGCAGGTTGAGGAGGTTGTCGAAGGCGGCCACGTGTTCCAACAGCCGCACAAGCTTGCGGGGCAGAGCCTGCAGCTTTTTCACTGGGATGCGGAAAGCCGCCAGGGCCACGTCTTCTCCGCGGCGGTAGAAGTAATAGGTTGCATCCGGCAGCATCTCTACCCGCAGAGCCGCCGTTTCCGGTTCAGTGTAGGCCAGAAGCGGCGAGGCCGGCAGAGCCGCTACCAACTCGTCAACAGAGATCGGCACTTGGCTGGGATCTGCACAGGTGAAGGCCACCCGCAACGGCTGGAACCGGAAAGATGACATGGGCAATCCTAGAACTCGGCTCCATAACCTCCAGATCGGCAGGCTAAGCTTTATGCCAGCTGTTGTCGCAAAGGCCTTTCCTAGCTGCTGGAGATCCTGAATTTGCAATTAAACTTAACACTCCAATGAAGGGAAAGGGAAGCCAAAATCCTGTCTGCAAGTGATCCCGCAATGGTCTATCCTTAGATCCGGGTGTCGGGTTTGTCGCTGGAGCAAAGCTGACGCCCTTTTTGAAGTCATTGATGGAGACCCATGTTTAGCAAATCCTTTTCTTTGCAGAAAGCGCTGGCAGCGGTGCGTCGGCGGCTGTTGATTTGCATCCTGGCGCTGGGGCTGGCTGGGTTTGCTGGGTGGCCGACCCTGGCAGCTAGGCAGATCCCTCCGGTACCCCTGTCGCCAACTGAAACCATTACTTTTACCGAGGCGCAACTGGCCCGCGGCAAGCAACTTTTTAACAAAACCTGTGCCCAGTGCCATGTGGGGGGTCAAACCCTTCCCAACCCAGATGTGACCTTGAAGCTTGCGGATCTGGCGGGGGCAACACCTCCTCGCGATAACGTGCTGGCAATCGTGGACTACATCAAAAACCCAGTCACCTACGACGGGGTAGAGTCCCTGGTGGAATACCATCCCAACACGCAGCTCTTAAGCGAGTATCCCCGCCTGCGCAACCTTACCGAGGAGGATCTGAAGTTAATTGCTGGCTATATCTTGGTTCAGGCCAAGACGGTGCCCGGCTGGGGCGGCACCAAGAGCGAATCCCACAGTGACCTTTCGGCCTATCTCTGATGCCTGGGCAAACTCAAGGGACCAAGCGATGGCGGGTCCCTCAGCGGGCCCGGAGGTGGGCGGGGATCCTGCTCCTAGTTTGGCTGGGGTTGGCTAGCCCAGCGCTGGCCCGCGTGGATCCCTACGTGAGCCAATATCTGCGGGCAACTGGGCCGGTGGAGCTGCCCTGGGATGCGGAGGGACACACCCTTACCTTTACTCCGGAGCAGCTGAGCGACGGGAAAAACCGCTTCCAATCTGCTTGCTTGAACTGCCATGTGGGCGGCTCTACCCTGCCCGCTCCCAACATTTCTCTCTCGCTGAAAGACTTGCGCGGTGCCACTCCGCCCCGCGACACCATCCAAGCTCTTGTCGAGTACCAGCGGGATCCCCGCAGCTACGACGGCAGCAAGCCTAGCTATGGCTGCCGTCCTGTGCCCCCCTCCTGGATGGATGATGAGGCGCTGCGCAACCTAGCTGCCTTTATCCTCAGGGCCGCTCAAGTGGCCCCCGGCTGGGGATCCAACACCTTCAACTAACCCCGTCCTGCCCCCCGCCAGGGATTGGTGGTAGCCTAGGGGAGAGGGAAGGTTGAGGTCATGCTCCAAAACATCCGCTCCCTGCTCCTAGGGCTGTGGATCCTGGCCTTGGGGATTTTCCTGGTCCAAAACTGGGGATCGGCAGCGGTGGTTGTTGTAGCTGGACAGGCTGGCCCTGCTGTACCTCTGTCGCTGGTGCTCTTGATGGCCTATGGAGTAGGAGTGGGCTTGGGATTTTTGTACGTGGGATCCTGGCAGCTCCACGAGCGGGCGTTGCAGCGCCAGGCCATTCGCAAGCTCAATCAGCTCCTCGACCGGGTGCGCTTTTTGGAAGCGCAGCTACTTCCCCCCGACCACTATTTGCCACCAGATTTGCCGGATCCTGAGACAGGCCGCTATTCCTATTCCAATATCCCGCCGGAACGCATTCGCGAGCCTGCCCCCGAACCCAGCGAACCTGAGGACGATGCAGCAACAACCCCCAGCTGGCGGATTGTCCGGCGGCCTTACTCTGCTGAAGAGGAGGAGGAATGGGATTCCTAAACTGGTGGAGATCGTCTCCAGCCCCCGACCCTGAGCCCGCCCCCCGCCCCGAACCCCAGGGGCAGAATAACTACCTGCTCATCGTGCTAGACAGTTGCCGCTTCGACAGCCTGCTGGCGGCTAAGCCCAAGCACTTGCTGAAGCTAGGTCCTCTGGAAAAGCGCTGGAGCTACGCTTCCTGGACAGCTCCTGCTCACTACAACCTGCTCATGGGCCTGCTGCCCCATACCAGCCCCACCCACGTTTTTGCCTCCGAACACTACAAGCAGGAGTATTTGCGCTACAACGAGCGCCTCGGCACCCGGCAGCCGATTGAGTTCAAGCATCTGCTGCCTCACCTCTACCTGCCAACGCTCCTGAAGCACCAACTGGGCTACACCACCCACGCCCTGGTCTCCATGCCGGTGCTCAATCCCAGCACTCTGCTCAATCGCGACTTCGATTCCTACCGTCTCATGCCCCGGCACAACGACATGGCGGCTATGGTGGAGCAGTTGCGCTTTGATCCGGATCGCCCTAGCTTTTACCTGCTCAATGTAGGCGAAACTCACTATCCCTACGCCCTGCCCGATGAGGATCCCAGCGCGTGGCCCCACATTTCGGGGGTCAACGGGGTGCTCAAGCGACTGGATGAAGGGAAAGAGGAGGGGATCCCTTTTTTCAGCGCCGCCCAGTTGGAGGAGCTGCGGCAGCGGCAGATTGAGGCGGTGCGCTACTTAGACGGGGTCTTTGAGCAACTGTTCGATCTGGTTCCCAAAAACACCTACATCACGGTTACAGCCGACCACGGCGAACTGTTTGGAGAGGGGGGCTACTTCGGCCACGGCCCCATCCACCACGAAAAGGTGTTGGAGGTGCCCTTTATCGAGGGCAAAATTCGCTAGGACAATGCCTATTGGAAGCTAGACCTCCTGGATCTCCTCCCGGCGAGTTTCGAGGGGGCTTTTGCCGAGGGAGGTCACCTTTGCCGTCAAGTCCAACCCCTCTTCGGCGGCCAACTTGGCGGAACGGGCCACCTCGTAGAGACTCTTCACCACGCTGCTGAGGGGGATGGCAACGATCACGCCCAGGATGCCCCCCAGCTGTGCCCCCGCCAACAGGGCAATCAAGATCCACACCGGGTTGAGGCCAATCAGCTCTCCCATCAGCCGGGGAGCGATGACCCGATCCTTGATCTGCTGCACGATCAGGGAGACCAGAACCACCTTGAGGCTGAGCCAAATGTCCTGGAAAGCCAGCAGCACTGCTGCCGCGCCAATACCAATGAAGCCCCCTACCAGCGGGATCACCTCCAGCAGGCCAATCAAGAGGCCAAACAAAAGCCCAAAGGGTACTCGCAGCAGCCCAAACGCTGGCACCAGCATCAGGGCCATCATGAACCCCAACACCAACTGGCTGATGAGAAAGTTCTGAAAGCTGAGCACCAGGGCTTCGCCGATGCGCGGCCCCCAGGGCTTGGGAAAGAGGCTGAGCAACCCCTGCCAAAACTGGCCCCCATAGAGCAGCATGTAGAAGGCCAACACCAAGACCAACACCAAGTCGACCACCTGGTTAAAGGTGCCTAGGAGGATGTCGAGGGATTGGCTGGCAATTTTTTCAGCACCGGCCTGCAGGCGGCTGAGGAGAGTGTTCACCAGCTCCGGCTGGCCAAGGTTGATGTTGCGCTCGGCAGCCCAGAGGCTAATCTGGCCAAGCCAATGTTGTAAAGTATCCACCCACTCAGGGATCCGTGCCCCCAACTGCACCACCTGCTTAGCCAGGAGGGGCACAACGGCAATCCCCACCAAAACCAGCAGCACCACCGAGAGGGCAAAGACCAAAGCCACCGCTACAACACGGTTGACCCGGTAGCGCTGCAGCGCCTGGACTGGGTAGTTGAGCAAAAAAGCCAGTACCGCCGCTGTCAGGATGGTGGCGAGCAGATGGCCAAACAGACGGCCCACTTGCAGGGCCAGCCAGCCGCTAATGACCATCAAAATCCAGGTCACTAGCAGCCGCTGCAAGGGGGAAAAGGAAAAGCGGTTCATGCCAGGGAGATCCCACCAAGCCTAAAAACCCAGGATGCTATATCCACTGTCTACGTAGATCACCTGGCCAGTAATGCCGCTAGCTAGGTCGCTGGCCAGAAAAGCTGCCACATTGCCCACCTCGAGCTGGGTGATATTGCGCCGCAGGGGAGCTTTCTCCTCGACCGCGTGCAGCATGGCATGAAAATCAGCAATGGCCGAGGAAGCCAAGGTGCGAATGGGTCCAGCAGAAATGGCATTCACCCGGATCCCGGCGGGGCCCAGCTCGGCTGCCAGGTAGCGAACGCAGGTTTCTAGGCCCGCTTTGGTGACAGCAGCCATGTTGTAGTTAGGCACCACTCGCACTCCCCCTAAGTAGGTGAGGGTGAGGACGCTGCTGCCGGATCTCAAGAGGGGCTTAGCGGCCCGGCAGAGGGCAATCAGGGAGTAGGTGCTCACATCCATGGCCAGGGCAAACCCCTGCCGCGAGATATCGCTAAAGTTGCCGCTCAGCTCCTCTTTTTTGACGTAGGCCAGGCAGTGAACCAGGATGTCGAGCTGGCCCCACTTTTGGGCCACTTCCTGAAATAGGTCGTTGATTTGCTGATCGCTTTGGACGTCGCAGGGAAGGAGAAAATCCGGCTGCAGGGGCTCAGTGAGTTGTTGGACTTTCGTCTTGAAACGATCCCGCTCGTCCGGCAAGTAGGTAACCCCCAACGTAGCTCCTGCTTTGTGCAGCTGCTGGGCAATGCCCCAGGCAATGGAGCGCTCGTTGGCAATGCCGGTTACCAAGGCTTTCTTTCCGGTCAGATCTAGCATAGGGAGACCAAGAAGTAGGGGTGGATGCTTATCCGTCCTTTAGCCGGGCTGGTAGGTGGAGGCTACGTGCAGTTCTTTAAGCTGCCTGGGCTCAACCCCGGAGGGGGCACCGGTGAGCAAGCACCTGGCCTGCTGGGTTTTGGGAAAGGCGATGACATCGCGGATGGAATCTTCCCCTGCCAGCAGCATCACCAGCCGGTCCAGTCCGTAGGCAATGCCCCCGTGGGGTGGGGTGCCGTACTCAAAAGCTTCTAGCAAAAAGCCAAACTTCTCCCGCGCCTCCTCAGGACTAAGGCCAATGATTTGGAAAACCTGCTCCTGGATCTCCCGCTGGTAGATGCGCAGGGATCCCCCCCCCACTTCCACGCCGTTCCAGACCAAGTCGTAAGCCTGGGCCCGCGCCGTCTTCAAGTCGGCCAAGTCGTCAGGATGGGGAGCAGTAAAGGGGTGGTGCAGGGCTTCCAGGCGGTTTTCTTCGGCGTTGAATTCAAACATCGGGAAATCCGTAATCCAGAGGAGATTCAAAGCATTCTTCGGGATCAAACCCAGTTCATGGCCTAGATGCAGCCGCAGCCGGCCTAGCGACTCGTTGACCACGGCAGCCGGCCCTGCCCCAAACAGCAGCAGATCCCCTGGCTTGGCGTTGGTCAGCTGCCGCAACTGCTGTTCCTGCTCAGGGCTGAGGCTCTCCTTGAGGGCACCAATGGTGTCGAGGCTATCGGGACGCACCCGAATGAAGGCCAAACCGCCTGCCCCGTACTGAGTGACGAGCTTAAACAGATCTCCGCCCGGTTTGATGCGGGTGTTGGAGATCTGTTCATCGCCGCCGGGCACTGGCAGAACTTTGACGACTCCTCCCTGCTGCAGGGCTTTGGCAAAGACTTGAAAGCGGGATCCCTGAAACACCGCCGAAACATCCACCAACTCCAGCCCAAAGCGGGTGTCGGGCTTGTCGGAACCGTAGCGGGCCATGGCCTCGGCGTAGGTTAGCCGTGGGAAGGGCCGGGGCAGGTCGATCCCTTTAACGGTTTTGAAGATATGGCAGATGAGCCGCTCGTTGAGCTCCAGGATTGCCTCCTGATCCATGAAGCTCATCTCCATGTCCAACTGAGTAAACTCCGGCTGGCGATCCGCCCGCAGATCCTCATCCCGAAAGCAGCGGGCAATTTGGTAGTAGCGATCCACACCAGCCACCATCAGCAACTGCTTAAAAAGCTGGGGCGACTGCGGCAGAGCAAACCACTCCCCAGGGTTGAGGCGGCTGGGCACTAGGTAGTCTCTGGCGCCTTCGGGGGTAGAGCGGGTGAGGATGGGGGTCTCTACCTCGATGAAGCCTTCCTCGTCTTCCAGAAAGCGGCGGATGGCCTTGATGACCTGGTGACGCAGTTGCAGGTTGCGCGACAGCCGCTCCCGGCGCAAGTCCAGGTAGCGATAGCGCAGGCGAATCTCCTCCCGCACCTCTTCCCCTTCTTCCCCGGAGACGCTGAAGGGAAGCTGCTTGGCCACCCGGCTAAGAATCTCCAGCTGCTCTGCATAAACCTCCACTTCGCCCGTGGCCAGGCGGGGGTTGAAGGAGTCGGCAGGCCGGGGCTGAACTGTTCCTGTTACCCGCACCACGTACTCATTGCGCACCTCCTTGGCTAGCTCGTAGGCAAGAGGAGTCTTCTGGGGATCGGCCACCAGTTGCACAATGCCGGAGCGATCCCGCAAATCGAGGAAGATCACGCCCCCGTGGTCGCGGCGGCGGTCAATCCAGCCGTAGAGGGTAACCGTCTGGCCGATATGGGCTGGGCGCACTTGGCCACAGTAGAGAGAGCGAGGCGGGCGACGGATGGCAGCAGGCATGGACAAGGTAAGAGAACGAGGGTCTGAGCCCCTATCATACAAAACTCAGCCCCCCTGTCTGGGAGCCCCTTCGGCTACCTGAACCCCCGCTTCGGCGGCAACCGTTTGGATGAGAGCGGGATTGGACACCCCCAGGGCACACTGTCTCGGCACCGAGCTGTTCCTCGGTACTGATTCCCATCCGCCAGCGGGCCTGCATCGCTACTTCCTCTTCGGCAACACCCCGAGGGCGAGCAACGCCAACGTGCTGACAGGGGTGGGCCTCACTCTCCTATTGCTAGTGCCTCGACTACACCAAGTGAGGTTGCTGGGATCCCTGTTTGGCGTCAGCGGTAGCCTGCTGGGGATGTACGCCAGCTACTCCCTCAACACGGCAACCTGACGACCTAGAAGCGGGAGGGACGAGCACCTCGGCTACTGCTGGCCTGACGCGGCAGTGCCTTGTTAACTCTTAAATCTCGGCCCATCCAAGTAGCTCCATCCAGTTCTTCGATAGCCTTTTGCTCGTCGGCTTCGTTTTCCAGCTCCACAAAGGCAAAGCCTCGCTTGCGGCCTGTCTCGCGATCTACTGGAATCTTGATTTGCTTGACAGTGCCGTATTCAGAAAAAACCAGACGCAGGTCTTCTTCACTGGCCTTGAAGGACAAGTTGCCGACAAAAATGGTCATAACCCTGCGAACTCCGAACTTTACCCTCTAGCGCTCAGTTCGGAAGCTCGCCTGGTTAGACCCTTGGCTTGATCCGAAACTGATGCCAACCCCATCTTAGTCCTAGCAGCAGCATTTGCAAACTCCCCCCTCCAAAATTTTCTGCAGACATCCCCGAGCCAGGAAATTAAGGCTTGCCCCGCCCCAAGGGTTGACGTTGGGGAACACCAGGAGGGCGGGGATAGAGAGCTGGTGTGGGAGCCACTTTCTCCAGCAGCAGACAGTGGCGCACGCTGTGGCTGTGGGGAGTGGTGAAGGCTTCGATGTGAACCAGTTTCCCTCCCAAAAGGGAGAGGGCCCGCTCTAGAACTTCGGCTTCGGCCTCGGTCCAATGGCCACGATAGAGGATGGCGCGTCCTCCCACCCTGAGTAGGGGCAGACAATACTCGGCACAGATCTCCGCTGCGGCCAGAGCCCTGGCCAGGGCCAGATCGTAGCTGCCACGTTCCTGCGGGTCTTGCCCCCAAACTTCCGCCCGCTGGGCCACTGCCCGCGCCTGGGCCAGGGAGAGCTGCTGCAAAACGCCTTGCACAAAGGCAATCTTGCGCTGGGTGCTATCTAGCAGGGTAAAGCTGGCCTGGGGTAGGGCAATTTGGGCCGGGATCCCTGGAAAGCCTGCTCCAGTGCCAACGTCGATGCCCCGCCAGGGCTGGGTTTGAATGACCTCCCACGGACCCAGCAAGCACAGGCCCCGCAGCGAGTCCCACAGGTGTTTTTCCCAGAAGTCGATGGGGTCAGTGATGCGGGTGAGGTTTTGGGTGCGGTTGCCGGCCATCACCAGGGGGTAGAGCTGCTGCAGTTGCCGTTGCTGGCGCTCCGTGGGTTGCCAACCCAGCTCTGCTAGCCACCTTGCCCACAGCGCCTTGAGCTCGGGGGGCTCCAGTGGAACCAGCGGGGTCTTTTCGGCTTTGGTCATCCTGGGAGGCTCAGCTTCAGGGCGGCAGGGATGGCTTTTTCGGCCCAACCCTTAAGCTCCTGGGTCAAGCCCTGCAAAGAGCGATCCGCCCCCAGCAGTTCCTGGTTTAGGCAAACCAACTCCTGCAAATCCAGCTCCTGGCAGGGGATCCCCTCCTCCAGCAAGAGGTTAATCGGCTGGGCCTGAGCCTGGAAAGGCTGACAGGCAGCCAACTCCAGCTCCACCTCCAAAAGCACCTGCTCCAGCCGCTCCACCCGCTCTTGCATCTGCGCCAGCAGGGCTGCTAGCTGCTGACAGCAGTGGTGAACCTGGCGGGCGTAGACTTTGAGGGGCAAGGCCAGCGGCAGCAAGGATTCGGACAGGAGCTGGACGAGGTGCTGGGCCTCCAGCTCTTCCAGTTGGAGGTCTTGCCAAATAGCCTGATAGGAGCGCAGCGCCTGGCGACAGGCCTCCAGGCGGCAGTAGCAGGGCTGTAGCACCGAAGCCCGTAGCTCCTGCAGGTAATCGGCCCACAGTTGTCCCACCTCTACCATCGAGCTGGGACGCAGAAAACTCCACCCCTGGGCCACCAGCCAACTGAGTACCAGGCCGGCCAACAGTTGGTTTTTTCGGCGTAGCAGGAAAGGGGAAAGCTGCTCTCCCCAAGTGGCCAGACCCAGCCAGATCAAGGCAGCTAAAGCCAAATGGGGCAAGCTGATCATTTCGGCCAAAAGCTGGGCGGAGCAGCGCTGGCGCAGCCTCCAGATCATCGCGGCGCCTAGGCTGTAGAGCCCTCCCCCCAGCAGCGGGATCACCGCTAGCCACGGGAGCGGTAACAGCTTACTCTCGCCCAGGGCCTCCCAACTGAGCAAGTACAAGGCCAAGAGAGCCAAAACCGCAACCCACCCCTGCTGGTGCTTGAAACGGCGGGCCAGCAGACGTCGGCGGCGACGTAGATAGGTTTGAAAGGATTCGACAACGAGGGTGGACATAGGGATCCCTGGCGCTATGCCCACTGGCCTAGAGCGCTATCCTCATTCTGCCCGCTTTCAGGCCTGGCCGATGGCAAACTCTATCAGGGATCCAGGGGGCGGTTTTGCCCCAAAAGCTCCTCTGCGAGAAGTTTTCCAGGGTAGATGCCTGCAGGAAAGCTCTCTGTCCTTGCTACGATGTTATCCCCAGCTAATCTCTTGGCCCTGCTTTTCATCCGGCCCTGGGTAAGTTTTTTCCGGCTCCCCCCTCAAGGTGCAGCGCCAGATGATCGTCATTCTCGACTTTGGCTCCCAGTACTCGGAGCTGATTGCCCGTCGCGTCCGTGAAGCCCGGGTCTATTCGGAAATTCTCTCCTACCGCACCACCGCCGAACAACTGCGGCAACTGCGGCCCCAAGGCATTATCCTCTCCGGCGGCCCCAGCTCCGTCTACGAGCCGGGTGCTCCCGCCTGCGACCCGGAGATCTGGAAGTTGGGGATCCCCATCTTGGGCGTGTGCTACGGCATGCAGCTCATGGTGCAACAGTTGGGGGGCCGGGTAGAGCCTGCCCGCAAAGGCGAGTATGGCCGGGCTGCCCTCCATGTTTTGGATCCCACTGACCTGCTCACCAACCTGCCAGAAAACAGCACTGTGTGGATGAGCCATGGGGATGTGGTTACTGAATTGCCGCCAGGCTTTCACGCCCTGGCCGCCACGGACAACACTCCCTTTGCTGCCATTGCCGATCCCGTCCGTCGTCTGTACGGAGTGCAATTTCACCCAGAGGTGGCCCACTCCGAGGGCGGCGCTTTCCTGATGCGCAATTTTGTCTATCACATCTGCCGCTGCGAGCCCACCTGGACCACGGAGGCTTTTCTGGAGGAGGCCATCCGAGAGGTTCGCGCCCAGGTGGGCAACAAGAAGGTGTTGCTGGCTCTCTCCGGCGGGGTGGATAGTTCCACCCTGGCTTTCTTGCTGCACAAGGCCATTGGCGACCAGCTCACCTGCGTGTTCATCGACCAAGGGTTTATGCGCAAGGGCGAGCCGCAGCGGCTGCTGCGCCTTTTCCAGGAGCAATTCCACATCCCCGTCCACTATGTAGATGCTCAAGAGCGCTTTCTCCAGCAGTTGAAGGGGGTTACCGACCCAGAAGAAAAACGCAAGCGCATTGGGGCAGAGTTCATTCGCGTGTTCGAGGAGGAGTCGCAGCGGCTGGGTCCTTTCGAGTACCTGGCCCAGGGCACTCTCTACCCGGATGTGATCGAGTCGGCCAACACCAACGTGGATCCGGTAACTGGGGAGCGGATTGCCGTCAAGATCAAAAGCCACCACAATGTCGGCGGCTTGCCGAAAAATCTGCGCTTTAAGCTGGTAGAACCCTTGCGCAAGCTCTTCAAGGATGAGGTGCGGCAGCTGGCTCGCTCCTTGGGCCTGCCGGAAGAAATCGTTAATCGTCACCCCTTTCCAGGGCCGGGGCTGGCCATCCGCATTGTAGGAGAGGTTACCCAAGAGCGGCTGGAGATCCTGCGCGAGGCCGACATGATTGTTCGCCAAGAGATTAACCGCTCTGGCTACTACTCCAAGCTCTGGCAAGCCTTTGCCGTGTTGCTGCCAGAAGTGCGCTCGGTGGGGGTAATGGGAGACAAGCGCACCTATGCTTGCCCGGTAGTGGTGCGGTTGGTTACCAGCGAGGACGGCATGACGGCAGACTGGGCCAGGGTGCCCTACGACCTCTTGGCCACCATCTCTAACCGCATCGTCAACGAGGTTCCGGGTGTCAACCGGGTGGTCTACGACATCACCTCTAAGCCTCCGGGCACCATCGAATGGGAGTAGACGGGATCCCTAGCGAGGGCCTGCTTTCGGGAGAGAGTGGGAAAGCTGAGCCTGGGCGGCTTGGACTTCCAGGCGGGCCAAGGTTGTAGCGGCATCGGCCAGTTGCAGGGCCAAATTGGCACGGCTAATGGGATCCTGGGCTTTCCAGAGATCCTGTCCCAAACAGAACACTCGATAGCGGAAAGCTTTGATGGAGTGGGATGGGATTGCTTTAACGGTCATGGTTACAGCCTTTTTTCCACAGCAATGCGAGTGTTCAGCAGTACCCGCTCGGGCTCAAGGTAAGTAAATGTTACCAAAACAACTTCATCGACAGCCCTGATGACTACTGGGCAGGTGGCTTTTGGCGGTTCCACCCGCCCGTGCCGTACTCCCACAATGTATTCCCCAACGGGTAGGTCATCAAAGCCGGCGTCGGCGTAGATTAACTCGATGGTTTCTTCCCCAATCCGTTTCCCCTCCTGCTCCAAGAAGGCGACAAAAGGGATCCCCTCGATGGAAGTGAGGGCATTGTTGGCTTGGTTGCGAATCATCACAAAAATGTCGGCCATGGGCGGGATGCCCTCTCTCAAGGCTCCCCTCGCAAGGCTGCTGGAACAGGGCCCGACTAACTCCTAACTCTAGACCGGCGCAGGGACAAGACAGGCTTCCAACTTTTGCCGCAGCTTGGCCGTATCGAGGTGCTGGCCAATGAGCACCAACTGGTTTTTGGGCTGGCGAGGCCACTCATCGCTGCTGAGGGTGTAGCGTCGGCCGCTGAGGTGGAAGATATACCGCTCTGGGCTTTCTTCAAACCATAGGATCCCTTTGGCCCGAAAGACCGCCTCAGGCAACTCGTTGAGAAAGTTCTGGAAGGCGTCCAAAGAGAAGGGCCGATCGCTTTCAAAGGAGAGGGAGTTAAAACCCTCAACCTCGATGTGGCTGTGGTGCGAGTGGCCATGCTCATGGTCGTGTTCGTGGTCGTGCTCAGCGTCGTGGGCTTCCTCCTGGGGCAGGGAGCTGGGCTGAAATAGATCGGTATCTAGGATGAGCTCTAGGGGAACAACACTGTTGACCGTGCGCAAGATGCGGGCATCTTCCTTGATCTCGCGGATGCGTTTTTCCAAGCGCTCAATTTCTGCCGCTTCGACAAGGTCAGTTTTGTTGAGGAGGATGACGTCCCCACAGGCAATTTGGCTGTAGGCTACGTCGCTGTGGAACAGATCGGGGGCAAAGTTGCTAGCATCCACCAGAGTGATAATCGAATCAAGCCGCGTCAGATCCCGCAATTCTGGTCCCAAGAAGGTGAGGGCAACCGGCAAGGGATCCGCCAGCCCAGTGGTTTCCACCACCAGATAGTCGATTTTGTCCGAGCGCTCCATCAGGCGCAGCACGCTGTCGACAATGTCATCGCGAATGGTGCAGCAGATGCAGCCGTTGTTCAGCTCCACCAGGTCTTCTTCACTGGAGATAATCAGCTCGCCGTCGATGCCGATTTCCCCAAACTCGTTGACCAGCACCGCTGTGCGCATTCCCTTTTGATTCCTGAGGATGTGGTTTACGAGAGTGGTTTTCCCACTCCCCAGAAAGCCGGTGATGATGGTAACGGGTAAGCCCCGCTTAGGCACTTCAAGGGTTGTGGTCATAGCGCGCTGCCAAAGTGGATGTCCTTACTTCCTTCTACCTTACCTGCGTCTGCAGGGGACTAGCTCCGGCGGCTAGGCCATGCAGTAAGCTAATGAAGGCGGTTAGGAAGCGGGCGCTATGGCTTTGCTGCCCTTTTGGCCGGAGCAGTTGGGGTTAGCCCTGCCGCTACCTCTTGTAACCTCTGCTTCTGAGAACAACCTGGGAGAGGGATCGCCACTGCACCTTTGGCTGGTTACCTTTTTAACGGTTTTTGTGGCGGAAATGGGTGACAAGACCCAGTTGGCAATCTTGCTTCTAAGCGCCCAGTCCCAGTCTCCCTGGGCAATCTTTTTTGGCTCGGCCAGTGCCTTGGTCACCGCCACCTTGCTCAGTGTCCTGTTGGGCGGGTGGCTAGGTCAGGTGATCCCGGCAGCCTGGGTAGAGTGGGCGGCGGGAGTGGGCTTTTTAATGATCGGAGTCTATGTGCTGTGGCGGGAGTGGCAGAGTGCTCGCCTAGAGCAAAGGAACGTGGTGAACCGAGAAAACGGTAGTCCAGCCTCCTCCTTTTCTCTCCAGCAAATAGCCAATCGGGCTGCTTTGGTCAGCTTTGCCTCAATTCTGCTGGCCGAAATGAGCGACAAAACCCAATTGGCTACGCTGCTCCTCAGTGCCCGCTCGCAAGACCTGACAGTAATCTTCTGCGGGGCTGCTGCGGCCCTCATCAGCGCTAGCTTTCTCGAGGTGTGGGCCGGAGCCTGGGTGGCGCAGCTTATTCCCCCACGTTGGATGAAAACCCTGGCGGGCGTGGGATTTGTTCTCATTGGCCTAGGCTTGCTGGGAGAGTCCCTAGCTGCCGGCGGCTAGGAGGTTTGGAACGGCCCTGTCCTCTAGGGCTGGATCCCTGGCGGGGAGCTCGCCCCTAAACTGCTATTGTATTGCAGGGGTGGGCTGGAGCGGAGGAGTTATGAAATACCGACGGATTCTCCTGAAGCTAAGTGGCGAAGCCCTGATGGGGGATCGTTCCTACGGGATCGACCCCAAGGTTTTGAGTTTCATTGCCAACGAGGTAGCCACAGTGGTGCAAGCCGGGGTACAGGTGGCCATTGTGGTGGGAGGGGGCAACATCTGGCGTGGGCGCCAAGAGGCGGCTGCGCAGGGAATGGATCAGGCCTCTGCTGATTACGTGGGCATGTTGGCCACCGTCATCAACGCCTTGGCCTTGCAGGATGCTATTGAGCGGGCCGGGATCCCGACGCGCGTGCAGACGGCCATTGCCATGCAGGAGGTGGCAGAGCCTTACATTCGTCGCCGCGCCATTCGTCACCTGGAAAAAGGGCGGGTGGTGATCTTCGGGGCGGGTTCCGGTAACCCCTTCTTCACCACTGACACCACGGCAGCCCTGCGAGCAGCGGAGATCGACGCCGAAGTCATTTTCAAGGCCACCAAGGTGGACGGGGTTTACGATGCCGATCCCAAAACTCACCCCCAGGCCCGCCGCTACGATGTCCTCAGCTACCAGGATGTGCTGACCCGCGATCTGCGGGTGATGGATAGTACGGCCATTGCCCTCTGCAAGGAAAACCAACTCCCCATCGTCGTCTTTGACTTGACTACCCCTGGCAACATTTATCGGGCTGTGCAGGGGGAGCCCATCGGCACCTGGATTGGCCAAAGGAGTTCGGGGAGCAACGGGATCGACAAGCCTTCTCCCTAGGGCTCCGACTGGCTGGAGGTCAGGGGAGGATTGATGATTTTGCTGCCGACAACCAAGGCAGGCTGGGGCAGGGTTTCCGCCATGGAAAGGCGATGACGGCTCAGAGGCCCAGGGATCCCCTCTCGTCCAAGCGCGCTGCAAAGCAAAGCGCTGAGGCACCCCTGGCTGCTGCGCAGCGCCTCCGCAAGCGTGGGAGCCAGCGTTTTTGGCAGAGCTTGATTTTTCTGCTGGTTCTATCAGGAGGATTGGGCTACTGGCGATGGCAGACCTGGCTTCAGCCAGTGGGGGGTTCAGAGCCAATCCAAGTAACGATTCAGCCGGGCAGCAGCAGCCGCCAGATTGGGAGACAACTCCAGCAAGCAGGGGTGATCCGCTCGGCGCTGGCCTGGGAGCTGTGGAGCCGCACCTTGGGGCGCAACTGGCTATTTCAGGCGGGCACCTACGCTCTGGATCCCAACCAAGACATGCTGGCAGTGGCCCAGCAACTGCGACAGGGCCGCATTCTGCAGCGGCGGCTCACCATCCCGGAGGGCTGGCGGATTCAACAGATTGCGGAGGCTTTGGCCGAGCGCAATTGGATCCCAGCCGAGGTCTTCATCGCCACGGCTCGTGTGATCCCTCCCCTCGATTGGCTGCCTCCCAACCTCAGCTCCCTAGAAGGCTACCTCTTCCCCGACACCTATTTCTTCCCTGCCGAGCAGCTGGAGGGATCCCTGCCGGATCGCCAGAAGGCTGAGCTAGTCATCAACGCTATGCTGCAGCGCTTTGCCGAGGTGGCCCTGCCCCTGTTTCGGCAGCATGCCACCCCTCTCTCGCTGCACGAGTGGGTCACCCTGGCCAGCATCGTGGAGCGGGAGGCTGCAGTGCCAGAAGAGCGAGCCCTGATTGCAGGCGTCTTTTTGAACCGCCTCAAAGCAGGAATGCCGCTGGCTGCCGACCCAACCGTAGAATACGCCCTCAACATCCAGCAAACCCCAGCCCGCCGTCTCACCCTTGCCGAGGTGCGCACCCCCTCTCCCTACAACACCTACCTCAACCCCGGCCTGCCTCCTGGCCCCATTGCCAACCCTGGCCTGGCCAGCCTGAGAGCTGTTTTAGAGCCTGAGGAGACCGACTACCTCTACTTTGTGGCCCGCTACGATGGCACCCACGTTTTCAGCAGAACCCCAGCAGAGCACGAGGCGGCCCAACGGCAAATTCTTAGCCAACTCCAGCAACTTCCTTCGCCAACAAGTCCCTAGCGATGGTTCGCAAGCCTTGGTTTAAGCTCCTGCAGCCGGATGTGATCGTGGATGGCACTGTCTTGCAGCTGCAGACAGAGGAGCTGCGGGCCTGGCAGGTAAGGGGCATCATCTTTGACGTAGACGACACGCTGGTGCCGAGCCGGCAGACGGAGGTGGATCCAGCAGTAGCGGCTTGGCTAGAGCAGTTGCGCCCCCACTTTCAGATTTGGCTAGTGAGCAACAACCTCAACCGCAACCGGATTCGGCAAATTGGTGAGCGTTTGAACCTACCTTTCATTCACGGGGCTGGCAAACCCTCGCGGCGCGCCCTGCGACAGGCTGTGGCGCACATGGGCTTGCCGGTCGAGGCAGTGGCCATAGTAGGCGATCGCCGGTGGACGGATATTCTGGCGGGCAACCGGCTGGGCTTGGTGACCGTCTTGGTCAACGGGGTCGGCCCAGGGAAACGGCAGCAAATTCTGCCAAGCTGACCCCTTGGCCCAAGTTTTTTGTAAAGTGACGAGGTAGCCGGATCCCCCCTTGCGGCCCAGTAGAAACCCCTCCCCCTCGTCAAATCCGCCCTGGAACAGGTAATGCCCATGCTGCAAAAAGCCCTGCGCTCAGTTTCCCAACGCTTAATACCCCATGGACGAAGTTGGTTGAGGAGCCTGCTGGCCGTGCCCTTGCTCGTTGCCGCTTCTCCTGCCTGGGGCCTGACCCCAGTGGCCCGTCCCGATCTCGCCAAGCTCAAACGGGCAGAAGTCATTGGGGTAGTTGACTCCAGCACCCTGGTTGTGCAAATTGAAGGGGACTTACAGGCGCGGCTGGTGCACCTGATTGGGGTCGATCCCTTGCCAGGGGGGATCAACCCTACTTGGACAGAGCTGCGGCGGCAAACCCCTCCGCCTATCTACGCTGCCGGCCAATACCTAAAAACGACTTTGCTGGGGCGCGAGGTGCTCTTAGAGCTGGATCCGGCCCTTGCTCCTGGGCCAACCCTGCCCGCCTACGTCTGGCAGGCCCACACCCTCATCAACCAGGAGGTGCTGTTTTTGGGGCATGGCCTGCTAGCAAGGCAAACGGATGGCCTCAAGTACGGACTTATCCTCAAGGAAGCTGCCAATGCTGCAAAGCAGCAGGGCCGAGGCTATTGGGCCCCCTATAGCCCCCGCTAGGGCTTCTGATTACTTTGCCTTATTGGTCGCATTATAGTGGTATCTCGAGGGGGCTCTTGGCGCCGCCAGCCAGATCCTTGAGGATCCACACCGGCAGTTGGAGTTCTCTATGGCCGATGGATTGCCGTTTACCCTAGATCAGCTCCTCATCGTCCAAGCCATTGCCCAGGAGGGAAGTTTTCGTCGGGCCGCTGACAGTCTATTCATCTCCCAGCCGGCGGTTAGCTTGCAAGTGCAGAACCTGGAGCGCCAGTTAGGGGTAGTGCTGTTTGACCGGAGCGGGCGTAAGGTGGAGCTGACGGATGCAGGGCAAGTGTTGCTTCAGTACAGCGAGCGCATCCTCAAGCTTTGCCGGGAGGCCGTTCAGGCCCTGGCCGAGGTGCGGGAGATGGGAAGGGGACAGTTGGTGTTGGGGGCTAGCCAAACAGTAGGCACCTATGTGATGCCTTTTTTAATTGCCCAGTACCACCGCTACTACCCCGGCATAGCTGTGCAGCTCTTGGTGCAATCCACTCGGCGAATTGCTCAAAAGCTGGTTGACGGTCGCTTAGACCTGGCCGTAGTTGGGGGAGAGATCCCGTTTGAGTTGCAGCGGCATCTGAAGGTAATTGCTGTGGCAGAGGATGAGTATGTCTTGGTTGGCGCCCCCGGCTGCACCCCTGCTGCTCCTGCTCTAGGCGATTTGGTGACGCTGCCTTTTATTACCCTGGATCCCCAATCCTCCACGCGGCAGACTATCGACCGAGCCCTGAGTCGCCACGGCATTAACCCTGCGCAGTTGCAGGTGCGGCTGGAGCTCAGTTCCATTGAGGCTATCAAAAATGCCATCCAGGCCGGCCTAGGGGTGGCTTTTCTGTCAATGGCGGCCGTGGGATCTG
This sequence comes from Synechococcus sp. O70.2, assembly GCF_047462135.1. NCBI lineage: Bacteria > Bacillati > Cyanobacteriota > Cyanophyceae > Synechococcales > Synechococcaceae > Synechococcus > Synechococcus sp. O70.2. The sequence goes on from NZ_JANSIS010000010.1 coordinate 59,972, forward strand.
ACTTGGAGCAGGGGCGGCTGCAAAAGCTAGAGGTGGAAGGGCTGCAGATACGGCGCACCCTTTGGCTAGCCTACAACCCCGAGCGCTACCAGTCGCAAGCAGCCACCCGCTTTCGCGAGGGTTTGCTGGGCTACCAGGACTGGCTAAAAACGCCTCCGCGCCACCTGCAGTTGCTGGCTTGAGATGCAAAAGCAGGAGCTGTTGGAACGACTGCGGCTCTGAAAGTACTTGCCTTGCGAAGGGGACCAGAGGCCTTTGACCGCCTACCACCCCGCCAGAGGGATCCCCACCCCAGGCGTCACTTCCCCAGAGCAAACTAGTGAGGAGAGCCCACCCTGGTAGTTGCCGCCAAGCGAGACGACACCCTTCCCTCTTGGCATTGCCAGACCTAGGCAGAGGCAATCCCTGGCGCGCAGCTCCAGATCTTGCCAGGGGCCTACCTGCAGAGCAAGTCCTACCTTTCGGCGAGAGCTTCTGAGTACCACCCCTCCCCCGAGACAGCTATAGGCAGGGCCCGGTTTGCCAAAGGGGAGATGTCTATAAACTTAAGGGGTAGGTGGATTCTGGCAAGGCAGGAGTTTGACGGCAGGGAGGGCAGATTGGTGAGAAGACCCATCTGGCTACGGGGCGTGAGCTATGCCATCTATGGCTTTCTCTACCTGCCGATTTTGCTCATTGCCGTCTATTCCTTCAACCGCGCCCGCTTTGGCCTGGTGTGGACCGGCTTTACTTTCGACTGGTACCTGGCTCTCTTTCGCAATGCCGCAGTTTGGCAGGCAACGCAAAATACCTTTGTCTTAGCAGGGGCCAGCACCCTGGCTAGCACGCTGCTGGGATCCCTATTAGGCTACGGCCTCTACCGCTACCATTTCCCCGCCAAAAAGATAGTGCAGGGTCTGCTGCTTTTGCCAGTAGCCCTCCCCGATATCGTGATGGCCGTTGGGCTGCTGCTGTTTTACCAGCTGGTGCGCGCCTATACCGGCTGGTTTGAGCTGGGCTTGGGAACGATGATCTTGGCCCACGTCACCTTCCAGATTGCCTTTGTGGCCCTTGTTGTGCGCAGCCGCCTCCAGCTTTTGGATCCTGCCTTGGAAGAAGCTGCCTACGACCTCTATGCCAACACCTGGCAGAAGCTGCGCCACGTCACGCTGCCGCTTGCCCTGCCAGGGATCCTGGCTGCTGCTCTGCTGGCTTTTACCCTTTCGATAGATGACTTTGTGATCTCTTTTTTCACCAGTGGCCCCGAAAGCCAGACCCTGCCCATTCTGATCTACAGCATGGCGCGGCGAGGAGTGACGCCGGAGATCAACGCCCTCTCCACCGTGATCATCTTGGCAACTTTGGTGGCAGTGATGGGACTTCCCCTGCTCCGCCGCTCGCGCCAGCAACAATGCCGCTAGAGAGAGAGGGGCTACAGCGCGCGGCTAAGAGCGCTACCTAGCCCCTGAAAGGCGAGCCAAGAAATCAGAAAGTTGGTTACAAACACGCCCAGCAACGCTGTGACAACTGCATCCGTGGTGGAGCGCCCCACCCCCTTGGCCCCCCCACTCGTGGAAAGGCCCCAGCTGGAGCCAACGATGGCAATGAGCGCGCCAAACACCATCGCCTTCAAGCAACAGACGATTAAATCCCAAGCGGTGAGGAGAGTCTGCGCTGAGGTAAGAAAGACAGAAGAAGAAATGTTGTAAACCGAAGCGCAGATAATCATTCCCCCAACTAGCCCCGTCAGCAGGGAGAGGATGGTGAGCACCGGCAGCATGAGCCCCGCCGCCAACACCCGTGGGATCACCAAGTAGTCCACCGGATCGGTGCGCAACAGGTAAAGGGCGTCGATCTGCTCAGTGACCTTCATCGTGCCTAGCTCTGCGGCAAAGGCGGATCCCACGCGTCCGGCTAGGATTACCGCTGTTACCACTGGCGTCAGCTCGCGGGCAAGCGCAATGGCCAAAACCCCCCCAACTAGAGAAGAGGCCCCAAAGTTGAGGAATTCTCGAGCTACCTGGATGGTGAAAACGCCGCTAATCACCACCGCCGTAATCAAAACAATCAGCAGCGAGTCCAACCCCACCGCTGCCAGTTGCTCCAGGGTGTTGCGGCGGTGGATACGGCCCTGCAGGAGGTGTAGGATCACCTGACCAGCCAGCAGAAAACTGCTGCCAAGCCGCTGGAACCAATTCATGGGCCCCGCGCTACGCCTCAGTCACAGAGCTGCAGCTGCCGCACAACCGGATCTGGCTCGCAGATGAGCTCAAAGTTAATCACTCGCCAGCGCTGGGGGGATCCGCCCGCACCTTCGGGGAGCTGAGAGCTGAAGCTGACCGGCAAACCGTAGAGGCGGGGGGGGCCAGGGCGACGCGAGGATCCCTGGTCTAGGTAGGGGGTGAGCAAGGGGCGATAGCGCTCGGCAATGATAATCTGGGTGGCCCGCATCCCCTGCAGGCGCAGGCGATCCAGCTCCTCGTGGATCTCAAAGCGGATCCCATCGGGGTGGGTGTGTTGGCGATACCAGCGGCCTTCCCAGAGACGCCAGCGGCGCCCCGACTGCAGGTGAACCAGCTCCTCCTGCTCGGGATCCGCCTCAAAGGCGCCGTGACGAGGGCAAAGATAGGTATCGGTCAGGGTGAGGGCTGCAATGGTCTGCCGACAGTGGGGGCAGGGAATGCTGGGGCCGAAAATGGGATAGGAAAAGGCAACGGTCATAGGAAACCCCTGCGTGCCTGGGCAAATCGGCGGCTGTCCACAATTATAGAGGTTGCCTTTTGCGGATCTGGCCTCAGGGATCCCTCTGGCAAAATCCGCCGGAATCCTTTAGAATTAGAATTGATGCAGGGAAAAGCCTGGGCGATCTCCCTTGAGGCTGCAGGTGGATCCCGCAGAGCCTCCGCGATAAGAAGGGGGAGTGGGTAACGCCCACTTTTTTGCTTTTTCAGAGGGAAGATGCCCCTGCTGCCAGCTCTGGCTCCATGGGCTGGGCTCTGGCTATTCCACCGAGTTGGCGATATTGGCTATGGTTCACCCCCTTATCCCCCAGCTGGAGAGCTTGGCCCGTCCTGTGGCTGCTCGACTGGGGTACCAACTGGTTCAAATAGCCTTCCACACCAACCAGTATCCGCCGGTGCTGCGGGTAGATATCCGCCCCTTGGATCCAGAGCGGGAAACCAGCCATGCCGACTGCGAAGCCATGAGCCAAGCCCTGGAAGTAGAGCTGGATCGGGTGGATCTCATCCCTGGGCACTATGTTCTGGAGGTCTCTAGCCCCGGCATCAGCAACCTTCTCATCAGCGACCGTGACTTCACCGTCTTTAAAGGGTTTGCAGTGGAGGTGACGGTGGATCCCCCCTACAAGGGCAAAGCCGTCTGGTCAGGGCATCTGTTGGGTCGCGATGAGGAGAAAGTTATCCTCTCCCTCAAAGGGCGGCGCGTTCAGTTGCCCCGCGCCTCAGTGCAGCGGGTTGTCCTTTCCGAGGCCGAAGCCGAGTAGCTGTAGCCCCTGCTTTTCCCCTTTAGGATTCCAGTTGCCAGTTTCCTCAGGAGGATAGGCTATGGCAATGGTACCTCTGCCAGGTTTGGCAGAAATGGTGGAGATGATCTCGCGGGAGCGCAACTTGCCCCGCCATGTGGTTACTGAAGCCTTGCGAGAGGCGCTGCTCAAAGGCTACGAGCGCTACCGCAAAACCATCCAGCGAGACGTCGTTTTCCCAGAAGACCACTTCCGCAACTTTGAGGTGGAACTGGATGTGGAGGCAGGGGGCTTCCGCATTCTAGCCACCAAAACCATCGTTGAGCAGGTGCGGGACCCGGATCACGAGATCTCGCTGTACGAGGTTCAGCAGGATTACCCCGAAGCCGAAGTTGGCTGGGAAGTCACCAACGACGTCACCCCCCAACAGGCGGAGTTTGGCCGCATGGCAGCTATCCAAACCAAGCAGGTGCTGGCCCAGAGGTTGCGCGACCAGCAGCGCCGCCTCATCCAGGAGGAGTTTCGCGACCTGGAAAAGACCGTGTTGCAGGCACGGGTGCTGCGCACGGAGGGGCAGACCGTGATCATGGCCGTATCCAGCGGTTTTGGTCGGCCCGAGGTGGAGGCTGCGCTGCCCAAGGAGGAGCAGCTGGCCAGCGACCGCTACGTCCCCAACGCCGTGATGAAGGTCTACCTCAAAAAAGTCCACGAGGGATCCCGGCGGGGGCCCCAGCTTTTGGTTTCCCGGGCTGATGCTGGCCTAGTGGTCAACCTATTTGCCAATGAGGTGCCGGAGATTGAAGAGGACATCGTGCGCATCGTGGCTGTGGCCCGAGAAGCCAACCCACCTTCCCGCAACGTGGGACCGCGCACCAAGATTGCCGTCGATACCCTAGAGCGGGATGTGGATCCAGTGGGGGCCTGCATTGGGGCAAAGGGATCCCGCATCCAGGCCGTAGTGGCGGAGCTGCGCAACGAGAAAATTGACGTTATTCGCTGGTCGCCGGATCCGGCCACCTACATTGCCAACGCCCTCAGCCCAGCTAAGGTGGTGGAGGTGCGGCTGGTGGATCCAGAGATCCAACAAGCCCATGTCCTGGTTACCAGTGACCAACTTAGTCTAGCCATTGGCAAAGAGGGACAAAATGTCCGTCTAGCTGCCCGCCTTACTGGCTGGAAAATCGACATCAAAGAAGTGGAGAGCTACCGAGCGGCGCTCGAGGAGGCGCAGGCCCAAGGACTGCCCTATCCCTTCATCACGCCAGCTGCCTTAGAACGCTTCCGGCGGCGGGAAAAGCAGGCTGCTCTGCAACTGGAAGAGGAGTACCCGGAGAAGCTCCGCCTGGAGGAGGAGCTGGAAGCAGACGAGAGGCTGGAGGAAGAATGGGTTGAGGAAGAGGAGGACTTCGACTACGATGCTGAGTTTGACATTGCTCAGCCCAAGGCCTAGAGCTGTGGGTCTGGCCAGTCGATAAATTAGATAGAAGCGATAGAAGCCTCTCCTCACTTACCCTTGAACTCCTCCCCACCAATCATCCTGGGCATATCGGGCGCCTCCGGGATGCTTTATGCCGTGCGCGCCCTGCACGTTCTGCTTAGCCTGGATTACCGCGTCGAAGTCGTGGTCTCTAAAGCGGCCTACCAGGTGTGGCAGGGGGAGCAGGGAGTGCCCTTGCCGGCGGATCCCCAGCAGCAGGCCCAGTTTTGGCGACAGCAGGCTGAAAGCGAGGGCGGATCCCTAGTCTGTTACCGCTGGCAAGATCTAGGGGCGGCCATTGCCAGCGGCTCCTACCGCACCCAGGGGATGTTGGTGATCCCTTGCAGTATGGGCACGGTGGCCAAGCTGGCTGCCGGCTTGAGTTCGGATCTGCTAGAGCGGGCTGCCGATGTGCAGCTCAAGGAAGGCCGCCGCCTGGTCATCGTGCCCCGGGAAACCCCCTTTAGCCTCATTCACCTACGCAACCTGACCACCTTGGCAGAGGCAGGGGCGCGCATTGTCCCCGCCATTCCGGCCTGGTACCACCAACCCCGCACCATCCTAGATCTGGTGGATTTTGTGGTGGTGAAGGCCTTGGATCAATTTGGCATCGACAGCCACCTCATCCAGCGCTGGCAAGGGATGCGTCAGCGCCAGATCCTCAAGTTGTCCTCTGAGGAGTAAACCCCGTAGCCAAGGCGAGGGCCTCCCGGCCGCGTTTTTTGGCGGTTGGTTTTCTTTCCCTGGGCTGGCCCCGTGGAGACATAGATCCTGGTTTATGATTCAAGAGCAAGTCATTGCACCTTCTGATTAACATGAAGACGCTCACGCTGCACCAGTTACAAATCTTCGAGGTTGCCGCCCGTCACCTCAGCTTTACCCGCGCTGCTGAGGAGTTGTACTTGACCCAGCCTACGATTTCGATGCAGATCAAGCAGCTCAGCAAAGCCGTGGGGCTGCCCCTGTTTGAGCAGGTCGGCAAGCGGCTCTACCTTACAGAAGCCGGCCAGGCTCTTTACCAGACTTGCCAGAAAATCTTTGAGCAGTTGAATCAATTGGAGATGACCCTCGCTGACCTGAAGGGACTAAAACAGGGGCGGCTGAGCATTGGGGTCGTCACCACTGCCAAGTACTTTATTCCTCGCCTGCTGGGGGCGTTTTGTCAGCAGTATCCCGGTATCGACGTGTCCCTGAAGGTGCTAAACCGGCAGCAAGTTCTGGAGCGGCTGAGTAACAACATGGACGACCTCTACGTGATGGGGATGCCGCCAGAGGATCTGGATGTGGTAGCCCAGCCTTTCCTGGAAAATCCCTTGGTGGTGATGGCCCCCATTCACCATCCTTTGGTAGGCCAAAAGCAGATCCCCTTGGCCCGCATTGCCCAAGAGCCCTTCTTGGCCCGCGAGCCCGGTTCTGGCACCCGCATGGCGGTGGAGCGGCTCTTTGACAAGCACAACTTAAAGCTCAACATTCGCATGGAGATAGGCAGCAGCGAAGCCATTCGCCAGGGTATTATCGGTGGGCTGGGCATTTCGGTTTTGTCCCAGCATGTGTTGGCTCTAGGGGGGTGGCAACAGCATTTGGCCATCTTGGATGTGGAGGAGTTTCCCATCCAGGGGTTTTGGTATCTGGTCTATTTGCGCTCCAAGCGCCTTTCGCTTGTGGCTAAGGCTTTTGCTGATTTCCTGCTATCTCAGGTTTCTCAGATGGAGCTGGATTTTCTTGCAAAAGAGCAGCACAGATCCCCTCTAAGTTCCAACCCAGATCAGCTTTCTGGCAGAGAGGATGAAAAGCATTTACCAGCTCTTGCCGCAGCCCCTGGAGGCCCTGGAAATCACGGGTAAAAAAGACCCGTAAAAACGCCAAGTAGGCCCGTGCCCAGTTGTCTTGGGGATTCAACTTGACAATTTGTTCAAAATGCTGCTGGGCTGCTTGCGGCCGCAACAGAGCCACCTCCAGCAACGCCAGCTCGTAGTGGCTTTGGATCTGCTTTTCCCGCTGGCCCTGGGCGGCTGCCCAGTAGTGTTCTCCCTCTAGCAGTTGGCGGATCAAAGCTCGGTCCGGATCGGTGAGAAAAGTTGGATATTGCAGCGTTGTCCAGGCGTTGAGGTAAAGGGAGAGGGCCTCGAGATCTCCCTGCACAGCCGCCTTGGCCGCCTGTCGTAGGAGAAAGAGGGGATCTCCTGGGGAAATAGGGGATCCCCCTTTCCCGCCGCGGGATCCCTTCCAAGCCTGACTGAAAGACCGGCGCCTTCCTTGGGGGGATTGCCACTCCAGGTGGAGGATTCCTTCTTTTGTTGCTAGCTCTGGCCAGGCCAAGATCTCCTCCACCTGCCAACTGCCGGGGGCGTAGAGCAGCAGGCGGTTTTGGCCAACCACCCAGGCCCGCTTGGCCAAGACCTGCCCCTGGGGATCTTCCAGTCGCGCCCAGACAAGGGTTTGGGCCAAGTCCTGAGCCGGCCCCTGCCACTGCAGCCGCCAGGCTTGGGTTCCTCCTTTGAGCTGCAGCAGCTCCACCTCCTCTGCCGGAGCGGGCAACTCTTGCAGCACAACCCTGGGCTTGGTGGGGAAGTAGGTGTACAGCCGGCCCACCGCTGGCAGATCGAACTGCTGCCGCTGCCAGTCGGGACTCTTGTCTAGGAGTTGCCGGATTTGCTCCTTGGCTGGACCGTAGGGGCCGACAATTCCCTGCTCCCCTGCCGCGTCCACAAACCCATCCAAGAGCGCCAGCTCCACCTCCGGCCAGGGAGTTTGCCCGGCACTACGGAAGGTAATTGGCCAGCGCTGCAAAGCTGCCAGGTAGCTGAGCGTCTCAGACGAAATCAACTCGGTGTTGGGGAGGACGCCTAGGGTGGTGGTCAAGCCTGGCTGCACCAGGGATCCAATCCATCTCGTCAGCTCCTGCTGGGGGTGCTGCCCCTGCCAGTGCATTTGGATCCCTTTCCAGAGAGGAGCCACGCCGGGAGTGAGGGGCTGCCCCAGGTTAAGGAGGGCCAGGGATCCCAGAGCTAGGCTTATGCCAACTCCCTGGCGCAGCGCCTTTTGCCCCCAGCGTCCCCCCAGCCAACGCCAGACTTTGTCCAGCCCACCCGCCGAGAGAAGGGCCAGCAGGGGCAATAGCGGCAGCGTAAAGCGCACATCCTTGATGGCCACCAGGGTGTAGAGCAAGTAGCCCGAGCCGTAGAGGCCCCAGAGGAGAGCCTCCCGCCGGCTTGGGGATCCCCAGAGCGACAGCAGCGGCAAGGGGCATAGCCAAGGGCTCGTTTGCAGGGGCAAAAAGCGCAAATAGGCCGTCCACCAGCACAGAGATCCCGCTGGGCAGGTGATGTAGTAGTGGGCGGTGTCGGCATAGGCCCAGCCGTTGCTGAGTACAAACAGCCAGTTGGCTCCATACCAGGGCCAGCACAAGAGCAGCATGACCCCCATCCCCAGGGCCAGGTGGGCCAGCCGCACCAGCCAAGGGATCCTCACCCCCAGCAGAACAGCCAGCAGGGGCGGCAGCAAAAACAGCACCCCTGTCCACTTGGTCAGCAGCACCGCCGCCACCCCTGCCCCCACCCCCACCGCCCCCCACCAGGAGGGATCCTCCCCATAGGCCCAGAGCGCCCAAAAAGCCAACGTCACCGCCACCACCAGCGGCAGCTCCAACATGTACACATGGGCCAGGGCCGCAATCCCTGGGTAAAGCACCAGCAGCGCTGCTGCTAGCCAGCCCACTGCTTGGGAGTGGTAGATCCGCTGGCCCAGCCGCTGGGTTGCCAGGGTCAGGATCCCCAACAACGCCAGATTGAGCAACTGCCCGTCTGCCCGGCTAAAGGGGTGCAGAGCTGCCAACGGGATCCCCAGCCAATAGGCCAAAGGCGGGTAGCGCTGGTTCAAGTGCAAAAACTGCTGCCACCACAGTCCTTCCCAGCGAAACCGCCGCAGGTGCTCCCCAAATGCCTGCGCCTGCAACAGGTGCTGCGCCTCATCCCAGGCCGGTGGCAGGGGATCGCTCCAGTTCCAAACCAGCAGCAGCAACAGCGCCGCCATCCCCAGTCCGGCCCAGGCCTTGAGCAAAGGGATCCCCCCCGGTCCTCTTGCCCCCGTCAGCCAACTGGATGCCCTCTCCATTGCCTTGGCCCTGATTCCCGACGCTACACTCAACTTGGGCTGCCCTTAGACAGTACCCACCTCCCCATGACCGTTCCACCCTCTAGTCCCACAGGCGTCTGGATCCTCCCCGATCAGCTCCACCCGCAGCAAGCTGCCCTTGCCTCTCTCTCGGATCTACCCCCCCACCGCGTTCCCGTTCTTTTCATCGAATCCCACGCCTGGGCCAGCTCCCGCAACCATCACCAGCAAAAGCTGGTCCTGGTCTGGTCGGCCATGCGCCACTTTGCCCAGGAATTGCAGCAGCGCGGCCACCCCGTCACCTATGTGGAAGCCGAGGGCTATGCCGAGCCTCTACAAGCCTGGGCCAGGCAAAACCGGTTGCAACAAATCCGCCTCATGCAGCCCGCCGACATCCCCGTCCGCGAGGAGGTGGAAAAGCTAAGATCCGTCCTCCCCTGCCCGCTCCTAGTCCTAGAAAACAACCACTTCCTATGGACAGCTCGCCAATTTATCGACTGGGCCCTAGGCCGCAAGCGCCTCCTCCTAGAGGACTTCTACCGTCAAGGGCGCAAACGCTTCCGCATTCTGATGGACGGCTCCCAGCCCCTCGGCGGGCGCTGGAATTACGACCGGGAAAACCGCCAGCCTCCCCAGCCTGGCCGGCGCTACCCTCCCCCTTTGACGTTTCCCCCCGATGCCATCACTCAGGCGGTGATGGAGAAAGTGCGGCGACGTTACGGCCACCACTTCGGATCCCTGGAAGGCTTTGGCTGGGCTGTTACTCGCACCCAAGCCTTGCAGGTGCTTGAGGACTTCATTCAGCACCGCCTGCCCTACTTCGGTCCTTGGCAGGACGCCATGCAAGCCGGGGAAGACTTCCTCTACCACTCCCTCCTTTCGCCCTACCTCAACCTAGGACTTCTCACCCCCCACGAAGTCATCGCTGCTGCCGAGCAGGCCTACCATCGCGGCGGGATCCCCCTCCCTTCGGCCGAAGGCTTCATCCGCCAGATCCTGGGCTGGCGAGAATACCTGCGCGGCTTCTACGAATACCAAATGCCCAACGGCTATGCCCAGAAGAACTTCTTCGGCCACCGCCGCCCCCTGCCCCAGTTCTTCTGGACGGGCGAAACCGACATGGCCTGTCTGCGGCACACCCTCGGCCAGATTCGTCGCCACGGCTACGCCCATCACATCCAGCGGCTGATGGTACTCAGCAATTTCTCGCTCATTGCCGGCATCCAGCCCCAAGCTGTAGAAGCCTGGTTTCACGATGTCTTCATCGACAGCTACGACTGGGTGATGCAGCCCAACGTCATCGGCATGGGCCTTTTTGCCGACGGCGGCATGCTTTCCACCAAGCCCTACGCCGCTTCTGCCCAGTACATTTGCAAAATGAGTGACTACTGCCGCCGCTGCCGCTACAATCCCAGCGAGAAGGTTGGCGAACGGGCCTGTCCCTTCAATACCTTCTACTGGGATTTCCTGTTGCGCCATCGTTCTCTCTTGCTTCCTCTGGGAAGGATGAAATGGGTACTAGCCCACCTGGATCGCCTGCAGCCAGGGATCAAAGCCCAAATCCAAGCGCAAGCCGCTGCTTGGTGGGAGTCCACGTCCAATGCCTAGGGGCAACTCCCTGGGCCTGCTGTTTGGTATTCACTAGAATTGGAGACCCTTTTTCGCGTGCTACTTGGTTCTAAGGAGCCCACGTCATGAAATGTCCCCGCTGCGGCAAGCAAGAAATCCGTGTTTTGGAGTCCCGTTCGGCAGAAGGTGGCCAAAGCGTGCGGCGGCGGCGGGAATGCATGTCCTGTGGCTATCGCTTCACCACCTATGAGCGCATCGAATTCATGCCCATCATGGTCATTAAACGGGATGGATCCCGGGAGAGTTTTAACCGCAACAAGATCTTACAGGGGGTGATGCGCGCCTGTGAGAAAACTCCCGTGACCCTTAAGCAAATGGAAGAGCTGGTCAACGAGATCGAAGAGAAGCTCCAATTAGAAGATGTGCAGGAAGTAACCACCCTCCGCATTGGCGAGATGGTTTTGGAGCGCCTGCGGCACTTGAGTGAGGTGGCCTACCTGCGCTTTGCCTCTGTGTATCGTCGGTTTCGAGACATCAAAGACTTTGCTCACGAGTTGGAACAGTTAGAGCAGTTGGAACGACCGTCGCGCCAGGATTTAGAGCGCCTCCTCCAGGACTCCCTTGCTTCAGAAGGGAGCACAAAGTAGAGAAAATGCTCTCCAGGGGCTCCCATTCGCAAAGCTTGGCGCTATGCTTGGGGTAGCAATCGCTGCTTGCCCTAGGCCTAGCGCTAGGCAGGCGGGGGTAGGCGGCGTTTAGCACTACTCTTAGAAGATCCAGATTTCACAGTGTAGGTCTTATGCAACACAACTTTCGGGCTTCCAGCCTCCCTGTAGCTCCTAGCAGCAACAACAGCTTTCCCTCTCCCGAGGCCCTGGAAACTGAGCCTAGGCCTGGGACAGTGCCGCTCCGGGTACATCAACAAATGGCCGAAGAGCTGGAGTCTGCCCGTCAACAGGTAAGCCGCCTCTCCTTGGAAAATCAGCGCTTGCGCACCTTGCATCAGCAGTTGTCTGGAGAAATTGCCGCCCTCGAGCAAGAAATTCAGGGACACGTGGGCCAGATCCTAAAGCGCCTGCAGCAACTTAACCTGCGGCTTGCTGACTCAAGTCAACAAGCTGCTGCTTCCGAAAGAGAAGCTACTACAGCGTCCTGGCGAAGGGATAACCCAACCTCCTCGCCCTACGACTTTCTCAATCGCCTTAAGCAGCGCCAAGCCCGCAGCGAAGCTTCACCCTTCTCCAGCAATGGCTACTCTCCTACCTTGAGCTTAACTGGGCCCCCTTCTGAGTCGCTTCACCAAGCCCACTTCTCCGCTGTTCCCACCTGCCCTCCTCATGAAACCCCTGCCGTGCCCCCTTCGCCCCAGGCTAAGTACCAATTTCCTTCTCTAGAGGAGCTAATGCAGAACAGGGGGAATCCAGCTCTCTATCCCAACGAAGCCTACCAGCGTATGCAGAAGCAGCACCATGGCTCCCAAGGATTCCCCCTACTTTGGATAGCAGCAGCTATCGTCTTAGTGGCTGGCCCTTTTGGACTAGGATTCGTAGCAGTGCAACCGTTCTTGCATAGCAGTTCCCCCTCTCCTCAGGCACCGTCGGCAGGCCCCTAGTAACAAGCAGGAATAGCAGCCCCTTTTTGGTAAGAGGGGGCGTGGTGGAGTCTGGCACCGAGCTATTTTTCCGGAGGGTCACCCCTCCAGTAGGTTCGCCGCTGATGCGTTTCACGTCCGAGTTCG
>NZ_JANSIS010000011.1:0-58704 GCF_047462135.1 Synechococcus sp. O70.2
TTGACTGGTATGCGCTTGTCAAGGTTCTGGGGCGCTGGGCCTGGTGGCCTTGTCAGCGCTTCACTACCCTATCCCACACTCACCCCCACCGTCAAGACCCATAAGGGGTTTTTGCTGGTAACTGCCTTTACCCTTTGGTGCCTCGCTGAGGAAGCTGGGAAAGTACTTGCTGCCAAAGCTGGGCAGTCCTGAGTCCCCTGCCCTTGGCGTGTAGCAGGCGGGATCCCTCTGCCTGCAGATGGGGCTCTAGCTGCAGCCAGAGATAGGTTGGAGGCAGGTAAGGGAGGTACTGAGGCCACTCAATGGCAGTGATCCCAACTTGGCCCCAAAGCTCTTCCAGCCCCAGATCTTCTAGAGCCGAAGGCTCTGCCTCGCTGGCATGGGCACCAGAGGTAGGCCCTAGGCGATAGAGGTCGCAGTGGAAGAGAGGGATCCGTCCCGTGCGGTATTCCTGCACCAGCACGAAGCTGGGGCTGTCGATGGGCTCAGGGATCCCCAGTCCCTGCCCTAGCCCCTGCACGAAGGTGGTTTTGCCACTGCCTAGGCCGCCTGCGAGAAGAATGACCAAGCCGGGGGTAGAGTCGATCCCAACCGCTTGGGGGAGGGCAAACTGCTGCCCTGGAGCAGTGAGAAGGCAGGCGGCGGTCTGCCCCAGGAGAGCTGCTAGGGATTGGGTGGCAGCAGCAGACGGCAGTACCAAAGGAGAGGCTTGTTGCCAAAGCCCTTCATCGGTGATCGCCAGATCCGCCATTTGAGATCTCCTTTTCGAGGGGCTGAGTGGGGATCGCTCTCCCCTCCTCTTGCCTAGAAGCGCGTTTTTGAGCTGTCCCTATCAAAGCCAAGCCGACCGCGATGAGGACTAGGCTGACTGCCTGAGCTACCCGCAGGGATCCCAGCATAAGACTGTCGGTGCGCAGGCCCTCGATCCAAAAACGACCAAGGCTGTACCCCACCAGGTAAAAGCCCAAGAGAGTACCGGGAGGAAGCCGGCCCCGGTAGCTCAAAAAGAGCAGGATCCCGAAGAGGCTGAAGTTCCAGAGGGATTCGTACAAAAAGGTGGGGTGGACTCGGGAGCCGTCAGGAAGCTGCAGTTGCACCCACAGACGACTATCTGGAGGCAACACCTCTCCATAGGCCTCGTTGTTGAAGAAGTTGCCCCAGCGTCCAATCCCCTGGCCAAGGCTGAGAGAAGGAACGATGCAGTCGGCCAGCAGCCAAAAGTTTAGCCGCTGTTGGCGGGCAAACAGGTAGAGGGCTATACTGCCGCCGAGCAAAGCGCCGTGGATGGCCATGCCTCCCTGCCAGAGGGCCAAAGCCTTCCACCAAGGGCCATGGCGGTAGCGCTCCCACTCAAAGGCCACATAGTACAGGCGGGCAAGAGGCAGGGATCCCACCACCAGCCACGGCAGCAGGTTGGGCATGACATCCGGGGAAAGGCCACGCCGCTCTGCCAGGTGGCGAGCTAGAAAAAGGCCCAGAACAGTGGATAAGCCAATCAGCAGGCCATACCAGCGCAGACTAAAGGGCCCCCAACTGAACACCAGTGGGCCGGGGGATTGTAAGACCAAAGTCGTGAACACAGGAGCCTTCCTGAGTGGATCCTTTAGCCCACTCTACCCATCTCCCACCCCCCCGCTCCAGCCGCAAGCTGAGGGAGAGAACAGGGATCCGCCTAGGCCAAGGGAACGGCAATGCTAGAATGCAGGCTCAACTTCTCACCGCCACGAGTGGGGGAGGGTGCGGGTTATGGCCCAAGGCAAAGCTGCTGCCGTAAACAATGGGGACGACTTGGAGAGGCTAAAGGCAGAGAAACGCAAGGCGCTGGAGCAGGTCCTGGGCCAGATCGAGCGGAATTTTGGTAAGGGGGCAATCATGCGCCTGGGGGATGCTGCCCAGATACGGGTGGAGACCATCCCCAGTGGTGCTCTTACTCTTGATTTGGCTTTGGGCGGCGGCTACCCCAAGGGGCGCATCATTGAAATCTTTGGGCCGGAGTCGTCGGGGAAAACCTCGCTGGCCCTGCACGCCATTGCCGAGGTGCAAAAACAAGGGGGAACGGCTGCTTTTGTCGATGCGGAGCATGCCTTGGATCCAGCCTACGCGGCAGCCTTAGGGGTGGATATCCAGAATCTGCTGATTTCCCAGCCGGACACGGGAGAGGTTGCCCTAGAAATTGTCGATCAGCTGGTGCGCTCTGCGGCTGTGGATATTGTCGTGGTGGATTCAGTGGCGGCGCTGGTCCCTCGGGCCGAGCTGGAGGGAGAGATGGGAGATGCCCAGCTAGGGCTGCAGGCCCGCCTGATGAGCCAAGCCCTGCGCAAGATTGCGGGCAGCGTTAGCAAGACAGGCTCGATCGTTCTCTTCCTCAATCAGTTGCGCTCCAAAATTGGTGGCGTCGGCTACGGCCCCCAGGAAACCACCACGGGCGGCAATGCCCTCAAGTTCTATGCCTCAGTACGGCTAGATATTCGCCGCGTGCAAACTCTGAAAAAAGGTGCAGAAGAATACGGGATCCGAGCGCGGGTTAAGGTGGTGAAGAACAAGGTCGCTCCCCCGTTTCGGCGGGCGGAATTTGACATCATTTTTGGCCAAGGGATCTCCAACGTCGGCTGCATTATTGACCTAGCCGAGGAGATGGGCATTCTTAAGCGGCGCGGCTCTTGGTATAGCTACAAGGAAGAAAACATTGCCCAAGGGCGAGACAATTTGGTTCTTTTCCTAAAGAACAACGCGCAGCTACTGGCGGAGGTAGAAGCGGCTGTGCGCGAAAAACTTTCGGCAGGAGTGCCGGTTTCTACTAGCTATCCAGCGGGAGTAAGAGAAGGAGAGCAGGAAGAGGAAGCAGCCTTTGCAGAGGAGGAGCTCTGGGAGAGCAGCTAAGCAGTTCCTCCCTGGGAGCGCCGCTGGCGCAGAGCCTCGTAGAGCAGCAGTCCTCCCGCCATGGCCACGTTGAGGGAGTCGACGCCCTCGGCCATAGGGATCCGCACTTGGGCATTGGCCTGCTGGATGGTTGCTTCCCTTAAGCCCGACCCTTCGTTGCCCAGGAGAAAGAGGGTGGGGCAGGTGAGGTCTTGATCCCAGTAACAGGTGGCGCTGGGGGAGAGGGTAGCAGCCAAGACTTGGATGCCATGGCGACGACAGGCCTGGATCCAGCTAGCCAAGTCGGGCAAAACCCGCGGCGGGCAGCGAAACCACTGGCCGGCAGAAGCCCGCAGGACTTTGGGGTTTTCGGGATCAACGCTGTCTGCGCTTAGCCAGAGGCCATCGGCTCCTGCGGCAGCTACGGCGCGAATCAGAGCTCCCAAATTGCCTGGATCTTGCAGGGTTTCTACCACAAGGCCCAGGCGTACCCCCGACAAGGGAGGAGAGGGGATCGGCTGGCTGACAGCCACTGCCACAACTCCCTCCGGAGACTCGGTTGTCGAGAGCGCCGCCATCACCTCCAAGCTGACGGCCTGCCGCCGCAGATCCTTGGGTAGGCTGGCCAGCAACTGAGGGTGACGCTCAGCCCACTCGGGCGTGTAGCAGAGAGCTTGGAGGGGCCAGCCAACTCGCAGGGCTTCCTCGATGAGGTGGGATCCCTCTACCAAGAAGGCGCCCTGTTCCTGCCGGCCCTTGCTGCGGTGCAACTGCCGCAACTTGCGAATCCAGGGGTTTTTGGGGCTGGTGAGCAGCTCAGAAGCCATAGAGAGGATCTAATCGCAGCGGCGCAGCCGTTGGATAAAAAACCCATCCCGATCTTGCCGGTGAGGCCAGATGAGCAAGGGATCCCCTTCTGGCGCCCAATAGGGATGGGTCTTGAGGAAAGACTGGATGACTCCCTCGTTTTCAGCAGGGTGCAGCGTGCAGGTGGCATACACCAACAGCCCGCCCGGCTTCAGCCAACGGCCTGCCACTTGCAGAAGCTGAGCTTGCAGGTGGGCCAACTCGGCAATCCGCTCGGGGGTTTGTCGCCAGCGAGCGTCAGCACGGCGGTGCAGGGTGCCTAGACCAGAGCAAGGGGCATCCAGCAGCACGCGATCGGCGCTTTGCCACGGGGGCAAGGGGGCAGGGGGTTGGGCAGCGGCGCTCAGGGCCAGCAGGTCGATGGCCAGGGGACGGATCGAGCTCAAGCCCAAGCGCTGCACATTTTCCTCCAAGCGGCGCAGGCGGTGGGGGTGGCGATCCAAAGCCCAAATCTCGCCGCGATCCTGCATCCGCTCGGCTATGTGCGTGGTCTTGCCCCCCGGAGCGGCACAGCAGTCAATGACCCGTTCCCCCGGCTGAGGATCCAGGCAGTGCACTACCTGCTGAGCACTGGCGTCCTGAACGCTCCACCAGCCCTCGGCAAAGCCAGGTAGGGTTCGAATATCGCCGGCAGGATGTCCTAGCCGCAGAGCGCCTGGCACGTCGGGGAGAGGGGTAGCCGGGATCCCCACGGCTGCAAAGGCTTGGCTAACCTTGTCGATCCCTGCCCGCAGGGGGTTAACCCGCAGATCCAGATGGGGCGGCTGGTTAAACCAAGCGCACAAGGCTTCGGTTTCAGCCGGCCCTAGGCGCTCCCACCACAGACGCACCAGCCAGTCGGGAAAGCTGTGCCGGATCCCCAAGGCTTGAATGGGATCAGCAGGCAGCCTTTCCTGCAGGGGCTGGAGGGGATCCCTTTCCGGCTGCGCTAGCACCTGGCGCTGGTAGGCGCGCAAGATGGCGTTCACCACCCCTGCTAGCGATCCCAGACCCACTTGGCGGGTCAGTTCCACACTGGTGTGGATGGCGGCCCTGGGCGGGATGTGATCCAAAAAGGCCAGTTGGTAAAGGCCAAGGTGGAGAATGAGCCGCAAGTCGGGGGGCTGCTTGGAAGCAGGGTGGCGGGCGAAGCAGTCAATCAGGGCATCGAGGGTGCGGCGACGGCGGGTAACACCGTACACCAGCTCGCTGACCAGGTGGCAGTCGGCAGGGCTCAGGTGGCTGCGGGCCAACAGCTGCTCTAGCACGACGTCAGCGTAGGCGTTGTGTCGCTCAATCTTCTGCAAGGCCAACAGGGCCAGTTGACGCGCGTTCATGCTCGCCCCGCCAGGCTTTTTGTTCCTGGGCGATACTGGAGAAGCTCCCTAAGGGATCTCATCATGCCTTACAGCAGCGCCTTTCTAGAGGTCATCCCCGCCATTGACCTCCTCCAGGGCCGCGCTGTGCGCCTCTACCAGGGGGATTACGCCCAAGCCGAGCAAGTGGCTGCTGACCCCATCCACCAGGCCGAGGTGTGGGCGGCCCAGGGTGCTCCTCGCCTGCACGTGGTAGATCTGGACGGGGCCAAAAGTGGGGACCAGATCAACCTCCCCACGATCGAGCGCATTGTCCGCCGGGTAGCTATCCCGGTCCAGGTGGGGGGTGGGATCCGATCCCTGGAGCGGGCGCGGCAGTTGCTGGATCTGGGAGTGGATCGGGTAATTGTCGGCACTGTGGCTGTAGAGGATCCCAAGACCCTAGAGGCGATGACCCAGGCCCTACCTGGTCGGATTTGGGTGGGGATCGACGCCCGCCAAGGGCAAGTGGCCACCCGCGGCTGGCTGAGTACTACGCCTCTACAGGCCACTGAACTGGTGCAGCGAGTGGAAGCTCAGGGGGCTGCTGGGATCATCTACACCGACATCAGCCGGGATGGCACCCTAGCTGGGCCCAACCTGGAGCAGTTGCGCCAGATCCTGGCTGTTTCCCGCCTGCCTGTCATCGCTTCTGGGGGGATCGGCTCGCTCACCGACTTGCTTGCCCTACTCGGCTTGCCCGGCTTGGCGGGAGCTATTTTGGGCAAAGCCCTTTACTCGGGGGCCATCTCCCTGCCAGAGGCGTTGCGCGCGGTGGGGCCGGGCCGCTGGCAGGATCTGCCTCCGGAAACCAACTTCCTATGGGCTTAGGTATCGAGCAAAGCTCCTCCTGGCCTAGCTTTGCCATACTGGGTAAACCGATAGGCAGCTGCCTGCAGCTCCGAGAGAACCTTGCCCTGACGCTGTCCATCCTACTTCCCCCGGGTTATGTCCTTTCCCGCCCTGCGCCCTGCCGTTCAAGCCCTCCAGCCGGAACTGGTGGCCTGGCGGCGCCACCTGCACAAATACCCAGAGCTGGGCTTTCAGGAAAAGCAAACTGCCGCCTACCTCAGCTGGCGCCTAAGAAGTTGGGGGATCCCGCACCAAACCGGCATTGCCGGCACTGGCATTGTAGCCACCATTCCAGGAGAAGAGCCAGGGCCGGTCTTGGCGCTGCGGGCCGACATGGACGCCCTGCCCATCCACGAAGCCAATGAGGTGGAGTACCGTTCCACCGTCCCCAACGTCATGCACGCCTGTGGCCATGACGGCCATATGGCTATCGCCCTAGGCACGGCTAAGCTGCTACAGCAGCACCGCCACCGCCTCAGAGGTACTGTCAAGGTCATCTTTCAGCCCGCCGAGGAGGGCCCCGGTGGCGCCAAGCCAATGGTAGAAGCGGGGGTGCTGAAGAACCCGGATGTAGAAGCCCTCCTAGCTCTCCATCTGTGGAATAACCGTCCGCTGGGCACCATTGGCGTCAAAAGCGGCCCCTTGATGGCCTTTGCCGATCGCTTTCACATCGAGGTCATTGGGCGAGGTGGCCATGCTGCCCTTCCTCAGCAGACGGTGGATGCGATTGTGGTGGGAGCCCACATCGTGAGCGCTTTGCAAACCATCGTCTCCCGCAATGTGGATCCGCTGCAGCCAGCCGTGGTAACAGTAGGCCGGTTCCGCGCTGGCGACACTTTCAATGTCATTGCCCCTAGGGCTGAGATTTGGGGCACTGTGCGCAGCTTTCAACTAGAGGTGCGGGAGCTAATTGCAAAGCGCATAGAAGAAATCGTGGCCGGCATTTGCCAGGCTCACGGAGCCACCTACAAGTTTCAGTACGAGCGGGGCTATCCAGCAGTTGAAAACGATCCCAGGCTAACAGCTCTCGTAGAACAAGCTGCCCGTCAAGTATTTGGCCCAGAGGCCGCCATCCTCCCCGAGATGACCATGGGGGGTGAGGACGTCTCGTTTTTCTTCAACGAGGTTCCTGGCTGCTACTTCTTCCTGGGATCTGCCAACCCTGCCAAGGGGCTGGACTATCCTCACCACCACCCCCGCTTTGATTTTGATGAGGCTGCCCTCAGCCTCGGCGTGGAGCTGTTTCTGCGCTGCATTGAAAACTACACTGGAAAGCGCATTCTGGAGTAAGTAGCAGCGAGACAGCTTGTAACATGGAGTCCGCTAGGGTTCTCCTCTAGTCCTTGATTCACCGGACAATTGGCCACTTTGTGGCATAACCAACCTTCTGCCTTGACGTAGATGGGCTGAGCTAGTAGTCTTGCAAGTACATCTTTTCTGGTAGGCATTTTGCCTAGGCTAAAGTTGGCTCCGTCTTTAGCCGGTGGGCCTTATGGGGGCAAGGAGCAACTACCTGCAGCTTGCGGGGAAGTCACGCCTGTGGAGATCCCTCTGGCGGGGTGGTAGGTGTTGAGCCTGCTACTAGCTATGGGTCGCTGAAGCAGGAAGAAAGCCTCAACCCCGAGCGAAAGTCTGCTTTTGCCCGGGGTTGTATAAGTCTTTCAGAGCGGCCTCAGCAAGTCGGCCCCTCCCCTCCCCGGCAGTAGCAAGGGTTTCATGGGCTCTGGAGTGGGAAGGGCAGGGGCAGCCTTCAAGTCGGGAGGAATGTACAGAGGCTTGGGATCGGGATCCCCGCCAAAGGCCAGCACAAGGGCCCGCAGCAGGGCTTGACGTTGCTGGCGGCTCAAAGATTGCACAACGGCTTTGTCCCGAGTGTAGGGGTTGACTGTAAGACGGTTAGCCCCAGGGTACTGTTGGGCAACCATTGGCTCGTTGGCATCGCAATAGTCAGCCAGTGTCAGTTGCCAATCAAAGCGATCAGTGGGGGAACGCCCAGCCACCTGCAGGTGATAGAGCATCATCCGGCGCACCAAGGTATCTTCTTCAGGCCGGGGGCCGCTGTCATTGGGGTTAATGGGAGTGTAGGTGTTTTCCAGCGGCAGATCCGGCAGGGCCTCATACACCCGCCGCGCCGCGTCAGGGATTAGCCGCAACTGGGCATAGGCAGGCCCCGCTTCTAGCAAAAAGGCAGCGGTGATGCCCAGCCACCCTTGCAAAAAAATTTGTTTCCTCATCCTGCTTGCCCCAAAACTAGTCGATGCTCAATCCATCCACCACTTGGGGTTGAGGACGCGGCTTGAGGGGGGCAGAGTGAGCGAGGCGCTCCTGTTGGCGGTGCTTTCGGAAGTAACCCTGCCAGTGGCTAAGGACATCGAGGGTGTCGCCTCCATGCCGAGTGTAGCGCTGCCGCACCTTGCACAAGACAGGGGTATTGACGCATACGCCAGAGACGATCACCTGCCCTCTACTTAAAGCGGGTAGTTCTTGGAGGAGATCCCGGCCAGCAGCCTCGACGCTATGGCGCAAGTTTTCCTGATCGGCAGGGTTGACAATTCGCATCAAAAACTGGCTCATGCACTGCGACAGGATATCTGAATCTAGCTTACCGGGTCGTTGCGTGATCAGCCCTACCCCCAGCCCAAACTTGCGTCCTTCGCTAAGAATAGTGCGCAACACTTGTTTACAACGAGAAGGCTCGTGCGCAGGAGCAAAGCGATGCGCTTCCTCTAGCAAAATGAAAACAGGATAAGGCAGGTAGTTCTCATCTCCTGGCTGAATTTTGCCCTTTTCGGTGTTGATGCGGGCATGGTTAGCCTGGCGCAAAATAGCAGCGGCGATAACTTGCTGTTCTTCTTGGCTAATCTCGTGCATCTGGAGAATGGTTACTTGACCCGGCTCAAATAAATCCCTAGGAGCCAGGTGCTCTACGTTACTAAAGTAAGGGGAGCGAGCAATTTGTTCCAGCTTCCACTCCAAAGCAGGGGCCGAGGATCCTTGGGAGCCGTCTTCTCTGGAGTCTGCTTCGTTGACGGCCTCGATCAGATCCTGAATTGTCCAGTGCAGTGGATCAAACTGAGTAACCTTGCGGAAGGCTTTCTCCAGAAAAGATTTCTGTCGCTCGGTGGTCTCTGGAAGCAGAGCAAGGATGTCAAAAAATTTGAGAGAAGACACCCGAATCTTAATTTCCTGAGGAGAAAGAACCTTGACCCTAGGTCTGTAGCCATCTTCCCCTACAAACTTGGGATGAGACTGCATTTCCGCTAGAGTGTGGTATTCTCCATGCGGGTCAAAAATCAGGACAGCAGCGCGATTTTTGGGCAACATCAGCTCTTCTACCAAAACCGCTGCTGTGTAGGATTTGCCGGAGCCGGTTCCTGCTAAAATGGCTAGATGAGTGCTGACCATTTCCTTGACATCCAGAACCACAGGAACTGCTCCTTCCTCGCGCAGCAGCAGGCTGCCCAAATGGGCCCCCCCAACTGCTGTTTCCTCCCGCTTGTTCAAGACGGATTTCAAAAGCTGATTGGAAGCCAAAAAGACCTTAGCGCCCGGCTCCGGGGAGCGGCGGGGGTTAATAAAGCCCATAGCCCGATCGAAATAGCCGATGACTTCGACGGTTACAGCGTAGATCTCCGGGTTGGGATGGGTAAAGCCAACTAGGGCCACAATGGTGCTGGGATCGATCTCCGTGTCGGCAAAGATGCGGTCGGGGATGTGATCCAAAAGCTGAACTTGTCTAATTTTACCCAAGATCTTTAGAGGTTGGGACTGAGAATCTCGCACCTCGTAATAGACAAAATCGCCCACCTTTACCGCTTGGGTATTGGAGGTAATAAACACATATTGGTTGGAGGTCTCGCCAGGGCCTTTGACGGTGCCGATCACCTCCGGAGTATCCTCCGCCGGGAAAGAGGGGCTTTCTCTAGGGCGGCCATTGGAAGTGTCCAGAGTTTTTTGGTTCATCGGCGTATCGCTCCTACGGTTATTTTCCAAGCCAGTTCCTTGCTTAAAATTTGCAGAGCTCGTCGCTGGGCGGGGTCAGAAAACATAGGTATGATATCGTTTAAGACTTGATAGACAAGGTGGTTGGCAAAATTACCACCGCTGCTTAAGAGCAGTCCATAGTACGAAAATTGGGTTTGGCCTTGAGGGTTGAGATGAAAGCGTAGAATTTCCTCCTGGCTCATGCGAAAGACAGGCGTGTTGACAGGCACCACTACGCGCGGGATCCCTTGCCAGCCACAACCCCTTTCTTCGTCCAAAGCTCCTATGAGGATTACCGAAAGTAATGTACGCACCTCATTTTGCAAATCAGGAGAGAAATAAGGATCCGGCTGGCTGGAAAGACGGGGCCCAGCGTTAGGAAACATGGGGTTTAAAATCTGACTGTTGTAAACTAAGCCCACAGCCCAGTGCCGTTGGTTGCTTTCCAGCTTGACAAAGCTGCCAAAGCCATAGTCTTCAGGGGAGGGAGGTTTTTTGACCTCTAGAGCATCATCCACCTGTACCACGTAGTCGCAGTGACTGTTGGAGCGAACCACCTTGCCCAGTCTCATCAGATCCGTCTCCGCTGCAGCTTGCTAAGGGTTTTCCGCGATAGCCGGAGGTTAAGCTTCTCGCGGCTGGCCCACTCCTGCATTAGGCGCAAGAAAAGGTTGCGATCTTCATTGCGGATAACGGCCACCTGATCTGCCGTCTCCAGTACATACGGGTAGCCTCGGCCAATAATTACCTCACAGCGTACCAAATCTACCAGCCAGTCCAACAGGCCTGCCTCGTAAACCCAAACGGGGATCTCTAGTCGAGCTGGAAAGTTCTCGTTAGTGGTGCGTAGGTAAACAAACCCCACTCGCCTTTGCATTTCCTGGTAGCGGTTGAGGATCCCCTCTTGAGGATTGAGAACGCCACTGCAGGCACAGACAAAGAAAGGGGTTCGGTCTCCCCACTCTAACCAGGAGCTAAGGAGCTGCGCATCGTGTAGGTAGGGAGCTTCAGGAAGATCAAAGCAGTGCCTTAGCAGTGTTACCAAATCCGAGCTGTACGTAGTGTCAATATAAGCTACAACAGGGATCCGGTTTTGCTCACTAGCTCGCAGTACCTGTAACAAACACTCCACATAGAAGTCTTGACTCTTAGCATCAAGAGTTTCAGCAAAAGTGGCCACCAATACCCCATCCAAGAAGGCTAGTTTTTGGGATCCAGGTCGAGATTGCCAAATATATTCGGCAACTTTTTCTGTTTCCATCTGAAAGCGGCGCCTGTTGACGATACTCTCTTTGGGCTCGCCGCTACTTCCTGCTTCCAAGTCTTTCGGGGTTAGCACATCGACTTGGATATCTTTTTGGTATAGGCCCTGGTCACAGTGATAGTTCTCGTACCAGCCAATCTGCACTAGGGCTACCGGTATTGACAAATCTTTGCTGGGGTAGATTTGGGATCCATCTACTGCAAAGGTAGGGATGTTTTTAATAACTGGTCTTGCCCATTCATAGCTTTCTTCATAGCTATTCCACTTTTGCTTAAAAGGGACTGTCCAGCTGGAGTAAAGATCCCATTCCTGAGTAGGCAAGGCACCTGGGAAAGCCAATCGAGCTACTCTTTCAGCAATCTTTGCGCTTGACCACTGGCATAATTTCTCCATCGCCTGGCGGTACCACTCTCGGCGCTCTGAAAGCCCTCGATCGAAGGTAGCGAAAGCCTCGCGCTTCTGCCGTAAAACAGCCAGCACCCGGTCAGCTCTAAAAACCATGACTGTCATTCCTCCTCATCATCCGGAGTGCCTTTCCACGCGAATGATGTTTTCCGTCACTTGCTCAAAGGTATTGTCATGGCTGATTACGAATAGCTGCTCAAAGGAACGCAAGTTGGTAATGGCTTCCGCTAGTCGTTGGCGGCGCTGGGCATCCATGTTGGCAGTAGGCTCGTCAAAAAAGGCAATGTCCAACTGTCCCAGTACCTTGAGCAAAGCTAAGCGAACAGCTAGAGCTGCCGACATTTGCTCTCCTCCAGAAAGGCTGGCAAAACGTCGTTTGGCCCCCCCTCTTTCTTGGATGCGAATCTCATAGTCGGGTTCCCAAGTAAGGCTGACATCAGAGCGGTTGAGAATTTCGCGAAAGAGGTGATCGGCAACAATGTTGATCTGTTGCAGGTAGTACTGGGCAATTTGAGGACCGGCTTTTTTGTAGGTATCTCGACTAAACTTAATGAAGCGGTGCAGCCGCTCTTTTTCAGCTCTTTCCACCTCAGCTTGCTTTAAGGCTTGCTTCACCTGTTCCAGTTGCTGCAGTCTCTCCTGGATTTTCTGCAACTGCGGGGAAAGGCTTTCCAGTCGAGCTTGGGCCTTGGCTTTTTGGATCTCGGTAGACTGCAAAAGGGATCGAAGATGTTGGTGCTCCTGCGGCTGGTAGAGGGAAGTTAGCGGGTCCAGCTTTGCCTGCAGTTGAGCTAGTTGAGTTTGCAACTCTTGCTGTTGGGCCTTGAGCTCGGCTAGTTTTTGTTCCCGCTCGGTTAGCAATTTGGCAATAGGCTCCGCCCGTAGGTAGCGTTCGTGATCTAAGCGGTATCTTTCGCGTTCTTCTTGCAGGGATCCCAGCTCCTGCTCCAGGTGTTCAGTTTGGGACAGGGCTTCTTCAAGAGGCTGGAGCACTGCCTCTAAGTCCTGGATTTGCTGAAGGTAGCCGGCTTGCAGGCCTAGGTACTGCTCTTCCAGCTTAAGCTCTGCCTTTAGCCACTCAGCTTGGCTTCTGGGATCCCCTAGTTCCCTTAAAGTTTCAGCAGTTTTCGCAACTTGGGCTTGCAGGTAATCTTTGGAGCCTTCTATCTGTTCCCAACGGTCGATCTGGGCTTGCTTTTCTTGCTTAGCTTTCTGTATTTGGTCTAAGACTAGCTGAGCTGCTTGGAGTTCATCTTGGCGCTGGGGCAAGCTTTGGGCTAGAAGCTGCATGCGGATAAAAGTTTCGTAGCCGTCGCGGTGGCGCCTCTGTTCCTCCTGCAAAGCAATGATCTTTCCATCCAGATCCAAAAGAGGATTGAGGTCCTGTTCTAGAGTTTGAATCTGCTGCTGAAGCTGATGAACCTGATTCTCAATCCGCTGATACTCTTGCTCTACTTGTGGCTTGTGGCTGAGCTCCCTTTCTAGGCGCTGGAGCTGGCTTTTGGGATCTCCCAATGCCTGGAGAGCTTGTCCAATTTCCTGGTGTTGCCGGAGAAAGTTGTGCTCAGCCTCAAGGCTCCACTGAAGATCCTCAATTTTGCGTTGCCGTTCGTTTTGCAAGTGTGTCAATTGCTCAATTTGAGCCTCCAGCTCAGGGATCTGGGCAGTCAAGCCAATTAGGGGCTGCAGGGCCTTGAGCTGCCTCTGGATGTCAGCCAGTTGCTGGCGCAGTTGAGTCTCATCTGTTTGTGGGGCAAGATCCTGAAGGATTTGGTGGATTGACTGCAGCAAACGTTGGTTCAGAACCAAAGACTGATACAGGACTTCCGGGAGCTGCTGCCATAGGGCCTGAAACTGAGGGTAGTTGCGTTGGTAGACAGCTAGCTCTTGGATAAGCTCCTGGATGCGGCGATGGCACTCGGTAAGTTGGCAAGAGCTTTCCTCAAAAAGGTCTTTCAGCTCTTGTTGAAACTGCCGTGCTGCTGCGATGCGGCTTAGCTGAGTTTGCAGCCGTTCTCGTTGAGCCTCTAGGCTGGGTAGGCTGGCTAGTCGCTCCAGGTCGGCCTGTCGTTGTTGAAGCTGCTGCTGCAGGTGTTCCAGTTGGGTGCGGGCCTGCTCCCACTCTATCTCTTGTTGTTTAAGTTCAAGGCGCAAGGTCTGAAAGTAGGCTAGCTTTTGGCTAATTTGGTTATAACGTTGTTCCAATTCAGTCTGCCTTTGGCAGAGAGCTTGCAAGGAAAGCCTATCGGCTTCCATTTTCTGCAAAAGCTGAAGCTGTTGCTGATATTCGGATCCGCGCAACTGTAGCTGGTGAAGATGCTGCCTCAGCGCTTCCCGCTGGGCCATTAGAGTTTGTCGGATCCCTCGTAGCTTTTCTTGCTCGACAATAAGGTTTTCCAGCTCTAGATAGCGCCTATAGGCTGGTTGATGCTGTTGACAAATGATCTGGGCCTGTTCCGCTTCTTGAACTCGGCTCTGTAAGAGTTGACACCATTCAGCTTGGGCTGACCACTTTCCTTGTAGTTGTTCCCATTCCTGGTATAGCTGTAGCAAGGTATTGAGCTGCTGAGTCCAGCGGTCTTGTTGGCGCTCCAGCTCTTCCTGGAGCTGAATTTTGGGCGCAAGATCTTCTAGCTCCTGCTTCCAGCGCTGTAGCTGGCTTAGTTTTTCCTGAAGTCTTGCCAGTTGATTCTCAATATTCTGCTTTTGCAAGAGTAGGTTCTCTCGCTGCCTTAGCCACTCCAAGCGCTGCTGCTGTTGCTTTTCCAACTCCCGCAGCTGAGCCTCTATGGCTAGGAAGCGCTGTGCCCCTGCTCGAGATTGTTCTTGCTCTGCTTGAGCTTGCTTGGCTTCTGCCCATAGCTTTTCTGCTTGCTCAAGGGATAGATTTAGTAGCGATCTCTTTTGCTCCAGTTGAACGATTTGCTGCTCAAGTGTTTGGATTTGCTCAAGCAGCTTCTCCAGGTGTTCAAGCTTCTGCCTAGTTTCACTTAGGGTATGGGTGCATTGATTGAGATGTGTTCGCCAGTAGTTTAACTCCCGCTCAATCTCTTGCTGTTCTGATTGGAGCAGATCCCAGTCTTGCAGTTGTTGATGAAGCAGCTCGATTCGGTGCTTAACAGCCTGAACCTGTGCCTCACTGTATTTTTCAACCGTCTGCAAGTCCTTAGCAACCTGCTGATATTCTTCTACCTTCAAGATACGGTCGAAGACTTCTTTTCGTTCTTTGCTTGTTTTGAGAAAGTCTGCCGTAAATGTACCCTGGGGCACGCCGATAGTTGTAGCAAACAGCCGTGCTAAATCTGTACCCGCGGGCACTCCCAAGTGTTGCCTTAGCCAAGCCAGTACATCGGTTTTGCGTTCGCAGTCTAGGCGCTGCTTGAGCTGGGGGTCAAAGAGGCGATAGCCCTGGGCTACACTGCGGCGGACACTGTAGGTGCGCTGATCCCATTTCGAGACAAACTGTACAGTGGCCACCGCATCGTTGGCGCCTGTGCGAATCAGCTCCTCTTGGTTGTAGGGACAGTAGTCAAACAGAACCCAAGCAATGGCCTCCAGAATGCTGGTTTTTCCGGCTCCGTTTTCTCCACAGATAGCGTTGATACCGGGTTCAAATTCAAAGACAGCTTCCTCGTAGGCCTTAAAGTTCTGGAGAGCTACCGAGAGGATCCGCATGATTCAGTCTTCTTCTCCTACAAAGGCTCCGCTCAGGCGGGTGTATATCTCTGCCTCGCTTTGTCCCTCCAAGACTCTTTCTTTGAGATCCAAAAGCAGCTGCGCCAGCTCCTTGCTGCGCTTCCGGTAGTGGGCATGACTGCTCAGCAGATCCCTATAGATTTTCTCTTCAACTTGGAGCCTTTGCTCTTCTTCAAGGGAAAGAGCGGCCGAGCCAATCTCAAGAGAATTGGCCTCGAAACGAAACAGGACAACCAGAGCACCGGTAAGCTGCTGAATTTGCCGTTGCAGAGCTCGGCTATCCAGCTCGTGCTTGGCAAAGCCCACCTGGCCTACCAGCCGCAACTCTACCAGCGGCTCTGGCCCGTCGCCTGGCGGCCCAACTTCCTTGGCCATGGCAAGGGCTGCTGCAGCAATTTCGGCAGGCGTTTCTCGACCCTTAGCCTCGAGGTAGAGTCGCTGACAGGGTCTTTGGTAGTAATCCTGCACCAGCTCTGCCTGGGGCGGTCCCTCTCCCCAGCGGACGCGATAAGCCCCTCGCGGAAGGTCCCATTCAGCAGTACTGGTGGCCTCCAGCGATCCTGGATTGAAGATCCAGCCTTCTTCTGCATAGCTTTTGTGGATATGTCCCAAGGCTAGATAGCCCACCCCCACCTCCCGTAGAGGCAGGAGATCCCGGTAGCGCAAGGCGCCCTGGTAGCGGGCAATTTGCCCTTCCAGTCCGTGGTGGAACATCAACACCACCCGCTCGGGGCCAGGAGGCAACTGCCGAATAGCTGCCGCCAACTGCTCAATGGACTTGGGAGCTGCTGACCCATACCACTGGGAGCCGATGACCCGCACTCCACAGGGGAGATCCAAGTAGCTACCCCGCCCGTCTGACCAGGGGTGCAGCTCCAGGCCCTGTTCCCCTTCCTCTGGCTCCAGCAAAATGAGCTCTCCATGATCGGCCAAGTAGCGCAGCCAACTGGTCTTGACACCATAGGGGCGACTGTCGTGGTTGCCCTCGATGGCCAAAACCGGGATCCCTGCCTGCTTCAGCTCCCGCAAGACAAGCTGGGCTTGGTTGAGAACCCCCGGCTGAATTTGTCGATGCTCAAACAGGTCGCCAGCAATGAGGACGAAGTCTACCCGCTTCTGAATGGCATGGCGGCGCACCACATCCCGAAAGGCCAAGAAAAAATCTTTGCTCCGTTCTGGACTGTCGTAGCGGTCGCAGCCCAGATGCACATCGGCCAAATGCAAAAAGGTGCAGGCAGAAGTGGCCATCGCCAGAGCTTGTCAGCAAATTGCTCACAGTTTAGCAAACGGATCTTGAGGGATCCCTGCCCCGCAATTTTCGACTTCGCGCCGCTGGAGTAGGCACTGCCCTTCTGCTGCCAGACCGCGATTTAGAACCAGATTTACAGGAGGCTAAACGACCTTGCTGGGCTAGCCGCTGAAACTGAGTGATCCATCCGGGCCAGCTCTTTCCGCGAGCTGAAAGTCCGTTACACAACTATGCGAAGGAGAGATCCCCAGCCTGCCGTAATCCCTCAGGTGGGAGGGGATGCCTGGCTCCTGAGTTTAATTATTGTGAAGCGACAGGGGGTTTACAGAGGCTGACCTATAATGCCAGGTAAGTCCCGCCCAGGGGAGAATCCCCAGTTTTGCTAGGGCGGGGGTGCTTCGTTCCTGGTCGCAAGAGAGGAGTTCTTGATGACAACTACACCTAAGGAGCGAGAGCCAAAAGTCAAGGTTTCGGTTGATATCGATCCAGTTCCCACCTCATTTGAGAAATGGGCCAAGCCAGGGCACTTCGATCGCAGCCTGGCGCGGGGGCCCAAGACCACGACCTGGATCTGGAACCTACATGCTCTTGCCCATGACTTCGACAGTCACACCAGCGACTTAGAAGACATCTCTCGCAAGATCTTTTCGGCGCACTTCGGCCACCTGGCGGTGGTCTTCGTTTGGCTGAGCGGCATGTACTACCACGGCGCTCAGTTCTCTAACTACTCCGCTTGGCTGGCTGATCCCATCAATGTCAAGCCCAGCGCCCAGGTAGTCTGGCCCATTTTTGGCCAGGAGATCCTCAACGGTGATGTGGGCGGCGGCTTTGAAGGGATCCGCATCACGTCGGGCCTCTTTCACCTCTGGCGGGCTGCCGGCATCACCAATGAGTTTCAGCTCCTGGTAACGGCCATTGGCGGCTTGGTGATGGCCGCCCTCTGCCTGTTTGCTGGCTGGTTCCACTACCACAAGCGGGCTCCCAAGCTGGAGTGGTTCCAAAACGTAGAGTCGATGCTCAACCACCACCTGGCGGGCCTGCTGGGGCTAGGTGCGCTGGCCTGGGCTGGTCACCAAATCCACGTGGCCATTCCCATCAACAAGATGTTGGATGCTGGCGTGCCGGCGGCCCAGATCCCTCTGCCCCATGAATTCATCCTCAAGCCGGCCCTGATGAAGGAGATGTTCCCCAGCGTGGATTGGGGCTTCTTCAGCGGGGTGGTGCCTTTCTTTACCTTGGACTGGGGCAAGTACGCGGAGTTCCTCACCTTCAAGGGTGGTCTGGATCCGCAAACGGGCGCCCTCTGGCTGACAGATCAGGCCCACCACCACCTGGCCATCGCCGTGCTCTTTATCGTGGCTGGCCACATGTACCGCACCAACTGGGGCATTGGCCACTCCATTAAGGAGATCCTGGAAGCCCACAAGGGCCCCTACACGGGCGAGGGCCACAAGGGTCTGTACGAAGTGCTGACCACCTCTTGGCACGCCCAACTGGCCATCAACCTGGCCATGGTGGGATCCCTGAGCATCATCGTGGCCCAGCACATGTACGCCATGAACCCCTACCCCTACATGGGCATTGACTACGCCACCCAGATCTCCTTATTTACCCACCACATGTGGATAGGGGGCCTGTTTATCGTTGGCGGCGCTGCCCACGGGGCCATCTACATGGTTCGCGATTATGACCCGGCGGTGAACCGCAACAATGTCTTGGATCGGGTGATCCGCCACCGCGACGCCATCATCAGCCACCTGAACTGGGTGTGCCTATTCCTAGGCTTCCACGCCTTCGGCTTCTACGTTCACAACGACACGATGCAGGCCCTGGGCCGTCCGCAGGACATGTTCTCGGACACGGGCATCCAGCTGCAGCCCATTTTTGCCCAGTGGATTCAATCTCTGCACACCAAGGCCATCGCTAGCACTGCTCCCTATGTGGGCGCTTCGGTAAGCCCCATCTTTGGGGGTGATGTGGTGGCTGTGGGTGGCAAGGTGTCCATGATGCCGATGGTGCTGGGCACGGCGGACTTCATGGTTCACCACATTCACGCCATGACCATCCACATCACGGTGCTGATCCTGCTCAAGGGGGTGCTGTTTGCCCGCTCTTCTCGCCTGATCCCCGATAAGGCCAAGCTGGGCTTCCGCTTCCCCTGCGATGGCCCAGGCCGCGGCGGCACCTGCCAAGTCTCCGCTTGGGATCACGTGTTCCTAGGGCTGTTCTGGATGTACAACTGCATCTCGATCGTGATCTTCCACTTCAGTTGGAAGATGCAGAGCGACATCTGGGGCACCGTCAACCCGGACGGCACGATTGAGCACCTCACCGGAGGCAACTTTGCGGCCAGCGCTATCAACATCAACGGCTGGTTGCGGGACTTCCTGTGGGCCCAATCGGTGCAGGTGATCAACTCCTATGGCTCGGCGCTGTCGGCCTATGGACTGCTCTTCTTGGGCGCCCACTTCGTCTGGGCCTTCAGCTTAATGTTCCTGTTCAGCGGCCGTGGCTACTGGCAGGAGCTGATCGAGTCCATCGTCTGGGCCCATAACAAACTGAAAGTTGCTCCGGCCATTCAACCTCGCGCCCTCAGCATCATCCAGGGGCGGGCGGTCGGTGTGGCCCACTACCTGCTGGGCGGAATCGTGACCACTTGGGCGTTCTTCCTGGCACGGTTTGCCGCACTCGGCTAAGGCAAGGAGGAAGAGACAATCATGACCACTGCAACTCGTTTTCCCCAATTCAGCCAAGACCTGGCCAGCGATCCCACTACTCGACGTCTGTGGTATGGCATCGCCACCGCCCACGACTTCGAGACCCACGATGGCATGACGGAGGAGCGGCTTTACCAAAAGCTGTTTGCCACTCACTTCGGCCATCTGGCGATCATCTTCCTGTGGGCCTCTGGCAACGTCTTCCACATCGCCTGGCAGGGCAACTATGAGCAATGGGTGGCCAACCCCACCGGCGTCACGCCTATTGCCCACGCCATTTGGGATCCCCACTTTGGCAAGGCGGCAGTGGAGGCCTTCACCCAACCTGGTGGCGGTGGCCCTGTGAATGCTGCCTACTCTGGCCTCTATTACTGGTTCAACACCATTGGCCTACGCACCAACGGCGATCTCTACGCCGGCGCCATTGGCCTACTGCTACTAGCAGCGGTGTTCCTGTTTGCTGGCTGGCTGCACCTACAGCCTCGCTTCCGCCCCAGCCTGAGCTGGTTTAAGAACGCCGAAGCCCGTCTCAACCACCACCTGGCCGGCCTGTTTGGCGTCAGCTCCTTGGCTTGGGCGGGCCACCTGATCCATGTGGCCATCCCCGAGTCCCGCGGTCAGCACGTAGGTTGGGACAACTTCCTCACCACCCTGCCCCACCCAGCGGGCCTGAAGCCGTTCTTCACCCTCAACTGGGGGGTGTACGCCCAGAACCCAGACACGGCCAACCACGTCTGGGGCACTGCAGAAGGGGCGGGCACGGCCATCCTTACCTTCTTGGGCGGCTTCAACCCCAACACCCAGTCTCTGTGGTTGACGGACATGGCCCACCACCACCTGGCCATTGCCGTGCTCTTCATTGTGGCTGGCCACATGTATCGAACCAACTGGGGCATCGGCCACAGCATCCGCGAGATCCTGGGCGCCCATAACCCACCCAAGAACACTCCCTTTGGGGGCCTACTGGGCGAAGGGCACAAGGGCCTCTACGACACGGTCAACAACTCCCTGCACTTCCAATTGGCACTGGCTCTGGCCTGCTTGGGGGTGGTGACCTCGCTGGTGGCCCAGCATATGTACGCCCTCAACCCCTACGTGTTCATGTCCATGGATCACACCACGGAGGCGGCTCTCTACACCCATCACCAGTACATTGCTGGCTTCTTGATGGTAGGAGCTTTTGCTCACGGAGCCATCTTCCTGGTGCGGGACTACGATCCCGAGGCCAACAAGAACAACGTGCTGGCGCGGGTGCTGGATCACAAGGAGGCGATCATCTCCCACCTGAGCTGGGTGTCGCTGTTCTTGGGCTTCCACACGCTGGGGCTGTACGTCCACAACGACGTCATGCAGGCCTTCGGCACGCCGGAGAAGCAGATCCTGATCGAGCCGGTGTTTGCCCAGTTCATCCAGGCCTCCCACGGCAAGATGCTCTATGGCATGAACGTGCTGTTGTCGGATCCCAACAGCATTGCCTCCACTGCTTGGCCCAACCACGGCAACGTGTGGCTGCCAGGCTGGCTGCAAGCTATTAACGACCCCAATGGGTTCCTCTTCCTGCCTATTGGCCCTGGGGACTTCCTGGTGCACCACGCCATTGCCCTAGGCCTGCACACTACCACGTTGATTCTGGTCAAAGGGGCGCTGGATGCCCGCGGCTCTAAGCTAATGCCGGACAAAAAAGACTTCGGCTACAGCTTCCCCTGCGATGGGCCAGGTCGGGGCGGCACCTGCGACATCTCGGCCTGGGATGCTTTCTACCTAGCCATGTTCTGGATGCTGAACACCATTGGCTGGGTCACCTTCTACTGGCACTGGAAGCACCTGGGGATCTGGAGCGGCAACACCGCCCAGTTCAACGAGAACTCCACCTACCTCATGGGCTGGCTGCGGGACTACCTCTGGGCCAACTCCGCTCAGTTGATCAACGGCTACAACCCCTACGGGATGAACAACCTGTCGGTTTGGGCCTGGATGTTCCTGTTCGGCCACTTGGTGTGGGCCACGGGGTTCATGTTCCTCATCTCCTGGCGCGGCTACTGGCAAGAGCTGATCGAGACCTTGGTGTGGGCGCATGAGCGCACTCCCTTGGCTAACTTGATCCGCTGGAAGGATAAGCCAGTGGCCCTGTCGATTGTGCAAGGGCGCTTGGTGGGTCTAGCTCACTTCACAGTGGGGTACGTGCTGACCTACGCGGCCTTCCTCATCGCCTCGACGGCTTCCTTGTCGGGCTAACTGCCTAGCTAAAGCAACTCAGGGATCCCTATAAGTGGGATCCCTTTTTTACTGCTCGAACCTTGGATAGGAACTCGGTCAAGCTTTACATGGACTCGGGGGCACTTAGGCCGAGGATGCCAGTGAGCACGTTAAACAAGACCTGCCGCGTAGCTTGCACTAGTTGAATGCGGGCTTGCGCCAAGAGGGGATCCTCTTTCAAGAGAGGTAAAATGCGGCAGTTGTCGTAAAACTTGTTGAAATCGGCAGCAACGGCTTCTGCATAGCGGATGATTTTATGCGGGGCGCGCTCCTCGGCAGCGGCAATCAGCTCATCCGGCAGAGCCAACAGGCGCAACAGCAAGGCTCGCTCTTCGGGTTCTCTGTAGGGCAGTCTTCGTTGCTCCGTCAGGGCAACTTCGTCAGTTAGTTTCACTTTTTCTTCCTCCTGTAACCGCCGCAACAGGGTACAGCAGCGGGCGTGGCTGTAGTGGACATAGACCACTGGGTTATCGAAAGTTTGCTTGACAGCTAAATCCAAATCAAAGTTGATGGGACTGTCCATGCTGCTGCTGAGCAAAAACCAGCGCGCTGCGTCGACCCCCACGCCAATTTCTGGATCTTCGATGAGATCGTTTAGCGAAACAAAATTGCCAGTGCGCTTGGACATGCGCACTTCGACCTTCTCTCCAGTTTCCGGGTCAGCTTTAAACAACTTGACAAATTGGCCAATCAGGATTTCCAGCTTCACCTCTGGGTTGAAGGCCGCCACCGCTGCCCTCAGGCGACCAATATAGCCATGGTGATCCGAGCCAAGGATGTTGATCAGCCGCTGGTAGCCCCGCCGGACTTTGTCGCGGTGGTAAGCGATATCAGCCGCTAGGTAGGTAAACGAGCCATCAGCCTTCTGCACCACCCGATCCTTGTCGTCGCCAAATTCTTGGGTTTTGAAGTAAACGGCCTCCTCGGCCCCTAGCTTGGGATCCTCGCCTCGCGGCGCTCTAGCCCTATAGAGAAAACCGCGCTCTTGCAGCTCTTGCAAAGCCTGCTGGATAGCGCTCAGGCCCGTCTGGGGATCTGGCGTATGCAAGCGGCGCTCGCTAAACCAGTGATCGAACTCGGTGCGCAACTGCTGTAGGGTCTGCTTTTGCCAGGCCAGGATTTCCTCATAAGCAAACTCTATGTATTCCTCTAGGCTGGCTGGCAGAGGGCGGATCCCAGCCTGCACTTGCTCCAGCAGCCGCCGAGCAATATCGATCAAGTAACTGCCGTGATAGCCGTCCTCTGGCAGAGCCACTTCTTCGCCCTGGAGTTGCCGCACCCGCACCTCTAGAGACTGACCTAAGAGCCGCATCTGATTGCCGGCATCGTTAATGTAGAACTCCCGCTCCACTTGGTGGCCTGTCCAGCGCAGCAGGTTAGCCAGGGTGGAGCCAACCGCCGCCCAGCGGCCATGCCCTACGTGCAGCGGCCCTGTTGGGTTGGCAGAAACATATTCCAGCAAAATGCGCTCGGGATGAGGACTGGCGGTTTTGCCAAAGTCGTCCCCCAACCTCAACAACTCTTGCAGTCGCCTGGCCAAAAAGGGATCCCCAAGCCGAAAGTTGAGGTACCCTCCCCCTGCCACCTCAGTTTCAATATCCGGCAAATCCAGGTGTTTTCGCAGAGTTTGAGCGATCTGAGCCGGCGCTAGGCGGCAGAGCTTGGCCATTCCCAAGGGAGTGGGACAGGCGTAATCGCCATAGCGAGGATCGCTGGGGATCTGAACAACTGGCACCACGCCGGCTGCCCGCTCGGGAGTCAAGGATCCCAGTTGCCCTGCTGCGGCTGCCCGTTGAATGCTTTCGGCTACGGCAGCGGTGAGAAAGCGAATCAGGGAGGTGGATAGGGACTGGGTGACCATGGCTGAGGGTACCAAGACAACTCTGCGAAAGCTCAACTGGGCACCAGCGCGTCTCTTGATTTTGACACAACTGCCTCCTCTCTGCTCCAGCCGGGCTGGTTCTAGGGAGTGAAGACCAAAATCCTAGTGTCTCGAGGATGGCAATTTCCAACGGATGAGAGCAGTCTGCCTTGCCACGAAGCAGTTGCGGCTACACCTCTTGTTTTGATTGCCCCGCGCTGCGCAAGAGGCGTTCAGGGGCCTTCACCTCAGCCACCGCCAAAGTTACGGCGTGAAGTCTGTTGCTACTTAATGCTGACTGTAACCACCGGCACTTTACCTGTAGACAAGAAACTTTGTCTTCCAGTGAAATTAAGCAGGCTAACTCCATCGGCTTGGCAAGGTCTAGTAAGCTTGCCGATTGGGCTCGCCAAAAGGCTGCTAGCAACAGATAAACGGTAACAACAAGTAACGGCTGACTAAAGCTGGTAGTGATCCCAAAAAAAAGCTGAATAAGTTTCGTGAGACAGGAAATCCCTTCTACCTTAGAGGAGATCAGTAGGGGACAAGGGCCCGTGGAGACCTTTGTTTTGATTAAGCAAGTGCCCGATCCTAACAGCAAAACGGGCGTCAACAGCGATGGCACCATCGACCGGGCCAAGGCCAAGCGGACGTTAAACCCCTTTGATCGCTATGCCCTGGAAGCGGCTCTACAAACCAAACGCCAGCACGGGGCCAGGGTGACGGCAATCACCATGGGGCCACCGCCAGCCATCGAGGTACTTTACGAGGCCATTGCCCACGGCGTGGATCGGGGCATTCTGATAACCGATCGCCGCCTCGCTGCTTCCGATACCTTGGCCACTGCCTACACCTTGGCCCAGACAGTTCGGTATGCGGGCCAGCCGGATATCCTCTTCTGCGGGCTCCAGACCACCGACGGCGATACAGCCCAAGTGGGGCCCCAGTTGGCGGAGCGGCTGGGGATCCCTCAGGTTACCTATTGCGAGGCCTTCGAGATCCAAGAGGGGATCTTGGTGGCGCGGCGGGCTATCGAAGGAGGATCCCAGACAGTAAGGGTGCCCTTGCCGGTTCTGGTTACAGTGGCCAACACAGCGCGACGCTTGGCCTACCCTACCCTGCGCGGCATGCAGCGGGTGCAGCGGCTCATGCGGGACGAGGCAGCACGGGCTGAGGTCATCCAGATTCTTAGCCTAGACGACATAGGGGCCGATCCAGACCGCTGTGGCCTCAAGGGATCCCCGACCATTGTGGCCGCTACCGAAAAAGTTGGGGAGATGGGCGGCCGGTGTCAAGTTTTTCAGGGGCAGCCGCTGCCCCAACTGGTGCAACAACTCACCCAAGCCGTTGACTTGTTCCGCTACACCCTGACCTCTTAGCTTCCCCACCCCAAGAGGAGTCCCAACTTATGGATAGCAAGCGGGTAGTGGTCTTTGCCGAGCAGGTAGACGGGGAGCTACAGCCCATCGCTCTGGAGTTGTTAGGAGCGGGGCGACGGCTAGCGGACAAGCTAGGAGGGATCCTGAGTGCCTTGGTCCTTGGGCACAACATCGCCCACTTGCCCTCCCTTCTCATCGGCCACGGGGCGGATCAAGTCTTCATTGCCGATCATCCAGAGCTGGCTCAATACCGCACTCTGCCTTACCGCCGCGTCATCGTGGATCTCATCAAAAGCTGGCCTCAGCCGCCCCACATCTTGCTATTTGGCGCCACCACCACTGGCCGCGACTTGGCCCCCCGCTTGGCAGCCCACCTGGAAACGGGCTTGACCGCCGATTGCACCGAGCTGGACATCGGCCCCTTTGAGTACACCAACAGCAGAGATCCCAGCAAGGCTGGCTTCTTCCCCGCCTGCCTGTACGCCATTCGGCCCAGCTTTGGCGAATCGCTCAAAGCCCGCATTCTTGGACCTTGGAAGAATCCGCAAATGGCCACGGTGCGCCCTGGGGTGATGCTGCCCCTGCCGTGGGACGGATCTCGCCAGGGGGAGGTGATCCCGGTGCCGGTTAACCTGAAGCCGGAGGATCTAAAGTTGCACATTGTGGAAACGGTGCGCAACCTTTCCCAGGCAGTGGATCTCAGCCGCGCCAAAGTCATCGTTGCAGGCGGCTACGGCCTGGGATGCGCGGAAGGCTTTGAGCTGATGAGGGAGCTAGCCGCCTGTTTCCCCAACAGCGCCGTTGGCTCTTCTCGCAAGGCTGTCGATGCCGGCTGGATCCCCTATGCCCACCAGGTAGGCCAAACGGGGAAAACGGTCCGTCCCCAGCTCTACATTGCCTGTGGCATCTCGGGAGCCATCCAGCACCGAGTTGGCATGGACAAGTCCCAGCTTATCATCGCCATCAACAAGGACAGCTCCGCCCCCATCTTCAAATTCGCCCACTACGGCATTGTGGGGGATCTCTACCAGGTGGTGCCAGAGCTAATTCGGCACCTGAAACAGGCTCAGGAGGAGAGGCGAGAAGGAGCCAATGTCCAACAACCCTTCCAGCAGCGGCTCCCTCTCCTACAAAAGCCCTAGAAAGACGGGTGTAGGGCCATCGTTAGCAGACCCTGCTGCCCCAGCAACAGCTCCCGCAACAGGGTTACTAGGCCCACCCAAACCACAGGCGCCATGTCTACACCCCCCAGAGGCGGGATCAGGCGGCGTGTCGGGCGCAACAGAAACTCGGTTAGGCCGACCACCAGGGAGTAGGGAAGGCGGGAAGTATCCAGTTGCGGATACCAGGACAGGAAAATGCGCAGCACAAACAGCACGGTGTAGGTTGCCAACAGCGGACCTAGCACCCAGGCAGCGAATATCGGCAGCATACGTCTTGCAGGAACTAGGGGATTCGGAGCCCAACGGGGATTTAGGCGCTCGGCTCTAACCTTAGACTCAGCTTCTTAAAACTTTAACTCCATTTCCAAGATAGTCCTACAGGCAGCCGTTGGAGACTAGCGCCATAATGGTCGTATCTTGCTGACTGCAGGGAGGGATCCCATGCAGGGAAGACTCCAAGAGATCGATATCCGCAGCATTCTCCAGCTGATCGAGTTGGGCCAGCGCACCGGCGAACTTGTCGTGGAGGCAAACCCTTCCCTCTACTGGTTCATCTTTTTCCTCAATGGGCGAATCATCTATGCCTCTGAAGGCGAAGGCAACGTTGCTCGTCTCAGGGACTACCTGCGCCGCTTCCAGCTCGAAGCTGCCTTAGACGAAATTCAGATGCCACCCAAAGCAGCGGTGAACATCCCCGAGTACAGCCGCCTCTGGTCTTTGCTGGAAAACCACAAGCTCAACCCCAACCAAGGCAAGCAAATCCTTCTGGGCATGGTGCGGGAAGTCCTCTTTGATCTGCTCAGCCTTCACCACGGCTCCTTTATTTTCGAGGCTGGCCCTCCTCTGGCCCCCCAACTGACCACCTTCCCGGTCACTTCCCTGCTCACTGAGATGGTGACCCAAGTGCAGGAGTGGAAGAAGCTGCATCCCTATATCCAGACTCCCAACCAAGCCCCCACCATCGTCAACCCCCTGCCCCTCCAGCAAACCCTGCCAGCCGCCGTCTTCAAAGCTCTGAGTGAGTGGTCGGACGGCAAAACCAGCATTCGCCAGATGGCCCGCTACCTGGGCCGAGACATCCTGCTAGTGGCCAAAGCCTTCTATCCCTATGTGCAGCAGGGGGCAATCCACCTGTCCGAGCCTGTCCCCCTTGCTGGTCCCAAGCCTAGTAGACCCCTCAAACCTAGCGACAAGCCTGCTCACATCCTCTGCATCGACGATTCCATGGCCATCCAAAAAACCGTGGAGTTCATCCTGCAAAACGAGGGCTACCAGGTTACCACCATTGGCAACCCCCTCAAAGCTCTGGGACAGGTGTTTCTCCTCAACCCGGACATGATTCTCTGCGATGTGGCCATGCCCAAGCTGGATGGGTATGAGCTGTGCGCCATGTTGCGCAAATCCAGCCAGTTCCATGAAACCCCCATCGTGATGCTCACCGGCAAGGATAGTTTTTCTGACCGAATTAAAGCCCGCATGGCGGGGGCCAACGAGTTTCTGGGCAAGCCCTTTTCTGAGAAGGAGTTGCTGACCGTCGTCGAATCCTACGTGGGCCCACCTCCCAAACAGGGCGGCGAATAGGATCAAACGGGAGAGGGAGTACCGGACGGAGGAATGCCGCATCGAAACAATAGGGGTAGCACGGCTGGCCCACAGCCCCAGAGCTGAGCAATAGGCTTCAGTCGCAGCAGGCCAATGGCTGGGGGGTGCAGGCGATG
The DNA here is from genome assembly GCF_047462135.1 of Synechococcus sp. O70.2. Taxonomy (NCBI): domain Bacteria; kingdom Bacillati; phylum Cyanobacteriota; class Cyanophyceae; order Synechococcales; family Synechococcaceae; genus Synechococcus; species Synechococcus sp. O70.2. The sequence goes on from NZ_JANSIS010000011.1 coordinate 27,605, forward strand.
GTCAAAGTGATAGTGGATAACCAGTTACCTACCTGGAGGCCACGCAGGAACGGCTACGAAGTGCTCCGGTGAAAGGAAATGAAAGCACCCGACATGTCTGCGGAGTCTTTGCTCCACCAATTAGGTTAATGGTTAAGAGATCAAGGAGACCGGCCAAAAATGAGTCGCATTTTGGTGGTAGAAGATAGCCAATCCCAGCGGGAGATGATCAGTAAGCTGCTGCAGGAAAACGGCTTCGAGGTCATGACCGTGGAAGATGGAGTGGAAGCTGTAGAGGCGGTAAAGCAGAACAAACCCGACCTGATTGTGCTGGACATCGTCCTGCCCCGCATGAACGGCTACGAGGTGTGCCGTCTTCTCAAAGCTGACCCGCTTACTCAGAACACTCCAATTGTCATGTGCTCTTCCAAGGGTGAGGAAGCCGACCGCTACTGGGGGCTGCGCCAGGGAGCAGATGCCTATGTCGCCAAGCCTTTTCAGCCCCAGGAACTGGTGGGTACGATTAAGCGATTACTAAGAGGCTAGCCTGCTTTCTGAGCAAGGGAGCGGTGGCCACCTCTCCACAGGACCATCCACAGGGGGGAGCATCATGGTGGGGGATCTGGACTTGTTGATGGGGGACGAAACCCAGGAATTGAGAGAAATTGAGGCTCCTGAAGGTGAGCTATTCCTGAAATTCAAGGTTGCTACCGGCGAAGAATTTGCATTGCCGGCAGTATCAATTGTGGAAGTGATGAGCATTGGCCCTGAGAAGATTACCCCCATGCCCAATGTGGTACCGGTTTTGCTGGGCACACTCAACTTGCGGGGTGAAGTGATCTGGGTTGCAGACCTGGGGCAATTCTTGGGGATCAGTCCCCCCCTCAATCTTGAGCGTGCCGAGCTGCCTGTAGTGGCTGTGATGGATCAACAGGATTTGCTGATGGGATTGGCTGTGGACTCCATTGGGGGCATGGAGTGGCTCAAGACGGAATCGCTGCAACCTGTTCAGAAGGCTCCTGAGTCGCTAGCTCCCTTCTTGCGCGGAGAATGGGTGATGCCAGAGACAGGGGCTCACTTGCCGTTCCTGGATCCGTCGGCCATCCTGAAATCTAATCGTTGGGGCTGATGAGGAGCCGCCTATAAGTTCGCCAGGAAAAGGAGGATGTATAGTTCTTATCGAGATTGCTCCCTAGACAGGGGAAACAGCTTGGAGCCTGTTCCCAAGAGATTTGCCCCAAGCTTGCTGGGGATGTGTTGCACTAGCTCTTGCCCCCAAAGCTTCAGGGTTGGAAGGGAAAAGCAGTCCATGACCAGGTACTACAGCTTTATGGCGACCTAGCGACTTTGAGGGGTTGGTGTGGGGTGAGTTCTGTGCATTGAGGCTAAAGCAGTCCCAGAGGTAGCCAAGCAGGGAAGGGAGGAGCCATGGTTTCCAGCGCAAACAATCAGAGAGACTTCACTGAGGGAATGGTTGCCTTTTGGCAGGGGGACTACGCCGAGGCAGTGCGGCTGTTCAGCCAGGTGGCCGCTGCTCGACCTCAGGATACGGCGGTCAAGCTGTTGCTGGCTTCGGCCCAGAAGCAAGCGGGGCAACTGCGGGAAGCCCGCCATACCTACGATACCATCCTCAAAACAGCCAGCGATCCTGAGGATCTGGAAGCAGCCCGTAGGGGCCTGGAGGAGCTGTTGCAGGTGGCGCCGGAGCTAGCAGAGGCTCCCCCTTTACCGCAGGAGGACGAGCTTCAGCCTCGGGAGGGGTTTGCTGCTCAACTGGAGGAGTCGGATCCTTTTTCCCAGTTTGCGTTTGAGGAGAGGAGAGAAGCTGGGGCCGATCCCCTTGCTGCGGAGAGCAACAGCTTTGGAGAATTTGCCGAACCTTTCGAGACGAGACTCTCAGTGGAGCCAGCAGCCCTGTTGGGCTCCTCTCAGCCCCTGCCCACGACTCCTCAAACAACGGGAGGGGGTGTGAAGCAACCTCAGGCAGAGCCGATGCTCGAGGACGACTTTGCCTTCCTCAACGAGTTTGAGCAACAGCCGCAAGATCTGGAAAGCGATGCTGTTACTCAATTGGCTAGCGGTGCCGATTTTCCCGAGGAGATGGGCTTTTCTCTACCCACTTTTGAGGAAGGGGGATCCCTAGAAGAAAGCTTGCCGACGGAATTGGCCGCCCCCATGAGCGAGCCGATCCCTGCCCCCGACGAAGATACAGCCAGCGCTGGCTCTACGGTGCTCTTTGAGCCTGACGAGTTGGACAGCTTGGATCGCGAACTGGCCGGCACAGGCAGGAGCGAGCCGGCGGCCCTCGGCGCCGATGAGGGCAAGACAGGAGAAACGGCTAGAACGCTACAAAGCTTGCCGACTCTCTCCGTTCCTCTCCCCAGCATACCTAGAGGGGAACTGCCTAGCCGACTGACAGCCAATCAGCTGACCCTGGCGCTGATGCAAGGGGTGGTCAGTTTGGCTGCCGGCTTGGCCATTGGCCTAGGGATCCCAGCCAACGGTGGAGCCCGCCTGCTGGCCGGCGTAGTTGGCGGGGGGGTCATTGGCACAGGAGTTGGGGCTGTCCTTGCCTCCCGCCATGCCCAGCGCCTTCGCGCCACTACCCAAGAGCTGGCCGGACACTTTGCCGCCCTGGCCCAGGGGAATTATTCCGTGCGGGCAGAGGCGAGAGGAGATGACGAGCTGGGGCGCTTGGCCGACAGCTTCAACCGGATGGCTGCTGCCCTGGAGGCCCATTTTGCTGACCTCAGCCAGCGGGCTGCTGAACAGGGGCAGGCTAAGGAAGACTTGCAACGCCAAGTGATCCGCCTCCTGGACGATGTGGAGGGGGCAGCCCGCGGGGACTTGACGGTGCGGGCGGAGGTTACCGCTGACGTGCTCGGAGCTGTTGCTGACTCTTTCAACCTGACCATTAGCAGCCTGCGGGACATCGTGATTCAGGTGAAGCGGGCCGCAGCCGCTGTGAACGATGCAGCTTTACAGAGCGAGGACTTTGCCCGCAACCTTTCTGCCGACGCCCTGCGCCAGGCGGAGGAGATTTCCAACTCCCTCAACTCCATTCAGGAGATGACAGACTCCATTCAGGAGGTGGCTGGCAATGCTCGCGAGGCAGCCAATGTCGCTGCCCAGGCTACAGAAGCAGCTGCCCGAGGCGGAGAAGCCGTGGATCGCACGGTGGCCAGCATCCTGGAGATTCGGGAAGTGGCAGCAGAGGCGACCCGCAAGGTGAAACGCTTGGCAGAATCCTCCCAGGAGATCTCCAAGATTGTGGCTTTGATCTCACAAATTGCCTCGCGCACCAACCTGCTTGCCCTCAACGCCAGTATCGAGGCCGCGCGGGCCGGCGAGGCGGGGCGGGGCTTTGCCATTGTGGCCGATGAGGTGCGACAACTGGCTGACCGAGCCGCCAAAGCTTCGAAAGAGATCGAGCAGATTGTGCTGCAGATCCAGTCGGAGACCAGCAACGTCATGACAGCCATGGAAGAGGGAACCCAGGTGGTGATCGAGGGAACAAGGCGGGCTGAGCAGGCCAAAAACAGTCTGGACGAGATCATCGAGGTCAGCCACCAGATTGATAGGTTGGTGCGGGCCATTTCTCAGGCTACCGTACAACAAACAGAGACCTCTCGCGCTGTGGCCCACCTCATGCAATCAGTGGCGCTGACAGCCAACGAGACATCCGAAGAGGCGCAGAAAGTGGCTGCTTCGCTGCAGCAGTTGGTGGGCATTGCCCGTGAGCTTCAAGCTTCCGTGGGTCGCTTCCGAGTGGGAGATGAATGAGCAAATTTGCCTGGTTCGCGGGCACTCTAGGGAGTAAGGATCCCGAGTCTCCTTGGGAGCCCCCTGCCAATCAGCGCAGAGGCAAGTTTTCCTGTGTCCAATTTGTTACTACTAAAACTGTGGGTCGTAGGAGGAGCCTCCTGCCATGAATGAAGAAGCACAAAAGCGGATTCTCAACTATTTCATCGAAGAGGCCCGCGACCACTTGGCCACTATCGAGCAAGGGCTCCTCAGCTTGCGGGACACGGTCGGCGACCCTGAGCAAATCAATGAGCTATTCCGAGCTGCTCACTCCATCAAGGGGGGAGCAGCCATGCTGGGCCTTACCAGCATTCAGCGAACAGCCCACCGCCTAGAAGACTTCTTTAACATCTTTCGCTCTCGTCCGGGCGAGGTGCCAGTGGATCAGCACCTGGAAACACTGCTGCTGCAGGTCTTTGATGGTCTGACGGCGCTCTTGGGCGAGCTGCAGAGCCCCCAAGGCCTCACCCAGGAGTTCAGCGCTTCCACTTTGGCAGGATTGGAGCCAGTTTTTCAGGAGGCCGAAAAGCACATTCGCAGTCTTCTGGGCGAAGGCCCCCCCTCCATTCCCGCTCCGGCTGTTGCCCCGCCGTCGGCAGCTCGCAGCCTTCAGCAGGAGATGGTGGAAGTGGTGCCGCAGCAGTTGCGGCAGATGTTGGAGCTGTTCAAGCAAGGGGATCAGCCGGGCGTGCGCGAGCAGTTGCGGGAGGCAAATGCCGTCCTCAAGCAAATCGGGCAAACTCATCACTTGAAAGGCTGGCAACAGCTCACAGAAACTTTCGAGCAAGCGCTGGGCAACCCCAATGCCGATCTGCGAACGCTGGCGTTGATTGCCCTGCGGGACTTCAAGCAAGGGCAGCAGTTGATCTTGGCAGGCAGGGCTGAGGAGGTGAGTGCCTCGGCAGAATTGCAGCAGCTGGCCCGCCCGGCAGCGCCGGCTGCACCCCCTGATCCCTTGGACGTGGTGATCCAGCAGCGGATCCCGGCCCTACTGCGCCAGATGCTGGAGCTTTTCAAACGGCCCGACGACCCCGCTACGCGGCCCGCCTTGCAGAGCATCGCCCAATCCCTGCAAGAGGTGGGGCAGGCCGAGGGTGTGGATCTGGGCGGCTGGACAGCCCTAGCGCGCCTGGTTGGGGAGATTTTGGCAGATCCTGCCCAAGATTTACGGCAGGTGGCTCTGCCAGTGTTGCGAGATCTCAAGCAGGGCCACCAGGCTCTGGCTAGCGGATCAGCCCAGAGCATCCAGCCCTCTGCAGAGCTGTTGGCCTTCCGCCGCGTGCCGACAGTTGCTGAGGAGGCTGAGTCAGAACTGTCCTCTGCCGAACCCGAGGCCGTCCTCTCTGCTCCGGCTCTAAGCCAAGAATCTGGGTTAGAGGAAGCCCTAGAAGCCGAAAGCCAAGAAACAGAACACCCAGAGCTAGGCCGGCCGGAGATGCCTGCCGAGAAGGGGATAGAGGAAGACGGGCAAGCGGCCGCCGACCTTGCCCAAGAAGGCCTTGCTGGCTCCGTAGAGATGAACTGGCTTCAGGAGAAGGGGGTGCCACAAGCCGACTGGGCCGTGGGTGGAGGTGACTTCGACGCCACTCCCTTGAGTCTAGAGGAAGAGGTCTCCTTGGCCTTCGAGGAGCTGTTTGCCAACGCAGAACAGCTATCCGATATCGAAGAACTTCCACCAGAGCTGATCCCTCCTGCCTCTGAACTCTCCTCAGCAGCGTTCGAGGAGCTCATCCCAGAAGAGAGGAGAGCGGAAGCGGATCTGGCAGCGCTGTTTGCGGAAGTGGTGGGCGAAGCAACAGCGGAGGCTGGCGCTGCTGAGCAGACAGAGGCTGAGGACACAGGTCAAGCTCTCTGGAACGTCACCGAAGAGGAGTTGACGGCCCAAGCACCTGCGGAAAGGCCTACAGCGAGCCTCGACTTTGCGGCTGCAAGTGGCGGAGTGGAGACCCCGTTTGAGCTGGGGGAGGTGGCTGTTGAGAGTTCTCCCTTGCCTGACTTGGAGTCAACTCCCAGGGTGGAGCTTTGGGCAGAGGGCGAGGAGGGATCCCCTGCCGAGGAGAGCCTAGAGGATCTTCTTGGGGCAGCAGAGCCAGTCTGGTCGGAAGCAGCTGAGCAGTCCGAAGGCCTCGAGGAGCCAGAGGTTGCGGCAGCCCAGGGCTTCACGGCTGAGCTGAGCCTGGCTGAGCTCTTGGCTAGTGAGACGGTGGAGGCCCCAGAAAACCAGGAAGAGTGGGCGCTCCTGGAGCAGATGTTTCCAGCCCCAGAAGAGGAGCCCTCTGCAGCAGCTGCTGCCTCTTTCTCGGAGGATTCTCTCAACCGTCTCGAGGCGTTGTTTGCCGAGGAGGCCGAGGCCGAAGAGCTGGGCAGGGGGGCTGGCGAACCTTCATCGGCTGTGGATACCGATGGCGACAGCCAGATCGATCTGGAGGAGCTGAGCCGGTTCTTTGCCGCAGCGGCAGACACGCAGGAAGGAGCCTCCCTGGGTGACCTAGAAGCCTCGCCAGCAAGCAACTTAGCTGCAGAAGTTCCGCCAGAGGTAGCAGAGGAGGGTAGGGCTCTGCAGTCAGCAGAGGAAGACCTGGCCAGGCAACTGGAAAGCCTGTTTGCCGAGGATGAGCCCTTGGCTGCCCCGGGCGCAACTGTGGCTGAGGGCAAGATGCAGACCCCGGCAGAAGAAGCTTTAGAATTAGAAGGCTCCTCGAGCCCCAGCCTGGACGATCTGGCTGCTCTCTTGGATGCTGCTGAACCAGCAGTGACTCCTAAGCTGGAAGAGGCTACTGCTCCCCCTGCAGAAGCCGCCAGCGACTTCGCAGCCCAACTGGAATTCCTTCTAGGCGACCTCGAGGTCGCTCCCCAGGCTCCTGCTGCGCCTCCTCCCCCTGCTGTTACTGCTCCAGCAGCCACCCCAGCAGTACCCGCTACGCCAGCAACACCGGCCAGCCGGCGGGCTGCCCTAGGTAGCTCTGTAATGCGGGTGGAGGTGCGTCACCTGGACTTCATCAACAACTTGGTGGGAGAGCTGGTTGTCATTCGCAATAGCATAGAGCAAAACCAAACTCGTCTGCGCCAATTTCTCGATGGCCTATTGAGCCGTGTCCAGCAGCTTGGGGAGCTGAGCCAGCGCATGCGGGATCAGTACGACCGCTCCCTGCTGGAAGCAGCGCTGTTTTCTGGCCGCAGGAGCACGGCAGCAGTGGGCTCCAGTCGCAACGGCGAGGGATCCAGCCGCGCCAGAGTAGGTCACTCCACAGGCCAGGAGTTCGACAAGCTGGAGATGGACCAGTTTACGGCCTTCCACGCCCTGGCCCAGGAGATTATCGAGCTCATTGTGCGGGTGCGTGAGTCTTCCTCCGATATTGAGTTTGCGGTGAATGAGGCGGAGCAGATTGCCCGCCAGTTCCGGCAGGTCACTGCCCAACTGCAAGAGGGCCTGAACCGAGCGCGCATGGTGCCTTTTGCGCAAATTGCCGACCGCTTGCCCCGAGCTGTTCGCGACCTCTCCCTCAAAACCGGTAAGCAGGCCAGCCTGGTGGTGGAAGGCCGGGACACCCTTATCGACAAGGCCATTCTGGAAGAGCTCTCCGACCCGCTAACCCACCTGGTGAACAACGCCCTGGTGCACGGGATCGAGCCGCCGGAAGAGCGGCGCCGCTTGGGCAAGCCCCCTGAGGGCAAGATCACCGTCAAGGCTTTCTACCAGGGCAACCAAGCCATCATTGTCGTCTCCGACGACGGGGCGGGGATCCCGGTGGAGAAGGTCAAGGCCAAGGCGCAAAGGTTGGGGCTGCTGTCAGAGGAAGCAACCGAAGACGAAGTATTTGGGGTTCTCTTCCACCCCGGCTTCAGCAGCCGCGAGGCTAGCGAGGTAGACGATCTGGCTGGGCGAGGGGTTGGCTTGGATGTGGTGCGGCGCAACATCACTGCACTGCGCGGCAGCATTCAGGTGGATTCTGTGCGCGGCAGGGGCACCACCTTCACCATCTGCCTGCCGCTCACTCTGAGCATTTCCAAGGCGATGGTGTGTGTCAGCGACAAGGCCCTGATTGCCTTCCCCCTCGACGGCGTGGAGGAGATGCTGGATGTTCCCGTCGACGCCGTGCAGCCTGATGAGCAGGGACGGCCCACCATTCCCTGGCGGGATCAGCGTCTTCCCTTCCAGCCCCTCTCCAGCTTGTTGTCCTACAGCCGCAGCCACAGCCGCAGCCGCTCTGAGGTCTATACCGTCACCCAGGATGAGGGTATCATTCCCATCGTTGTCCTCCAAAGTGCGGGCCAGTACCTTGCTCTGCAGGTAGACAGCTTTGTGGAAGAGCAGGAGATCGTGATCAAGCAACTGCGCGGCCCTGTGCCCAAACCGCCGGGAATCTCCGGGGTAACAGTGTTGGGGAACGGGCGGGTGCTGCCGATTGCGGACGTCCTCGAGCTGGTGGATATGGCTCAAGGCCGCCGTCGCGATCTCAGCCGCCTCTGGGCAGAGCGTCGCGCTGAGGAGCCAAGGGCCGAGGAAACCCATCAGACCACGGTGCTCATTGTGGACGACTCGATTACCGTGCGAGAGCTGCTCTCCATGTCCTTCCAAAAGGTGGGCTACCGGGTGGAGCAGGCCCGCGATGGCCAGGATGCCTGGGAAAAGCTGCGTGGCGGCTTGCGCTGCGATCTTGTCTTCTGCGACATCGAGATGCCGCGCATGGACGGCCTAGAGTTGCTCTCCCGCATACGGGCAGACAGCAACCTCAAGCATATTCCGGTAGCTATGCTCACCTCGCGGGGGGCAGAACGACACCGGCAAACAGCCCGGGAGCTGGGGGCCACTGCCTACTTCACCAAGCCTTACCTGGAGGAGGAGCTGCTCAGCGCTGCTGCTCGCATGCTGCAAGGGGAGCAGTTGTTGAAGCCTGCCCCCCCTTCCTGAAGGGGCGACGCCAGGATCGCCAAAGGGCTTGACTCCAGAGGAGATTGGAAGGTGTAGGATATTGGCCTGTTGTCCTCGGAGGGAAGTGGCGATGCGCCTGACTGTCTGGGCTCTCATCCTGGCTGGTGGGTTTGTCCTGGGGGCTTCCTGGGCTGGCAGGGAGCTGGAGGCAACTGCTCATGAGAGCAAGGGGAAGGGGGAGCTCTCGATCCATAGAGCTCATCAGATAAGCCTAGGCCCTGCCGACGAATCCTTCGACCTGCGGTTTCTGGATGCGATGATCCTCCACCACGAGGGAGCGGTGAGCATGGCCGCGGAGGCCCTGCAAAAATCCCGGCAGCGGGAAATTCGTCAGTTAGCCAAGGATATCATGGCTGCCCAGAGCCAAGAAATCAAGCAGATGCAAGGCTGGCGGCTGAGCTGGTACCTGCAAGCTCCCCGGGATCCCGTCATGGGGCATGAAGAGATGGGCCACCAGATGGCCATGACTCCGGAGATGGCTGCTGCCATGCGCATGGATACCAACCTGGGATCCGCTGACCCTGGGTTTGACCTGCGCTTCCTGCAAGCCATGATCCAGCACCACGAAGGAGCCCTGGTCATGGCTAGAGAGGCTCTGGAAAAATCCAAGCGCCTCGAGATTCGGCAACTGGCAACAGCCATTGTCACTACCCAGCAGGCGGAGATTGAGCAAATGCGGGCCTGGCAAAAGCGGTGGTATCCGCGGTAGGGCCGCTGGGATAGAAAGATGAGGGGATGCGAGCAAGGCCGGCTCTTGCTGCTGCCCGCAGCACCCAAAGGATTCCTCCGCATTGCCAATGGCCCTAGAGCTGCCCTCCCTCCCTCAACACCCCGATTTGCTTCCACCGGTTCGCCAAGACCGGAGATCCCGCTGGCTGGCAGGGCTAGCTGTTTTGCTGCTGTGCTTGGGATCCCCCAACCGCTGGTTGCACTGGTTCCCAGGGGCACTACTGGGCCTAGCACCCCTGTTTTACCTCTGCGAACAGCAACAGGGGTGGAGGCGGTGGCGTTTGGCCTATGGCCTGTGGTTTTGCGTGTGCCTGTACGCCTTCTGGGTGGATCCCTTCTCCCTTCAAGTGCTCAGCGCTTGGGAAGTCTTGGGGGGAATGGTGGTGGCCCCCCTGATTCCTCTGTTTTTCACAACGGCCACCGTTTTAAGTTTGCAGTTGAGCCAGCCGCTTCCCCCCTGGGCCCGTCCCCTAGGGGTGGCCACGGTCTGGACAGGGCTAGATGGGCTGCTGGGCCTGCTCCGCTGGCCGATTCCCTTCCACTGGGGCTCCCTGCTATTCGATTGGCCGCTGGGGATCCAAGTGGCTGATCTGGCGGGGATCTGGGGGGTGACCTTTTTTGCGGTCTTCGTCAACGGCGTGCTCTGGCAGTTGGCCCTCCAGCTTCCCCAGCTTTCCTTGCGGGGGGTGCTGAGTGCAGGGCGCAGAAACCTGGATTTCTGGCGGATCTTGGCCTGCGGCCTGGCTCTAGCAGGGCCAGTCTTGGCCTACGGGAGCGTGCGGCTGGCCTATTTCGATGTCCTGGCGGCAAGAGGAGGGAATCCCAGCTTTCGCGTGGGGACGGTGCAGCAGGTGGCCTGGCTAGAAGCCGATCGCAGTTGGGACTACCGCAGCCAGCGCTACCGCGAGCTGCACCAGCTTTCGGCCCAAGCGGTGGCCGAGGGGGCCCAGTTGGTGATCTGGCCAGAAGGAGCGCTGCGAGCCCGCCTACTGAACACCCCGCTACAACCCTATGTGATCGAGCCGATGCGAGCCATCCTTCCCCCTGGAGGAGCCTTGATTACCGGGGCAACGGAGCCCGATCCCCGCACGGTACATCTGCCAGCGGAGGAGCAGCGGTTTTTCAACACAGCCCTCCTCTTCGACGCCCAGGGCCAGGTGCAGGATTGGTTTGGCAAGCAGTGGATCTTTCCCTACTTCGAGTCGGGCCGCTACGTGCCCTCTCCCGATGGCTATCGGCCGCTAGCAGGAGGAGAGCTGTTTGGGCCTTTGGGGGTGATGATCTGCCTGGAGAGCGTCTTGCCGGCCCCCAGCCGAGCTCTAACTCGTGCGGGAGCGGAGTCGTTGATCGTGATCTCCGACAGCAGCTGGTTTGGCAACAGCCACTGGCCCCTGCTCCACGGCCGGCTTTCGGTCTTTCGGGCGGTTGAAAACCGGCGCAGCGTGGTTTTTGTCAACAACACCGGCGGCAACTTGGTGGTGGATCCCTCCGGTCGAATACAACGCGTGGGCCCGATTTTTCAGCGCGGAGTGGTTACTGGAGAGGTGAGGCGGCAATCCCAGCTAACCTTCTACACGCGCACAGGCGACTGGCTGGCCTGGTTGACCTTAGGCCTTTCTCTGGGATTGAAGGCCTGGGGATCCCGAGCCAAGCCAGGATACGCTAAAATTCCCAGGTAGGGTTAGGGCTTTGCGGCAGGCGGTGCCTAGCTCCGCTTAAATGGAATCCGAGCCCTCCTTGCTGATGTAGCTCAGTTGGTAGAGCAGCTCACTCGTAATGAGCAGGTCATCGGTTCGAGTCCGATCATCAGCTTTAAAACCTGCCTTAGCTTTACAAGGGCTGTGGGGCGGGAGGGGCTGCCCCCTAAGCGTGGCTAGGTGATCAAGCTGTCTCCTTACCTTCCCGGCCGCAGTTTTTGGCAATGACAACCCCTTTTCCTTGGCCCTACCGCACCCCTGGCATTCCAGACTCTGCCTTTGAGCGGATCCCGGGGATCCCTATGAGCCCCCGCGAGGTGCGGGTGCTAGTGCTGAGCCAGTTACGCTTGGGAGAAGACCACTGCCTATGGGATATCGGCGCTGGCACTGGCACTATTGCCATCGAGGCGGCCATTCTCTGCCCCCGCGCTTGCGTGATTGCCATCGAGCGCGATGCGGAGGTGGTCAGCTTGATCGAGAGTAACTGCCAGAAATTTGGCCTCAGCAACGTGCAAGTTATCCAGGGCACTGCTCCCGAGTGTCTGCATCAGCTTTCTCCGCCCCCCGACCGCCTCTGCATTGAAGGGGGCCATCCCCTCCGCCAGATCCTAGAGGCTGCTTGGCACTATCTCAAACCCAACGGCCGAGTCGTGGCCACCACCAATTCGCTAGAAGATCTCTACGGCCTCTCCGTCGGCCTGGCTGCGGTGGGAGCCCACCAGGTTGAAGTTATCCAGGCAGCAGTAAACCGTCTGGAGTCGCGAGGCCGCACCCAACTGTTGCTGGCTTTGGATCCTACTTTTGTGTTAAGCGGAGAGAAAAGCTCTAAATAGCTTGAGAGGTTTCTTCTCCGCTGCTTGCAAAGCTTTTTCTAAAGCAATGTGAATCAACCAAACCGAACCACCAGGACTCCAATTTTCTCCAGCTGCAGAGGGCAATGGAGAGATTTCACGTCCCCTTTCCAGAGTTGCAGGCAGTAAGGCTGGGGCGGCTGTTGATTCGACCTGCAGCGACTTGAATGCTATGGGGACTGGGGCATTGGCAATCGCTGCCGACAGGAAGTGATTTAGGCCAAGCCAGCCGAAGGAAAAGCCAGCTTGGGCTAGCGATGCCTCCTCGCTTTCCCCGCTCTTCCCGAAACCCTAGTAGCAGCTGCCAATCCCCCACTGCGAGCCCAAGGAAGGCAACTACTGCGCCATACACATTTCTCTACACTCTGCAGCCTTTGTTAGGGATCGAGGTAGAGTATTTCCAGAACAATTGCCTCTTCGGGAGAGCAAAGGATGAAAGTTGGAGATCGAGTACGGGTGCGCGCCAGCGTGATTGTCTATCACCACCCGGAACATCGCAATCAACCGTTTGACCTCAAGGGCATGGAGGGAGAAGTAATAGCTGTCATCCGGGACTGGAATGGCCGCCCTGTCAGCGCCAACTTTCCCTTTCAGGTGCAGTTTGGTAACAAGTTCCGCGCCCATCTGCAGGCGGAGGAACTGGAGCTGATCGAGGCGGCCCCCTTGCCGGAAACTCCTGCCTAGGAGAGACCTAGCAGGGTGCGGTTGGTTTCCAGAATTGGCTGGATTAAGGCAAACTCCGCCGGGGTAAGGTACTTGGCAATCACCTCCTGCAGAAGGCGGTAGGTGGCCTCGCAACTGCGCTGCGTGCGAAAGGCCCGCATCAAGGTCTGAAACCAGTAGAGGAATCGCTCCTTGTAGCGCTGCTCATCGTCCAAAAGCATGGCCAAAGCGGAAAGACGCAAAACCCGCACTGTGTCTGCCTTCCACTTGTTGCTGAAGTCCTCTATCCCCCGCATGAGCAAGTAGGGATCCAAGGCGCGCAGCTTGGCCTCCACCTCGCCGACAATCTGGGCTTCCGCCGCTTGAATTTTGCGGTAGGCGCTTAGCCGCAACTCAAAAGAAGCTAGGTAGGCCTCCATGAACTGCATCTCCTCATCTCGGAGATAGCGTCCGTCGGCGGCCAGGCTCAATTGGCGCAGTTGGGTCAGCATCGGGATACCAGAGGAATACAGGAGGGCATTCGCTTGCTTTTAAGCCTAGCGGCAGAAGGTGTGCCATTTGATTTCCGCTGGCTTCTCAGCTAGGTTAATATTAGTTAATAGTCTGCCAGTGGGCCCAGGCACCATTGGATAGAAAGCACCCTTTGGGAGGAAACACTTCCGTGAGTCAGAAAAGTAAAAACAAAAAATGGAGGAGTGCCGGCTTGTATGCCTTGCTGGCCATCGTCTTGATCTCGCTGGCCACAACCTTCTTCGGCACCCGCCCGGCTGAGCGCCTGGAGATCAGCTACTCGGATCTCATGAGCCGCGTAGAGCGGGGCGAGGTCAGCAAGGTTTTGGTTGAGGTTACTCCTGATGGCCGCCAAATTGCCATTGCTGACGCGGAGATCAACAGCCGCGCCACTCGAGTGCAGGTCAATCTGCCCCCCCTCACTCCCGACTTTGAGAACACCTTGCTTGCCAAAGGAGTAGAACTGGCAGTGCGCCCTGTTCAGGATGAGGGTTTGCTGGGGCGCATCTTTAGCACCTTCCTTCTACCTGTTTTGCTGCTGCTGGGTTTGTTTTTCCTGCTACGGCGAGCCCAGAATGGCCCTGGCAGTCAAGCGCTTAACTTCGGCAAGTCGAGGGCGCGGGTGCAGATGGAGCCGAAAACCCAAGTTACCTTCAACGATGTGGCAGGTGTAGACCAGGCCAAGCTGGAGCTGGCGGAGGTGGTAGACTTCTTGAAAAACCCTGAGCGCTACAACGCTCTCGGGGCGAGGATCCCGCGAGGGGTGTTGCTGGTCGGCCCCCCAGGCACCGGCAAAACTCTCTTGGCGCGCGCTGTGGCTGGGGAGGCAGGGGTGCCTTTCTTCTCCATCTCTGGCTCCGAGTTTGTGGAGATGTTTGTGGGGGTAGGGGCCTCGCGCGTGCGGGATCTATTCGAGCAAGCTAAGCAAAATGCCCCCTGCATTGTCTTTATCGACGAGATCGATGCCGTTGGTCGGCAGCGGGGAGCGGGTTTGGGAGGTGGCAACGACGAGCGGGAGCAAACTCTCAACCAGCTGCTGACCGAGATGGATGGCTTTGAGGGCAACTCCGGTGTCATTGTTATTGCAGCTACCAACCGACCCGATGTGTTGGATGCAGCGCTGCTGCGACCGGGGCGCTTTGACCGCCAAGTAACGGTGGACCGCCCTGACTTCCAAGGCCGCCTGGAGATCCTCAAGGTGCATGCCCGTGGCAAAACCCTGGCCGCCGATGTGGATTTGGAGAAGTTAGCCCGCCGTACCCCTGGGTTTACGGGGGCAGATCTGGCCAACCTGCTCAACGAGGCAGCCATCTTGGCGGCCCGCCGCAACCTCACGGAGATCTCGATGGACGAGATCAACGACGCGGTGGATCGAGTGCTGGCTGGCCCAGAGAAGAAGGATCGCCTCATGAGCGAGCGGCGCAAGGAGCTGGTGGCCTACCACGAGGCGGGCCACGCCCTGGTGGGAGCCCTCTTGCCCAACTACGATCCCATCCAAAAGGTCACCATCATCCCTCGCGGCCAGGCGAGCGGCCTTACCTGGTTTGTGCCCAACGATGACGACATGGGCCTGACTAGCCGTGCTCATCTCAAAAACATGATGACTGTCGCCCTAGGCGGACGGGTGGCCGAAGAGGTGGTTTACGGCGAGGCGGAGGTGACTACGGGGGCAGCCAGCGACCTGCAGCAGGTAGCCCGTATTGCCCGCAACATGGTGACTCGCTTTGGCATGAGCGACCGCCTAGGCAATGTGGCCCTAGGCCGCCAGTACGCCAACATCTTCCTAGGTCGCGAGATTGCTGCCGAGCGGGACTTCTCCGAAGAGACAGCAGCCCTTATCGACGAGGAAGTGCGGCGTCTAGTCAACGAAGCCTACCAGCGGGCTACCTATCTCATCCGGGAGAACCGCGCTCTCTTGGATCGCATTGCCCGTCGCCTGGTGGAGGCGGAAACCATCGACGGGGAAGAGCTACAGGCAATCATCGAGAGCTCTGAAGTGGTGATGCTG
Source organism: Synechococcus sp. O70.2 (assembly GCF_047462135.1). NCBI lineage: Bacteria > Bacillati > Cyanobacteriota > Cyanophyceae > Synechococcales > Synechococcaceae > Synechococcus > Synechococcus sp. O70.2. The sequence goes on from NZ_JANSIS010000011.1 coordinate 42,779, forward strand.
CCATCTGAGGAGGAGCCAGTGAGCTTGCCAGTGGCCCTCAACGTCAACGCTTAGGTCTCTCTCGCTGGAGGCGAGGTGGGGGATCCCTGCTTTCCAGGCAGGGATCTCAAGTTTTTCGAGGAGGCTGCCTTAGTCGACAACAGCCGAGCCCGACAAGAGGTGGCTCACCTCTGTTTCGGTGGCTCGAGGCTCGTACATCTTCACCACGTATTCGGCCACCATGCGGTCGGTGTTGAAAACCGGGTTGAGCGTGCGGATCGCCTCCTTCATGCGGGCAACCCAGCGGCGCGGGATCCCCTTTTCATCCCGCTCGTAGAACATGGGGATGATCTCGTACTCCAACACATCGTAGAGGGAGTTGGCATCCAGTTCATCTTGGATGGCGGGATCTAGGCCTTCAATGGCTTGTCCAATGGCCCAGCCGTTGCGACCGTTGTAGCCCTCAGGCCACCACCCATCCAAAACCGAGAGGTTGAGCCCGCCGTTGAAGCCCACCTTTTGCCCAGAGGTGCCCGAGGCTTCAAGAGGGCGCCGCGGGGTGTTTAGCCACAGATCCACCCCTTGGATCAAGTTGCGGCTGACGTAGGCATCGTAATTTTCAATAAAGGCAACCCTGTGGGCCACCTCAGGCCGATTTGACCACTCGACCACCCGTTGGATGAGGCGCTTACCCTCTTCATCTCGCGGGTGAGCCTTGCCAGCAAAGATAATTTGCACAGGGTATTCTTTGTTGGTGAAGATGCGGGTAACCCGCTCCAAATTCCGCAAGATGAGGTCTCCTCGCTTGTAGGTGCTAAAGCGCCGGGCAAACCCAATCGTCAGGATCTTGGGATCCAGCAACTGGTTGACAGCCTGGATGCGCTCGTTGCTCTCTCCGCGGCTGCGCCGCGCCCGCAACACCCGGTGACGGGTAAAAGCCACCAGCCGCTCCCGCAGGGCTTCTTTGCACCGCCACAGTTCCTCATCAGGTATTTCCTCTACTTTGGCCCACAGCTCCGGGTCGGATACCCGCTCGGGCCAGTCGGGACCTAGGTATTGGTTGTAGAGGTTCCAGAAAAGAGGAGCAACCCAGGTGCGGGCGTGAACCCCATTGGTAATGGAGCCAATGGGCACCTCATCCACGGAGCGCTCTGGGTAGAGCACATGCCACATCTGGCGTGAGACCCGACCATGCAACTGGCTTACTCCGTTGGCCGCACGTGCGTAGCGCAAAGCCAGCACCGTCATGTTGAAGGGCTCCCAGGGATCCCCGCCGCGCCGCGCTCCCAGAGCCAAAAACTGCTCCCGCGTCAGGCCTAGTTGCGGCCAGAAAGAGGCAAAGAACGCATCCATCTCGCTGGGGCTGAAGGCATCGTGGCCAGCCGGCACCGGTGTGTGAGTGGTGAACACACATTTCTCGCGCACCTTGGCCTCTGCTGCCTCAAAGGGCGTGCCCCGCGCCACCTCCTCCCGCAGCAGCTCCAGGGTTAGGAAGGCGGAATGCCCCTCGTTCATGTGGTAGACCATGGGATCCAAGCCCAGCTGGCGCAGCAGCCGTACCCCGCCAATGCCGAGGACGCACTCCTGGGCAAGGCGCGTGTCGGTGCCCCCGCCATAGAGGTGGGCGGTGATCCAGCGGTCAATAGGATCGTTCTCCGGCAGGTTAGTGTCTAAGAGGAAAAGGGGAACCCGGCCCACATCGACCCGCCAGGCGCGCACCTTGACCAACCGCTGCCGCATTGACAGCTCCACCAGTAGGGGGCTGCCATCTGGCCGCCGCACTAGCGTTAGGGGCAGGGAGTCAACCTCACAGTCTTCGTAGAGCTCCCCTTGCCAGCCGCTGATGTCCAGGCGCTGCTGAAAATAGCCTTGGCGGTAGAGCAACCCCACGCCCACCATCGGCACCCCTAGATCGGAGGCGGATTTGAGGTGATCGGCGGCCAGCATGCCCAGGCCACCGGAGTAGATCGGCAAGGACTCGTGTAGACCGTACTCAGCGCAGAAATAGGCAATAGGGCGCTGCCAGTCGTAGGTTTTCATGGTGCGCTTGGCCCAGGTATCCTCAGCTGCCATGTACTTGCGATAGGCTTGCACCATCCGATTGAGGGTGTTGAGATAGTTGACATCGGTGGCCAAGGCCGCCAAGCGCAAGTAAGAAACCTCCTCCAGCATGCGCACTGGATTGTGGGAGGTTTTTTCCCAGAGGGCGGGATCCATTTCCCGGAAAATGGTGAGGTGATCCGGGTTCCAAGTCCACCAGTAGTTGCGGGCAATCTCGCACAAAGGGGCAAGCGCCGGCGGCAGGGCCGGGCAACGTTCGGGAAAAGCAGAGGCTAGAGCAGCAAGGGACATAGGATAGATACCTGGGGCGGCGGAGTTTGATTGTACTTGGTAAGCGTTTCTAACTGATTTTAGATTCAGCAGGATCTCTACAACCTGCAGTAGCTCCAAGCCAGATTTCCTCAGCCTTTATTATCCCAGCAGCTCAGCTTTCAACCTCAAAGAGGGCCACTGGCCAGTCTTCGGCCCGTCTGGAGAGATGGCGCTGCATCCGGTTAACAGAGGGTAATTGCCACAAGCTCGGAAAAGCTTTAGCTGCCTTCGCTACCCAATGAGTTCTTTCGATAGGAGCTCCCACTGAACCTAGCGTCCCTCCACCACGGCCAAGCTGGTGTTGCGGTAGTAGTGGCTGAGGATCTGTTGGTAGGAGTAGTTTTGGCTAGCCAGGGCGGCAGCTCCCCACTGGCTCATGCCCACTCCGTGCCCGTAGCCGCGCCCTTGGATCTCGAAGAAAGCAGGGAAGCTTGCCCTAGCAGGAGTCAGGCTGGCGGTGGTGGCTGTCTCCCCACGCGGGCTGATGGTGATCATCGTGCTGCGCAACCCCAGGGCCTTGCGAAACTCGTTACCCCTGATGTCTTTACTGCCCTGGGATCCCACTAGGCGCAGGGTAATGGCCCGTCCCCAAGGGGAGCTGCGCAGGATCTCGATGGAGCGGATGGCACCGATCCCGTCGGCCAACTGCTGGATCTGGTGAGCAGGAATGGTGGCCGTCCAGCTAAACACGGGCGAGTGGTGATCGAAGTCGGGCACTCCCTGCAAGTAGGGCCGCGACTCCAGCCAAACATTGCCGGCATCGTCTGTGTGCCCCCCACTAGAGGAGTGGAAAACGGCATTGATCAACTGCCCCTGGTGGACGAGAACCTGCCCAGCCGTCTCGCGGGCCGCCGCTTGGGTGCGGTTGGATTCAGCCGCCACCCCCTTGTAGACCTGCCAATCGACGCCATTTCCGATGTCAAAAGGCTGGTGAGAACGGCGACTGCGATGGTAGAGGGCATAGGTGCGGGAGGCCACGGCTTGGGCTTTGAGGGCCTCCATCGGGAAACGGTGACCCATCTCGCTGCCCACCACGCTGGAAACGTAGTCCTCCAAACCCACTTGATTGATGGCGATCACTCCCCTCTCGCCGGGGACCAGCTCTGCCCAGCCGCGGTACCAGTTCTGGTCAATGAACACCAGCCCCTCCGGCTCCGTAGGCTGGAGATAGAGGCGCTCTGCCTGGTGACCAGCTACGCTTACTGCTGAGCCTACCCGAATGGCCTGAAGGGGCTGCATGGCCGGGATCTCAGCTAGCAGCTGGCCTTGGGGGTTTAGGAGACGGGCCGGAGTAGAGCTGCCAAGCCTAACCTGTGGCTTGTTGACGGCAATGCCCACCCGCAGCAGCACCCGCGCCTGAACTGGGAAGGTCAAGCAAAGCCAAGCCCAAACCAGAAAGCCAGCTAGCCGAGCTAGTGGAGCAGAAAACTGCTTTTCAGGCACAGCCCCTATCCTCCGCACGAGACTACTTGGAAGCAGAAAACCTCCCGATTGCCCGCAAGGCTGGCCAACCCGTTATGACGATATATCAAAAACTGCCTGTAGAGGCACCTTCTTGGGTTCTCGCTCCTCACCAAGAGCTCCCCCGCCGGCGGCTAAACCACTCCTGCAATAGACGACGACACTCAGCCTCGCAGACCCCCCCGATGACTTCTGGGCAATGGAAGCTGGCAGCAGAAGCAGGCAAGTTGAGCACACTGCGCAGTGCGCCGGCCTTGGGATCGTCAGCACCGTAGATCACCTGGGCCAGCCGCGATTGGCTGATCGCCCCCGCACACATGGGGCAGGGCTCCAGGGTCACGTACAGCCGACAGCCCTGCAACTGCCAATCGCCCAGGCGCTGCCCCGCCTGCCGCAGGGCCAAAATCTCCGCGTGGGCCGTGGGATCCCGATCCCGCTCCCGCCGGTTGCCGCTCAGGGCCAGCAACTCTTCCCCTGGCCCGACCACCAGAGCTGCCACGGGCACCTCGCCCGCCTCCCCCGCTTGCCTAGCTTCTTCTAGAGCTAACTGCATCCAGGCGCGGTGGCGCTGCCACGGATCCCGCTCCTGGGGCAAAAAAGAGGGGATCTTGCCCAAATTGCCGATCGTCATTGAGCGTTTGAGCACTGCTGTTGCCTGCTAGATTTGCTAAGTTGAGCACAGGGCTCTCACCCATCTAAAGGGTAACGGGGGGCCAGGTAGGATAGGGTATAGAGGCGGGGTTAACCAAGCTGGCCTTAGTCAGCGGATTGGGTCTAGGCCTTCCTCATGCTTGCATTCGTTTTCTTGGCAATAGGGCTTAGCGGTGGGAGGGATCATGGCGCGGCTTTTACGGCAAACACTTCTGGCAATGGCTTTGTTTAGCGGCGGCCTCGCCTACGGAGTTTGGCTGTCGTCGCCAAGGGGGCAGGAGTGGCTGCAGCAAACTCCCCTTGCCTCTTGGTCGCAGCGGACCAGTGAGGGGGTGGGATCCCTTCTGCCCCGCCCCGAGGCTGCCGATTCTGCTGCTCCTGCTGACGCCGTCCGGCCCTCCAATTTTATTGCCGCGGTTGCCCAAAAGGTGGGGCCGGCAGTGGTGCGCATCGACGCCACCCGCACCGTGGCCAACCCCCTTGATCCTGAGCTGTTTAACCATCCCCTGTTCCGCCACTTCTTCCCGCAACTGCCGCAAGAGTTCCAGCAGGAAGGCACCGGATCCGGATTCATCATCGACGCCGACGGCCTGATCCTCACCAATGCCCACGTGGTGGAGGGTAGCGAGCGGGTTAGGGTGCATCTGCTCGATGGGCGCACCTTTGAAGGGAAAGTCAAAGGCTCAGACCCGGTGACCGACATCGCGGTGATCCAGATCGAGGGAGAAAATCTGCCCACGGTGACCCTGGGCAACTCTGACCAGGTGCGGCCAGGAGACTGGGCCATTGCCATTGGCAACCCACTGGGCCTGGACAACACGGTAACGGTGGGGATCATCAGTGCCGTCGGACGCTCCTCTGGGCAAATCGGGGCTGCCAACAAGCGGGTGACCTTCCTGCAAACCGACGCTGCCATCAACCCTGGCAACTCTGGCGGTCCCTTGCTGGATGCGGAAGGTCGGGTTATTGGGGTGAATACGGCCATTTTCCAGCGGGCTCAGGGTGTTGGCTTTGCCATTCCCATCAACCGCGCCATGGAAATTGCCGAGCGGCTGATCCGCGACGGCCGGGTGGAGCACGCCTTCCTGGGTATTCGCATGATTACCCTCAACCCCGATTTGGTAGCCCGCCTCAACCGCGACCCAGCGCGGCTCAGCCCGCTGACGGTGCAGGAAGGGGTGTTGATTGGGGAGGTGGTTCCGGGCTCGCCGGCTGAGCAAGTTGGCCTGCGCAAAGGGGATGTCATTGTCGAGATCGACGGCCGACCTATTCGCGACGCCGAGCAGGTGCAGCAGTTGGTGGATGCCGCCGGCGTGGGCAAGACCCTGACGCTGCGGGTCATCCGCGATGGACAAGTGCGCATCTTCCAGGTGAAAACGGGGGTGCTGCCCCCAGACTTCTAGGGAGCTTTCCAAGCCCTCAAGTCATTGATCCCCGTAACAGAATGACTCTAGGAGCGGGGAAGAGGGGTGCGCATGGCTTGGGCAGTTGGCGAAACATTGCAGGGGGGGTGCTACCGCATCGAGGCTGTTTTGGGGGAAGGGGGCTTCGGCATCACCTACCGGGCCTGGGATAGCGTTCGCGCCGAGCAGGTGGTTATCAAGGTCTTGAGCGACAGCCTCCGCAAGGATCCAGACTATCCTCGCTTTCAACAAAACTTCATGAACGAGGCGCTGCAACTGGCCCGCTGCCGTCACCCCCACGTGGTGAAGGTGGAGGAGGTCATTTGGGAGCGGGATTGTTGGTGCATTGTGATGGAGTACGTTCGCGGCCAGACGCTGCACCAGCTTTTGCAGCAAAAGGGGCCGTTGCCCCTGCCAGAGGCTCTGCGCCTGACGCGGGAGGTGGGATCTGCCCTCATGTGCTTGCACGAACAGGGGATCCTGCACCGCGATGTAAAGCCCGCCAACATCTTGGTGCGGGAGGGATCCGGACAGGCGGTGTTGATCGACTTTGGGCTAGCGCGGACTTATAGGCAGGGGCTCATCCAACGCCACACCTCCTACGGCACCGATGGCTATGCTCCCCTGGAGCAGTACGACAGCCTGCGCCGCCGCGGGGCTTTTACCGATGTCTATGCCTTGGCTGCTACCCTCTACACCATGCTGACGGGGATGGTGCCCCTCTGTGCGCCGGTGCGGGCCACAGGTCGGCAGTTGGATCCTCCCCGCCGCCTCAACCCCAGCATTCCTGAAGATGTGGAGGCTGCTATCCTCAAAGGGATGGCCCTCCACCCCGAAGACCGCCCGCAAACGGTAGCTGAGTGGCTGGCCCTGCTGCCGGCAGAGTCAGCCCTGCAAGAGAAGCAACCAGCTACCTTTGAGCCTGCCATCCGCACCCAAGAACTGCGGGAACTGGAACAGCTTCTGGCCCAGCAGCGACCCCAAGATGAGCTGGAGCAGCTCCTGGCCAACCACTCCGCAGAAGAGCTGGAGCAAATGGTGGCACCCCCCACCCCTGCCCCAACAAAAGGGGAGGCGGGATCCAGAGCCCTGATTTTCCCTGAGGTCTCTCGAGAGGGATCCCTGCCTGCAACTCTCCCCTGGCCAGACTGGGTGGGAGAAGCGGCGCCTGCCCTGCAAGGGCTGTGGGATCGGCTGCGGGCCGGCCAGTGGGGGGAAGCCGATCGGTGGACGACGGCTTTGATGCTCAAACTCAGTGGGCGCTCCCAGGTAGGCTTTTTCGACCCCAAGGATGTTGAGGCTTTCCCCTGCCCCATGTTGCGGCTCATCGACCAACTCTGGATGCAGGCCAGCCATGGGCACTTTGGCTTTACTGTCCAGAAGCAGCTCTGGCAGGAGTGTGACTCGGAGGGAAGAGGAGGGCTTCGTTCGAGATCTTTCTCCGCCTTGCCCCGCGAAGAGTGCATGGGAGAAAGAGTCGGCTGGTGGGTGCAGGGCCGCTGGCTGGGGTACGAGGAGCTTAAAACCAACCTGGAAGCGCCCGAGGGCCATCTGCCAGTGGGCTTTTTCTGGGGCTACTCAGGAGGAGTGCGCACGGCCCTACTGATGCTAGATCGAGCGGTGCTGAAAAAGTTCAAAGCTTGCCTGTAAATAGAGCATCCCTCTTGGGGAGAAGGGCTGGGGGGTAAGGCAACAGGTGCACTTTGGCTAGCTACATGGAGTAGCGCTCCCGCTAGAGGAAATGAGAGGGCCAGCTTCCCGTTGTAGGCAAACTCTGCTATGGTCAGGGGACAGCAGGTGTAGCTGTCATGGCAAGCTGGCAGGGGCTTAGACTGCATGGCTGCTGAGAGGTCTTCCGCTAGCACCGGCGCCTGCTTGCGGACTGCGGCTGCCGTTTTGGAAGTCGGCAGGGAAGAGGCATCCCCCAAAGCAAACACATTGGGATAGCGGGGGTGTTCCACACCCACTTGTCCACCTCCACCCATCCTCCAGGGGCGGCCAAGAGGCTGCGCTTGACGCTTGCCTCAGGGTTGGAGAGAGCCGCTTGGGGAGCGTCTTGCTGGGAAGGGGCAGACGGCATCCGCTAGGCTGTCAGAGAGAAGGGCGGGAAGCCCCTCCTACTGTTGTGTTGTGGTGGCTCACCGATCATGGCAAGATCTTCATCTCCCGAGCCGCTCTCGGTCATTGCCTGGCATGCTCTGCCAGAGGAGCAAGCCATCCAGAAACTTTTCGGAGAGGAGCTGTCTTTGGCAGGGCTGTTGGAAAAGGGCCTCTCTCAAGCCGAGGTGGCCCGGCGGCAGCAGCAATATGGCCCCAATGAGCTGAAGGCCAAGGCAGCTACCCCGGCCTGGCTTAAGTTCCTGCAGCAGTTTAACCAGTCGCTGCTCTACATCCTGCTGGTGGCCGGGGCAATCAAGGCGTTCCTGGGATCCTGGCGCAACGCCATCGTGATCTGGGCGGTGGTGGTGATCAACGCCCTCATCAGCTACATCCAAGAGTCCAAAGCGGAGGAGGCCATTGCTGCCCTGGCCAAGTCGGTGGCCACCGAAGTCACCGTGATGCGGGAGGGGCAGAAAGTGCGGGTGCCCTCACGGGAGCTGGTGCCGGGGGATGTGGTGCTCTTGAGCTCGGGAGACCGAGTGCCCGCTGACCTGCGCCTGGTGAGCGTGCGCAACTTGCGGGTGGACGAATCGGCCCTCACGGGAGAATCGGTGCCGGTGGAAAAACGGCTGGGATCCCTCCCCGAAGACACGCCGTTGGCCGAGCGCCAGAACATGGCCTACGCCGGCAGCTTCGTGACCTTTGGCCAAGGGGCGGGGGTGGTGGTGGCCATCGGTAACCAGACCCAAACAGGCCGCATCTCCAAGCTGATCGAGGAAGGGGGATCCCTGCAAACTCCCCTGACACGTAAGTTTGAGGCGTTCAGCCTGACTTTGCTGAAAATTATCCTCACCTTGGCTGCGCTTACTTTCCTGGTGGGGCTGGTGCAGGGCCAGGCGGCAGCGAGTGTCTTTGAGGCGGCGGTGGCGCTGGCGGTGAGTGCTATCCCCGAAGGGTTGCCGGCAGTAGTTACCGTAACCCTGGCCATTGGGGTTTCCCGTATGGCCCGACGCCATGCGATTATCCGCAAGTTGCCGGCGGTAGAAACTCTAGGCAGCGCCACGGTGATTTGCTCGGACAAAACCGGCACCCTTACAGAAAACCAGATGACGGTGCAGGCCATCTACGCCGGATCCCAGCTCTACCGGGTTACCGGCAGCGGCTACAGCCCCCAGGGCCAGATCCTGTCCCCGGCGGCTGATTCCCCCATCGAAATCCATCAATTGCCTGCTCTTGAGGCTTGCCTCGTAGCTGGCTGCCTCTGCAACGACACCCGCCTCCAACCCAAGGACAAGGGCCAGTGGGAAGTTGTAGGGGATCCGACCGAGGCGGCTCTGCTTGTGGCGGCTCAGAAAGGGGGCTTGAATCGAGAAGATCTGCAGCGCTGCCGCCCTCGCCTAGATACCCTCCCCTTTGAATCCCAGTTTCAGTACATGGCTACCTTACACAGATTGGGGCCGGAGGAGCATTGCATTTACGTCAAGGGATCCGCAGAAGCTCTCTTGCCGCGCTGCTGCAGCCAGATGGGATCCCAAGGGGAGATCCAGCCCTTGGAAGCAGAGCCGATTCGCCAGCAGGTGGAGGCCTTGGCGCGGCAGGGGCTGCGAGTTCTGGCCTTTGCCCAAAAAACCGTCCCCGGCAGCCAAACTCAGGTGGATCACTCAGATCTAGAGGAAGGGCTGATTTTCTTGGGCTTGCAGGGGATGATTGACCCGCCGCGGCCAGAGGCCATTGCCGCCGTGCGCGCCTGCCAGAGTGCCGGGATCCAGGTGAAGATGATTACCGGCGACCATGTGCTCACCGCCCAAGCCATTGCCGAGCAGATGGGCCTGGGGGGTGGCAAACCGGTAAAAGCCTACAGCGGCCGGGATCTGGAGCAGCTCGGCCCAGAGGAGTTTGTTACCGCCGCCAACGAGGGATCCGTCTTTGCGCGGGTGGCCCCGGAGCAAAAGCTGCGCCTGGTGGAAGCTCTGCAGTCGCAGGGCCATATCGTGGCCATGACTGGCGATGGAGTTAACGACGCCCCGGCCTTGAAGCAGGCGGACGTGGGGATCGCCATGGGAAGGGGTGGCACCGAAGTGGCCAAAGCCGCCGCCGACATGATCTTGACCAATGACAACTTTGCCTCCATCGAGGCCGCCGTCGAAGAGGGGCGCACCGTTTACAACAACCTGCTCAAGGCCATCGCCTTCATCCTGCCGGTGAACGGAGGGGAGTCAATGACCCTTCTCCTCAGCGTCCTCCTCAACCGCGAGCTGCCCATTTTGGCCATCCAGGTGTTGTGGCTCAACATGATCAACTCCATCACCATGACAGTGCCCCTCTCCTTTGAGCCCAGCACGGGGCGGGAGATGACCCAACCACCGCGGGATCCCGACGCCAATTTGCTTTCTCCCCGGCTGCTGCAACGCATTCTGCTGGTTTCAGCCTTTAACTGGCTCTTGATCTTCGGGGTTTTTGAATACATCGAACAAACCACCGGCAACCTCAACCTGGCCCGCAGCATGGCCATTCAGACGCTGGTGATTGGGCGCATCTTCTACTTGCTCAGCCTCAGCCAGGCTATTCCTACCCTGTTGGGCCGCGGGCGCGCCAGCCAGTTGGAACGCCACGAACGCCTAATGGATGTGGCGGCTATCACCATCGGCATTGGAGCGGCCATCCTGCTGCAGATCCTCTTCAGCCAATGGAGCCTGTTCAACGCTCTCTTCGACACGGCACCGCTAGCTTGGGAGCAGTGGGGCTTCTGCCTGGTGGTGAGCCTGCCAATGATTGGGGTGGCAGCGCTGGCCAACCGGGTGGATCCGGAAGGCGCTTCGCTGGCCCGCTCCCGCTAGCTGGCTCTTTCCAACTCCAGAGGAGACCAAGGGGGTGCCTTCAGCAGGCTTGGCGGGATCCCTGTTGGGGAAAAGCTAAACGCCGCTTCTATATCCGAGAGGCCTTTCGGAGGGCGCAGCGGTGTCTGGATTTTTGCCCGCAGGGATCCAAAGGAGCTTCCCCACAATTCTCCGCTGCTGGAGCAGTGGTGGGTTTGGCCATCTTCGACTGCACTTAGCGGTTGCCCTGGGGGATGAGGAGTTGCCGCAAGGCTTCTTTGAGGTGGGGATATTGGAAGGTGAACCCCAGCTGCAGCGCGGCTTGGGGGATCACCTTCTGCCCCGTTAGAACCACCTGAGCTGCTTCGCCCAGCAGCAGTTCTAAGGCTAGGGCTGGCACTGGCAGCCACGAGGGGCGGGCCAAAACTTGCCCCAACGTGCGGCAGAACTCTTCCATTGGCACTGGGTTGGGGGCAGTGGCGTTGAAGACGCCGGATCCCTGCTGCAGCAGGAAGCAGACTAGACTCACCCAGTCGTCGCGGTGGATCCAGGAGACCCACTGCTTGCCAGAGCCAATGGGGCCGCCGAGGAAGAACTGAAAGGGGGCAAGCATTTGACCCAGGGCTCCTCCATCGGGCCCTAGGACAATCCCCGTGCGCAGGATGGCCAAGCGGATCCCCAGCTCCTCAGCCGGGCGGGCAGCCGCTTCCCAGGCCTGACAGACTTCTGCCAAAAAGCCCTGGCCAGGGGGATCTGCCTCCGTCAGGGGCTCTCCTTCGGGTCGGGATCCGTAGTAGCCCACCGCCGAGCTGCTGATCATCACCTGGGGCTTCTGGCCAAGGGAGGCGAGGGCTTGGACAAGGGCCTGGGTGGTCTCCACGCGGCTGCGGCGGATCTCTCTTTTCTTAGCTTCTGTCCAGCGGGAAGAAGCCAGGGGCTCTCCGGCCAAGTTGACAACTGCCTCGTACCCTTCCAGAGCTGAGGCCCAGCTTTGCGGTTGATAGGGATCGTACCCCAGCAGCTTGAGGTTGGGGGAGGCTCCCAAAACGCGGCGGGCCTGCTCAGGGCGGCGGCTCAAAACCAACACCTCATCTCCTCGCTCCAGCAGGTGGGCCACCAAGCGGCGCCCGATAAAGCCACTCCCACCAGTAACCGCTATGCGCATAGGCGGATCCCGACTCCTTGCATTCCCCCTGTCGAACCTCTAGCCTAGCGCGTCTGCGGTTTACCCCGCCTCCGCCGCGCTGAGTTGGCGCTAAAAGACAGAAAAGTCGTGGGCCAGCCCCTGACATGCTCGGAAAAATCGGCTTCAATAAGCCCTAGCTGCGCTTCCTGGTAGCAGCAGCGGCTCTTTACCTCCTTATGGCACCCAAGTCTGCTTCCCGCACTCTGGCTCGCTCCTTGCCTCTACAGGTGGAGCAAGTTGCTGGGCCTAGACTGCGCCTTTCCAGTCGCTCCCAGGGATCCTTAGCTCGGGTGCGGGGGCAGGGAACGCTAGCTGCCAACCGACGGACGATCCCTGTCCGGCCTTCTAGAACCTCGCCCCGACTGCGGAGACGGCCAGAGCCTCAAGCTTGGGAACTGCTCTGTCGCATCGGAGTGAATCTCCTGTTTACGGCGGCTGCTCTCAGCGGTCTGTACCGCCTTTTGCCTGTACAACTAGCCCAGCATCACCGTCTAAAGGTTTTGGAGCAGAACCTCGAAGTCCTCTCAGCGCGAATCTCGCGACTGCGGGAGGAGTTGGATCGCGGCATGGATCCCTTGCAGCAGCAGGCCCTCATCAAGGAACGCCTCAACCGAGTGCCGCCGGATCAACTCCAGGTGCGCCTGGTGGATCCCAGCGCTCTAGTAGCCGACACGGAGAAAGAGGCGCCTCTTGCCTGGATTGGACAATCTCCCCAGTTGTCTAGAAGGCCTTAGCTAGGACTGCCGCAAAAGCAGGGCCGCCTCCTTGGCGAAGTAGGTGAGGATCATGTCAGCGCCGGCTCGCTTCATGGCCAAGAGCGATTCCATCATCACTTTCTTGCCGTCGATCCAGCCCTTTTGCTCGGCAGCCTTAATCATGGCGTATTCGCCGCTAACGTTGTAGGCAGCCACAGGCAGATTTGTTGCTTCCTTAACCCGATAGATGATGTCCAGGTAGGCCAAGGCCGGCTTTACCATCACCATGTCCGCCCCTTCCGCCTCGTCCAGCTCCACTTCTTTGAGGGCCTCGCGGGCGTTGGCGGGATCCATCTGATAAGTTTTCTTGTCCCCCCACTTGGGCGCAGATCCCAGGGCATCGCGGAAAGGGCCGTAGAAGGCAGAGGCATACTTGGCCGAGTAGGCCAGGATGGCCACGTCGGTGTAGCCTTGCTCGTCCAGGGCCTCGCGAATGGCGCCGATGCGACCGTCCATCATGTCGGAGGGGGCAACAATATCGGTTCCCGCTTCCGCTTGCGAGAGGGCCTGCTTAACCAGCACCTCCACTGTCTCGTCGTTGAGGATCACCCCGTCCCGCACGATGCCGTCGTGGCCCTCGCTGCTGTAGGGATCCAAGGCCACATCCGTTATCACCAGGATCTCGGGGATTTCCTGCTTCAGCCGCCGCACCGCCCGCTGGATCAACCCTTCTGGGTTAAAGGACTCCCGCCCCGTGGGATCCTTTTTCTCTTCCGGCACCACTGGGAAGAGAGCCACCGCTGGGATCCCCAAGTTGGCTGCTTCCTCCACCTCCTTCAGGAGCAGATCCAGAGTGTAGCGGTAGCAGCCGGGCATGGATTCCACTTCCTGCCGCTGGTTCTCTCCCTCCATAACAAACAGCGGGTAGATGAGATCCTGCACCCGCAGGTGGGTTTCCTGAACCAGTTGGCGAAGGGCCTCAGTGCGCCGCAGCCGGCGGGGACGGTAGATTAGGTCTAGGCTCATGGGAGCAAGCAGAAAGAGGGCCTCTCTATTTTGCCACGAGGGCCCAAGCGGCAGGGAAAGTGCCGATCCAGCCACTGGCAGAGAGTCTCCTGGACGGCTTCGGCTTGGCAGTCGTGTAAAAGGTCGTGGCGTGAGCAGGAGAAATCGTAGATCTCTCCCTGGGGCAGCCGGCGGGCAAACTCCACGGCGCCGGCAGGGTTGACGACGATATCGGCGGAGGTGTAGAGCACCAGAACCGGCAGCTCCAGGCGGTGGGCCTGCTCAAGGCAGCGCTGCCCGCTACGCACCAACTCCGCCGTAAACCGGGCCCGGGTAACGCCACACACGTAAGGATCTGCAGCCAAGACCGCCTGCTGCTCCGGTAGGGAAGTCACCCGCACCGGCTCGTAGAGGCCAGTCAGGGCCAACTGGGGCAAAACCTTGTCCAAAACCTGCAGAAGACCCCAGGTAAAGCGGTTGAAATAGTGGTCGATACGAAAGGCAGGGGAGATGAGGATCAGCCCCTGCACTTGGTCGGGGTGAGCGAGCGCGTATTCCGTAGCCCAATTGGCCCCTGCGCTGTACCCGCACCAGACTTGGAGGATCCCTGGCTGGGGCCAAACTTGCTCGACGATTGCCTCTAGATCCGCCTGGTACTGACTAAAGTGCTCGATCCAACAGCGGATGCCACCTGAGCGTCCAAATCCCCGCATGTCAGGTGCCAAAACCTCCCAGCCCCGGGCCACTAGTTCTTCCGCCAAGGGGCCAAACCCGCCGCTGTGATCCCCTTTGCCATGCAACAGCAACACCCGCCCGCGCGGGGATCCCGGTGACCAGTGGCGGAGAAAAACCGTGGTGCCGTCCGAAAGCTGCAGTTCCCGGGATCGATAGATCTCTTGAGACGACGGAGGTCTTGTCTGACTTGGCAACCGCTCCTCTGGAGCCTCCCAGTGGCCTAACTGGCGACCTGGATGACCGGACAAGTCGAAGGGCATAGGCAGATGAGATACCAGCCGGCAAAGCCGCAGATCCCATCTTCCCACTCCCCTGTCGCTAAGCGACCGCAATGTTGCTTTTCGCTTTAAAATATTTCTTAACAATTTCACCTCTTGCCGGGGATCCGTGTCAGTTCAAGCTTTCTGCTTTTTTCGGGAGCAGGGGGGAAAGAGTTTTCGGGTTAAAAAGAGGCGCTGGGGAGGTATGATCCTGTGAAGAAGTTTTGCCAAGCCTCAAGTTGACGGGATCCCGTCGCTACGGCTTCTCCTTTCCCTTGAGCATTGCTCTACTGCTTGTCAGCTTTGCCTAGTTGGAAATGGGTTGTTGAAACTATGCTGTTACTGAAAATCTCAGTTTACGCAGTGGTGATCTTTTTTGTCGGGCTGTTTGTCTTTGGCTTCTTGAGCAACGATCCGGCCCGTAACCCCAACCGTCGGGATTTGGAGTGAGGGAACCTTGAGAGGGTGCCCAACGCATCCCCGCTGCGGTAGCTTTCAACCCAACACGGCGGCCTGGCTTGCCTACGGCAGCGCTGTGATGAGCAGGGTTTGGGATCCAGAGCGATTCTGCTGGTCAAAGGCGGTGATGCGGAACTGCCAAACGCCGGCAGGATCGCCAGGAGCAACCCGGAAGTCGGTGTTGAAGCTACAGAAAGTAGCACCTGGGCTACAGCCAACCTGCTGCGGGCTAAAGGCTTCTCTTTGCACGCGCGCGCCAAGCGGGTTAAAGGTTTCCAGTTCCACAAACTGGGTTGAGCGGGCACCGCCGGGCACACTGACTTGTACCGTAAAGGCGGGGGTGGAAGCGCCCACCCGCACAGAGGTAGGCGGATTGATGAAAGAAACGGTTGGGCTCTGGGGTGGGATGAGGATCGATCCCCCAGGGCTACTACCACTGCTGCAGGCGTTGACATTCTCCCTGCCCTAGGGTAAAGGGCAGGGATTCTTTCTCAGACAGCAGGATGGCTCCTACTGGCTGAGCTACATAGAGCATGAGGCTGAAACCTCAACCCTATGGGGGATGCCATAACCCCAACTACTGGGCCTAAGCCCAGATACGTTCTGCGAAGGTTGATTGCCCCCACCCCGTCCCGATGGAACCTAAACCCGCACCCGCACCTATACCCACGGCCTTTTGGCTTGTTCCTCTTGTTGCAAGCAGGACAGGTTTGAGAGCTGTACCGCTCATCTTGGAGCACTACTCTCATCCCCAGCCGTTCGGCCTTGTAGGTGATGTAGTGCCGGGCTTGGCCATGCACCAT
>NZ_JANSIS010000012.1:0-51323 GCF_047462135.1 Synechococcus sp. O70.2
GACCAGTATCTCGTAAGGCTCGCCCCGCGCGTTCAGGTACTCCCTTGCGCTTATACACATCTGCCGCTGCAGAAGATATGCAGGGTGTTCATCTCGGTGGTCGCCGTATCATTAAATACAAATTGGGGGGTGGGGGGGGGGGCAGGGCGGGGAGTGAGGCGAACCACTGCCGATTCCACTTGGGGAGGAGGCTGGAAGGCGCTAGGGGGCACGCGGCAGATGAGCTCGCACTCAGCTAGGTAACGCACCCGCACACTCAAAGCGCCGTAGGCTTTGCTGCCAGGGCCGGCCTGCAGGCGCTCAGCCAGCTCTTTTTGCACCATCAAGACGATGCGCTCAAACTGCCTCACCGGCTGGGCTGGGGATCCCAGAACTTTCTCCAAAATGGGGCCAGTGAGGTTGTAGGGGATGTTGGCCACCAGCAGGCGGGGCTGAGGCGGGAGCGGCAGGCGCAGAAAATCTCCCTCCAATAGCTGAAAGCGGGACTCGTTGGCAAAGCGCTTGCGCAGCAACTGGCACAGATCCCGATCGATCTCCACTGCCACCACCTGGGCGCCTTGGGCCAACAGCCGCCGTGTTAACTGCCCCGTACCTGGGCCAATCTCCAGCACCCAGGGGGGATCCCTGCCCTCTTGGGGTGGTGGCAACTGGGCGGCCTCCACAATTGCCGCGTGGACAGCAGGATCTTTGAGCCAATGCTGGCCAAAGCGCTTGCGGGGATAGGGCATGGGTGGGCTGTCGGCTGAAGGATCAGGGTGAGACCGGCGTCTTCTCTTGGGGCAGGTTGGGATCCCTCCCTGGGAGAGGCTGGCGGTAGAGCGGCACGGTAAAGGTAACGGTGGAGCCCAATCCCTCTCCCAAGCTGTAGAAATGGATCTCCCCCCCCATTGCCTGCACCAGGCGTTGGCTGATGGCCAAGCCTAGGCCGGTGCCCCCGTACTGGCGAGTGGTGGAGCCATCGACCTGGGTGAAGGCCTGGAACAGCTTTTGCTGCTTTTCCAACGACACGCCGATCCCGGTGTCGATAACGCGAATGCGGGCCATCCCCGGCTCGCCAGGCAGGAGGTCTGCTCGCACCGTTACCGAACCCTTGGGGGTAAACTTGACGGCATTGCCCACTAGATTCAGCATCACCTGCAGCAGGCGTTGGTAGTCGCCATAGAGCAAAATGGGCTCCGCCGTGGGGGGCAGGTGAAAGCTGAGCTGCAATCCCTTTTGACTGGCCTGCAAACTGGTTTTGGCCTCCACATCCTTGAAGAGAGCTTGCAGGTCGCAGGGTTGAAACTGCAACTCCAGTTTGCCGGCTTCAATTTTGGCAATATCCAGCACGTCGTTGATTAAGGCCAACAGGTGCAGGGCAGAGCGGTAGGCTTCCTGCAAAAAGTCCAGCTCCTCTTCCCGGCTTTCGGCCATTCCATCCAGTACCAGCCTAATAAAGCCGATGATGCTGTTTAAAGGGGTGCGCAGCTCGTGGGAGGTGTTGGCCAGAAATTGGCTTTTGAGTTGGTTGGCCGATTCTGCTTGGGCGCGGGCCAGCTCTAGCTCTTTGTTTTTCTGAAGCAAGGTTTGGTTAGCCAGTTGCAGACGGGTGGCCAGTTGTCGACTTTGTTCGAGCAACCTGGCGTGGGCAATGGCAGTACCCAAGTAGGTGGCAATAATCTGCAGCAGCTGGAAGTGGCCGGTCTGCCAGGCAGGAGCTGTCTTGGGGGGCAGCACTTCTAGCCAAAGCAAGCTGTTGGGATAGCTGCGGTAGCACATGGCCACGGCTAGGTGGCGTTCTGTTACCACTGGCTCTTCCTGTCTAAGGGCCTGGAGCAAATGGGGGTGATCTCCTAGCCGCAGCGTCTGGTCGAGCAGCGAGGGAGTTTCCGGATAGCGGCGGTACTCGGCGTTAACCGTCAGGAAATCCTGTCCCACCTCGTAGAGGGCAAGTAGACACCGATCCACCCCAAACAACTGCCCCAACTGTTCTACCGTCTGCTGGCACAGCTCGCGGATACCTGCCGAGTGGCCAATGCTGCGCAGAAGCTGAGCTGTAACCGCCTGGAGCGGCTCACCGTCACTGAAGGAATAGGGCGACCTAGGAGTCTTGCTTGTCCCTCCAGCCAAGTTGAAGGGCGTTGCCCCCAGCACCCTGCCCACCACCGCAACAGCTACCACCTCCCCCTCTGTATCCCGCACGGGGTTGAGGCAAAGGTGCAAATGCAGCTTGTAGCGGGGCGAGAGGACTTGGCATTCGTGCTGCAGGGGCTCCCCTGCCGCAAACACCTGGCTGAGCTTGGCTTGGTACTCCTCCCCGTTCACCAACTCCCATCCCTGCTGGGCAGCCACAATCTGCTGCGGGTAGATGCCGTAGCTCTCAGCACCTTCCCAGTAAAAGCTTTGAAAGCGCTGCTGGCGATCCTGCGTGTAGAGGATGAGATCCGGTCGAAGCACACCCACCTTGCTTTGAGCTTTGAAAAACCAAGCTCTTGGGATCCAGAACTTAGGTTTTTGCAGAGGAAGCTGAGGTAGTGGGGTTGGAGTCTCTGTCGGCAAGGCGGGCAAAGAGCATTCGCCCTGCCGAGGTCTGGATGGAGCCAGTAACCACGACCGAGCGAGTTTTGCCTACGGCCCGCTGTCCCTCTTCCACCACCACCATCGTGCCATCTTCCAGATAGCCTACCCCCTGGCCTGGCTCCTTGCCCTCACGAGTAATCTTGATGTCGAAGCTATCGCCAGCGATGTAGATAGGCCGCAAAGCCTCAGCCAGCTCGTTGACATTCAGCACCTTGATCCCTTGCAGCAGAGCTACCTTCTTTAGGTTGTAGTCAGTGGTTACCAACATCCCGCCCACACTTTGGGCAAGGCGCACCAGCTTCTCGTCGACGGTGTTTAGGTCAGAGTAGTTGGCTTCGTGGATAACAAAGCAGTTGGGGTTGGCCTGGCGAAGGGCCTGCAGCGTATCCAGCCCCCTCCGACCCCGCTCCCGTTTTTGGGGATCGGCCTTGTCAGCAATGGCCTGTAGCTCGGCAATCACAAAGCGGGGAACGACTAGCGTTCCCTCCAGAAAGCCCTTCTCAATCAACTGAGCCACGCGCCCGTCAATGATGGAGCTGGTATCCAAAACCTTGGGGCTGGCTGCCACCACACTCCCTTCTGCTGCCGCCTGTAGGGCATAGTTAGGGTTGAATAGGCGCAACAGCGCCGGGCCGTGGGTATCGGCCAAACTCACTCCCAAGTAGGCAAAGGAGAGGCTAAAGAAGACAGAGGCCAGGGGTTCCAGAAAATTGTTCAGCTCCTGGGGCAGGGGCAGTAAATAGACAGGAGCCATAGCCAAGTTGGCAATCACCAGGCCAATGACCAATCCTACCGAGCGGCTAATCAACACATCCGGTGGCAGCGAGCGCACGTTGGCCTCGAAGCGGCGGTAGCCCCAGCGCACCAGGGATCCCAGCGCCAAACCTGCCAAGGCCCCAAAGCCGCCAGTAACCACGCGCGCCCCTTCGACGTTGGCTCCTTCAAGAGCAGCAGGGGGGAGCAGATCTAGGCCGTAGAACCCAAGGCCCGAGCCCGCTAAGATGAAGATTGCAATGAGTAAAATGTCCAACATGGCGCGGAAAGTGCCCCTGCTGGGAATGGCAAGCTGTCAGCAAGGGGCAAACCTGCCCCCTATTCTAGTCTTCGGGCTGGAGGCGGATCTCCTCCCCAAACTCTAGAAAAAGGAGGCTATGCTGAGAGAGGGCGATCCCTGGCTGGCTTAAGTGCTAGTCAAGCTTAACGCCACCAATCAAGGTCTGAGCAAGCTAGAAGGAACCATGGCCCAAACCTTAGAACTAACTGCCGAAAATGTGGAAAAGGTCCTCAACGAGCTGCGCCCCTATCTGCAAGCTGATGGCGGCAATGTAGAGCTGGTGGAGATCGATGGCCCAGTGGTGAAGCTGCGCCTGCAGGGGGCCTGTGGCGCCTGCCCCAGTTCTACCCTAACCCTGAAGATGGGCATTGAGCGCAAGTTGCGGGAGAGGATCCCCGACATCCTAGAAGTGGAGCAGGTGTTCTGAGGATCCCTGCCCCGAGGACTTTGGGCTGAATTCCCCTCTCTTGCGAGGGTAGCTGTCTCCTCTTTTGTTGTTGCCAGCACATGCCGATTCTTCTCTCCATCGCCATCCTAGCCCTCCTCATTCTGGTGCACGAGGCGGGCCACTTCGCAGCAGCCAAACTGCAAGGGATCCACGTCAACCGCTTTTCGCTGGGGTTTGGCCCCGTGCTGTGGCGCTACCAGGGCAAGGAAACAGAGTATGCCATTCGCGCCCTGCCCTTGGGAGGCTACGTAGGGTTTCCTGACGATGACGAGCGCTCCCCCTACCCCCCCGATGACCCGAATCTCTTGAAAAACCGCCCCCTTGCGGATCGCCTGGTGGTGATGAGTGCCGGAGTGCTGGCCAACTTGGCCTTTGCCTACCTGGTGCTGGTGCTGATGTTTGCTCTGCTAGGGATCCCCTCGGTTACCCGCATCCAGCCCGGCATTCTCATTGCTCAGGTAATGCCAGGTAGCCCGGCAGAGCGGGCGGGCCTGCAGGCAGAAGATGTGGTGCTGCGGGCAGCTGACCACGACTACAGCGACCTTGCCGATGCCGCCTCGGCCTTGGCGGCCCTCAACGATTTTCAGACGCTCATCCGCAGTAGCGAAAACCAACCCGTTCCCCTGCAGGTGCGACGAAGGGAAAAAGAAGCGCTGCTGGAGATTACCGTAATCCCGGAGCGGCAAGGGGAGAAGGTAGCCATTGGGGTTAGCCTAGCACCCAATCAGGAGGTGAACCTGCGCCCAGCCCAAAACCTGGGGGAGATCCTGACGGAAGCTGGAAACGCCTACCAGCGCTTGGTGATGATGAATCTCACTGGCCTGCAGGAGCTGCTGCGGAACTTCCAAAACACCGCTACTCAGATATCCGGGCCGGTGGGGATCGTCAAGATTGGCGCAGACCTAGCGCGGGATGACGTTGCCAGCTTGTTGAATTTCACTGCCTTGATTAGCATCAACTTGGCCGTCCTTAACCTGTTGCCCCTCCCTGGCTTGGATGGAGGCCACATTGCCTTTTTGATCTTGGAAGCCATCCGTGGCAAGCGGCTGCCCAAGGAGGTCGAAGAGCGGGTGATGCAGACAGGCTTGGCGCTTCTCCTGGGGCTGGGAGTGTTCCTAATCTTCAAAGATACTCTCGCCATTGTCACCGGGTCGGGCTAGTTGCCAATGACCAGCAAGCGGGCTTTGCGCCAAAAAGCCTTGGAGATTTTGCTGCGCCTGAAGCGCCATTACCCCAACTCCAAGTGTACTCTCCACTACCAGACGCCGCTGCAACTGCTGGTGGCGACGATTTTGTCAGCCCAGTGCACTGACGAGCGGGTTAACCAGGTAACCCCAGAGCTGTTTCGCCGCTTCCCCGATGCCCAGGCTCTGGCCACAGCCCCGCGGGAGGAGATTGAGGCTCTAATTCGGCCCACCGGCTTCTACCGCAACAAGGCCAAACACATCCAAGAGGCCTGCCGCAAGATCTTGACAGACTTTGGCGGCCAGGTGCCCCGCACCATGCCGGAGTTGCTCACCCTGCCGGGAGTGGCCCGCAAGACGGCCAACGTGGTACTAGCCCATGCCTTTGGCATTAACGCTGGGGTAACGGTCGATACCCACGTCAAGCGCCTCAGCCGCCGCCTTGGCCTTACCGAGCACGAGGACCCCGTGCGCATTGAGCGGGATCTCATGCAGCTGCTGCCGCAGGTGGATTGGGAGAATTGGTCCCTTCGCCTTATCGAGCATGGCCGAGCCATCTGCACCGCCCGCCAGCCTCTCTGCCAGCAGTGCTTCCTAGCTGATCTCTGCCCCAGCGCCTCCCTCCTAAAGCCGGAGGCAGCTGCCAATTGAAATCCGCAGGAGCTGGCCCTCTCTCCGGAGGGAGTCCTCAAGCCCCTGCTTTTTACCTCGGTATGAGCGCGGTCACGCTACCCCAGCATCACCTTGGGAGAGAGCAACAGCGTCAGGGATCCCTGGCCACAATCAATGCGCCCTTGAGCAAAGCGCACGCGAGCCAGGCCTGCTTTCTTGAGGGTAATGGCCTCGGGATGGGCTGGCTGTAGCCCAATGGCTGCCTGTACCCAGAGGCTCAGATCCGGCTGGTGGCCAACTACCGCCAGCGAGGTGAAGGGATCCCGCTCCGTCTGCCAGCGCACCAAGTCGGCAAAGCTGCCGCCGGGGGCCAGCGGCTCAAACACTTCCAGGGCTTCGGCCAAGTTCTCGTCCAAGAAGATCTCTGCCGTCTGCCGCGCTCTGACCAGAGGACTGGTGAGCAGGAAATCCCACTTCCAGCCCATGCTCCTGAGCTGGCGGGCAATTTTGCGACAGCGCTGGCGGCCTTTATCGGTTAGGGCGCGCAGGCTATCCTCCTTCCCTGGTTGGGGCTCTTCGGCTATGCCGTGGCGAACAAAATCCACGGTCACTGCCCTGCCTGTTACCTGACTGTTGTCGTCTGGTTCAAGCTCAAACACCATCGGCACCCGGCAACCTTTCACGTTCCTCCTAGGATACCTTGCCCTGCTCGGGAAAAGCCCAGTGGCGACCCTAGTTGTGATACGATAACTAGGATACTAGATGATGTTTTAGGAGTTCCCCAGGCATGTCTGCGGCAATAGATATTGCTGATGCTACCTTTGAAGCCGAGGTGCTGCGCAGTGAGATTCCAGTTTTGGTTGATTTTTGGGCACCCTGGTGCGGCCCATGCCGGCTGGTAGCTCCTGTGGTGCAGGAGATAGCAGAGCAGTATGCTGGTAAAATCAAGGTTGTAAAAATCAATACCGACGAAAATCCCCAAACTGCCAGTCAGTACGGCGTTCGGAGTATTCCTACCCTGATTCTCTTCAAAGGTGGCCAAAAGGTAGATGTGGTGGTTGGCGCCGTTCCCAAGGCAACGCTGACCACGATTTTGGAAAAGCACCTTGGAGCCTCTGCCGAGGGCTAAGGTTTTGGCCAAGACCAGGGATCTTGCCGGCTCTCCACCAGAAGGCAAGTCCTCCAGCCGGGGGAGCCTATTGCAGTAAAAGTGGGTAAAAGAAGTAGACAGAGGATTCTGGATCCCAGCTTGACGGATTCTCTTTCCTTGCTGCTGCAAGAGATTTTTTCCAGTGCGGAAGCTCGTCTCAAGCAGTTACACCACCCCAACCGAACAGCTTGGTTGCGGATCTTGCGGTCGCTGCAGCGGATGGGATCCCTGAAGCTCAGCCGTCTGGACGCCAAGATCCTGGCAGCTACGCTTGAGGATCTGGAGCAGGGTTTTGCCACCTTCCAAAACTACACCCATCGGCGCAAGGTAACCGTCTTTGGCTCGGCGCGTCTAGGGGAGGACAGCCCCGAGTACCAGCAGGCGCAGCTATTTGCCCACCGCATTAGTCAGCTAGGCTTCATGGTGCTGACAGGGGGCGGCGGCGGCATCATGGAAGCCGGTAACCGGGGGGCGGGGCAAGAAAACTCGTTTGGGCTGAATATTCAGCTGCCCTTTGAGCAGGTAGCCAACCCTTTCATTGCCGCCAGCGACCGGGTCATTAACTTTAAGTACTTCTTTTCTCGCAAACTTTTCTTTGTCAAGGAAACAGATGCCCTAGTGCTGTTTCCTGGCGGCTTTGGCACCCAGGATGAGGCTTTTGAGTGTCTGACCCTGATGCAGACCGGGAAGACCAAGCTGATGCCGCTGGTGCTGGTGGACAGGCAAGGCGGCTGCTACTGGAAAGAATGGGATGAATATGTGCGAGAGCACTTGCTCAGCCGCGGCCTAATCAGCTCCGAGGATCTCCACCTTTACTCCCTAACTGACGATGTCGAGGAGGCCTGTCAGCAGATTGTCGATTTCTATCGCATCTTTCACAGCAATCGCTACGTGCGGGAGCTTTTGGTTTTGCGCTTAAACACCAAGCTTTCACCGGAAGCCCTAGAAATTTTAAACCAAGAGTTTGCTGACATTCTCGAGTCGGGCCGGATTGAGCAAACAGAGGCTCTGCCCGAGGAAGCTGAGGAAGACATTGCCCATCTGCCGCGGCTAGTAATGCGCTTTAACCAGCGCAGCTTTGGGCGGCTGTGGCAAATGGTGCGCCGAATCAACAAGCTCCCTCCCGAAAGGTCAGAGCCTTTGATGCACCCTGAACAAAAGTAGCATCAATCCCAATGGGCCGGTTGTTTGTCAAAATCTGCGGCATCACGCGGCAGGATCAGGCGGAGGCCATTGCGGCGCTGGGGGTAAGCGCCCTAGGGTTTGTGGCCGTGCCCAACACGCCGCGCTATTTGCCTCTTTCGGCAGCGCGCTGGGTGGGATCCCTGCCCCGCCATGTGGAAAAGGTAGGGGTTTTTCTGGATCAGGATCCCGGCACCATCGCCACCTGGGTGGAAACGGCTGGCCTCACGGCTGTTCAGCTTCACGGCCAGGAATCTCCAGAGATGTGTCGGCAACTGGGAGAGTGGCTCCCCAGCATCCGCCGCATCAAGGCCCTGCGCATTCGGTGCCCAGCAGACCTGGAGGTGGCCGACCTCTACCGCGACTGTGTAGAGACCTTACTGCTGGATGCCTATCACCCCCAACGGGCAGGTGGCACTGGGCAAACGCTCAACTGGTCGGAACTGGCCTCCTGCTCTCTGCCCTTGCCCTGGCTTCTGGCCGGTGGCCTCAACCCAGACAATGTTCTGCAAGCGCTCAGCCACCTTCAGCCTGCCGGCATCGATCTCTCCAGCGGTGTCGAACGCCAGCCGGGCGACAAAGACCTAGACAAAGTCCGGCGTCTGCTGCAGCAGTTAGCATCCCAAGGTTGGGCGATCGCCCCTGGCCAGTCTCAACCCCCTGCAAGCCAGGAGGGCTCGCGCCCGATCCCTACTGCAGGGATCGAAGGTCCAGCCCTGGCTCGAACCTCACCTCTTTCACCTCTCCAAACCGTCCCATCAGTCCCAGAGGGCGATCGTTGAAGGTCACCAGCACCCCGCCCGCATTGCCAGTGCGCAGCACGATCGATCGCTCGGCCTCCCAGTTCAGCTCCGCCCCTGGCTGTAGGGTAGCCTCAAAAACAGTTTTTCCGTCGACAATAACCCGCAGCCAAGAAGGATGTTCCACCACGCGAATATCAAGGCGCACTGGCTTGCGCTGCTGGGCTTCCAAGACGTCGGGGAAAACCCCCTCGATGCGCGTCCATTGCTCTAGGGTAGGAAACATCTGGCGAAGGGTCGGCTCGGGGTCTGGCTTGCGCTCCAAGGAGTTGGCCGCCGGCGGCTGTAGCTGGGATCCCTCACCGCCCGAACGGCTAGCTAGCCACTGCCCAAAGGGATTGCCCCTGCTCTCCAAAAAAGCCGACAGCCCTCCCACCGCCAGCACGACCAGCCCCACATAGGCAGCCCAGAGGTGGAAGGGTCGCAAAGCAAAGGCGGGCTGTTCGCCAACAGCAGTTCGCGGAGGTGAGGCAGAGGGCATTTTGGCCGATAGCAGCGGCAACGCTTGCCGAGATAGCCTTTCGCCATCCAGCCCTAGGTAGTTAGCGTAGCGTTTGATGAAGCCTTGCACGTAGACTGGCTCCGGCAAGCGGCTTAAGTCGGCTTCCTCCAGGGCCTGCAGGTATTGGGAGCGGATGAAGGTATCGTTAGCTACCTCTGTCAACGTCAGCCCCCGTGCCTCCCGTGTTTGCCGCAACAGGGATCCCAGAGCTTCTAGAGAGTGTGCTGGTTCCTGCATCGTCGCTTACCTGTGAACGCACACTCAGGTGACATCCTCCCCCTCAATTCACGGGAGATACCTAACACGCATATGGTAACGTACCCCAAGACGGGATCCTTGCAGATCGCGCTCCCCTACTCTCTGAGCGCTTGGGCATTGTCAGCAAACGAGGCCAGCAAAGCCTGAACCTCCTGGGGCTCCAACCGGCGAAACTGACCTGGCTTGAGGTTGCCAAGGCGCAGCGGGCCAATCGCCTCCCGGTGTAAGCTGAGCACAGGATGACCCAGCTGCTCGGCCACCCGCCGAATTTGCCGCTTGCGGCCTTCAAACAAGACCACCCTCAGCCACGAGGAGTTGGAGTTTTTTCTAAAGGGGGGCGGATCACAAAACTCCACCACTGCCGGCAGAGTGGTAGACCCATCCAAATCGACGCCCTCCCGCCACCGTTGTAGCGTGGCTTGGCTAGGGCGACCCTGCACCTGCACCCGATAGGTCTTGGGCAGATGATAGCGCGGGTGGGTCAGCTTCAGGGTCAGGTCGCCGTCGTTGGTGAGCAGCAAAGCGCCACTGCTGTCAGCGTCCAGCCGGCCCACTGGATAGAGGCGGATCTGCCGGTTCCAGGGTGGCGGAAGCAGATCCAGGACGGTCTTGCGCCCCCAGGGATCCCTGCAGGTGGACAGGACCCCCCGGGGCTTATGCAGGAGCAAAACGTAGCGGGCCAGATCCCCGCAGGAGATTGCCCGCCCATCCACTTCGATGCAATCCCGTTCCGGATCGGCTTTAAAGCCCAGCTCGGTGACCACCTTCCCATTGACCCGAATGCGCCCAGCCAGGATCCAGGCTTCCACCTGGCGGCGGGAAGCTAGCCCCTGCCGAGCCAAAAGCTTCTGGAGCCGCTGGGGTGCTGCCATAGGCACTGGGTAGCAAAGGAAGCAGAACCTTACCTCCTAGGAGGAGGCGGGTGTGGTGCCGGCTCTGGGCAGATAACTGGAGGAAGAGCTGTAGGACACCTTAAGCCTAACAAATCCTAGAACTTTGCGGTGAACTTTGCGGTTGCTAACCTCTCAAAAGGCAACCGATGAGCTATCGCCCTGCTGGGCTGAAAGGTTCACCAACCGGTTGCGGCCTCCTAGGCGGCAAGACGGATCTCCTCTTACCTCCTGCAACCCGCGATGGTTAAGGGCTGAAATGGTGCAGCTACTGGCCGCCCAACTCCTCGGCCTCGCCACCATCCCCCTCTTCAACCGTTTCCTGGTCTTTGGAGGAGGATCCCTGCTGTCGAGCCTCGGCTTCCCGTTTCAGTTGGTTGAGTAGGGCCAAGACTCGGGACCCCCGTTCCAAGGAGCGATCTTGTAAAAACACCACCGTCGGCACTCGTCGCAGGCCCAGCCGCTGGCCAATCTCCCGCCGCACGAAGGGGGTGGCGGCGACCAACCCTTCCATTGTTTGCCGCTGGGCTGCTTCGTCACCATAGATGCTGACGAAGATGCGGGCGTTTTGCAGGTCGCTGGAAACCTCTACGTCCACAATGCTGACCATGCCCGCCCCCACGCGGGCATCCTTGATCTCCGAGAGCAGGATCTGGCTAACCTCCCGCTTGATCTGCTCGGCTACCCGGGCTACCCGTCGCTCTGTTGCCATTTTTCGATCCTCAGGTTCCTATCCTCTGCAAACTTCGGCCCTTGGGGAGTGCTGACTTCTCTGCGCCATGTTCTCAGAACAGTAGCAGATGCTACGCGCCTCTTCTCCTTCCCCTTCTATTTTGGGTCAATGTCCACCCTCTCCTGAGTAGGAATACCTAAAGCCAGCGATGGATGGAGACAAGGTGATCAAAACCCCAGAGGCGCTGCGGCGCTCCGTGGAGCAGTTCATGCTCGATGTAACGGAGCCGCTCGATCCGCTACTTGCCCTCAAGCTAACTCAGGTGGTGGTGATGCTGGGAGATACAGCTTACGCCATGGGCTACAGCGATGGCCAGCGAAGTCTCTGCCCTGGCCGTCTTTTGGGAGATAGACACTGCCGGCAGCCTGAGGGGAATTGAAGAGAGGAAGGAAAAGCAGCCAAGATGGGATCCAGTTGCTTGGCCTCCTATGACTTCCCTGGTTCTCCTCTGGCATCGCCGCGATCTGCGCCTAGGAGACAACACAGCCCTCCATGGGGCAGCCCAGCGCAGCCCCCAGGTAGTGCCGGTTTTCGTTTTCGACCCCCAACTCCTGCAGCGGGCAGACATGGCCCCAGCCCGGGTGGCGTTTCTGCTCCAGGCGTTGCAGGAGCTGCAGGAGCGCTACGCCCAGATGGGGATCCCACTCCTGTGGCGGCGGGGAGATCCAGCCGTGGAGCTGCGGCAGTTGGCCGCCGAGCTGGGAGCGCAGGCCGTGTTTTGGAACGAGGATCTGGATCCCTGGGCTCGGCAGCAGGAGAGTCGGGTGCGGGCCAGCTTGGCGGAAGCTGGGATCCCGTCTTTTTCTTACCAAGATATGCTGCTGCACGGGCCAGGGGAAGTGTTGACCCAGGCGGGGGAGCCCTACTCGGTTTTTACCCCTTTCTGGCGCCGCTGGTCTAGCTTGCCCAAGCCGGATCCCTTCCCCATCCCAAAGAGTCTGCAGTCGGTGTCAAGCCTGAAAGCCCAACCTCTGCCCAGCTTGGCGGAGCTGGGCTTTGTCTGCAGTCAGCGGATCCCGGCCGCGGGTGAGAGTGTAGCTCAGAGGCTTCTAGAGGATTTCTGCCAGGGCCTGCGCATTTTCGAGTACGAGCGAGCCCGCGACTTCCCCGCCGAGCAGGGCACCTCCCTCCTCAGTCCCCACCTCTGCTGGGGAACCATCGGCATTCGCCGGGTGTGGCAGGCCACCTGTGAAGTGGAAGCGGAGGCCCGCAGCGAAGAGGCCGAGAGCAGCCTGCGCACGTGGCGGCAGGAGCTGTGCTGGCGCGAGTTTTACAAGCATGTCTTGGCCCACTGGCCCCATGTGGAAAGCGGAGCCTACCGACGAGCCTTTGATGCGCTGGAATGGGACAACCGCCAGGACTGGTTTCAGGCCTGGTGCGCCGGGCAGACAGGCTACCCCATTGTGGATGCGGCCATGCGCCAGCTCAACGAAACTGGCTGGATGCACAACCGCTGCCGCATGATCGTGGCCAGCTTTTTAACCAAGGATCTCCTCATCGACTGGCGCTGGGGGGAGCGCTACTTCATGCAAAAGCTTGTAGACGGGGATCTGGCTGCCAACAACGGCGGCTGGCAGTGGAGCGCCGGTGTGGGCACAGATCCCAGGCCCCTGCGCATCTTCAACCCAGCCACCCAGGCGGCCCGCTACGACCCAGAGGGGGAGTATATCCGCCGCTACCTGCCGGAGCTAGCGGGGCTGGATACCCCAGCTTTGCTGTGGGTGGGGAATGACCCCAAGGGATCCTGGGCTCTGCAGGAGCGGCGGCGCTGCGGCTACCCGGATCCCATCGTGGATCACAAGGTGCAGCAGCAGGAGTTCAAGCGGCGCTACCAGGCAGTGCAGCACGGCCACTCTAAGCCCGCTCAAGGCAGTCTTTCTCCTCCTTTCTGACAAGACGTGGCAAGGACTCCTCGTCACTCCCAGAAGCGCTCCGCGCCGCCAGCAGGTTTGCGACGGCGTTGCGTAGCAATAAAAAAGGGGATCCGAGGGATCCCCGCCAATCCCCACTTGCTTGAGACTACCGCCTTAGCTCGCTGGGGATGCGCTCCCCGAAGAGCACGAAGTAGAGAATCCGATAAATGTCCGTGTTCAGGATCCCGGTGGTCGGCACCAACTCTCGAGCGTTCAAGCCCGCAGCGCGAGCAATGACTCCACTGCCGACGTCATCTCCGCTAGCCCAAGCCACGGCAAAGGGAAAGCGCTTGCCATTTTTGTCAGGAGCGGAAATGAACGGCTTGCTACCGGTGCCGTCAACCCCGTCAATGGGGGCACCACTGCCTTCGGGGTCAGTAGTGGGCAACGGCTCCTCGGCAGACTCGACATCCACCAGCTGCATCCCGCCAGCATTGCTGTCGCTGGTGGTGATCATGAAGGTCTTGGGATTCTTCTCGATGAAGTTGAGAATCACCCCAATGGCATCGTCAGCCCGCTTCATGGCCTCCAGGCAGCCGGAAGCGTTGAGGTTGTTGCACATGTTATCAGTGCCCTCTTCTTCGATGACGGCGAAGAAGCCCTTAGGATTGCGGGAGATCCGCGCCAGGGCAAACTGTGTCATCTCGGCAATGGTGGGGGCGCTGGCGATGTAGTTGGGCAAGTTTTCTTTCCGCAACTCTTCTTCAGGCTTGTCGTAGAAGGTGTCCTCGACGTTGAACACCCCCAAAACCTTGGAGACATTTGCCGGCAGCTTCAGCAGCTCGTCGCGGGTGTAGACAACGGCGTACCCCTTTTTCTTGGCCTCCTCAATCAGGTTGCGGCCATCCTTGCGCTTCCCTTTGCCAAAGCGGCCCTGGACACCTCCCGGTAGCAGCCATTCCTCGCCACCCCCCAGGATGATGTCTACCCCTGACTCCACCACCTGCAGGGCAATCTCCTCACAGTCGCTGCGCTTGGCAACTTCGGCAACGAAGGCAGCCGTCCCCGGCTCAATGATGGATCCCGTTTGCACCAGAGCCGTACCCAAGCCTGCCGCCACAGCCTCTTCCATGATCGTGTTCAGGGTGCCGTTGGCAGAGGGGTACTCCTTGCCGTCCGGATCCAACCCAAAGCTCTTGGCGTGGACACGGGTTCCTGTGGCATGGGTCACCGCTCCGGCGTTGGAAGTTCCCCCAAGCTGGTCGAGATGGTGCCCGCGATAGGGGGCAATCACGGATAGGGGGCAATCACGGGGAGACGATCCCAGTTCAGAAAGCCATCGGGGCCGTAGTAGAGAATGCGCGTGATGTCCCAGTGGGAAGCTGAGGTTCCATCTGGGCGAAAGAAGATTGCACCGTTGCCGGTTGGCTTAGGCGCCGCTTGAGCCACACTAGAGGAAAAAACTGACGAGGACAGCAGACACAAAGTTGCAGCCAAAGCCGCCCTCAGAGAATAGCTACGCATAGCTAACACGCCCTTGCTCGTTCGAAGCTGAACGTCAAGGAAAGTAACACAGCCTTGAACAGCTAGCAAGAGCGCGCGCAAATGCTCCTGCAGAACTTACCTGCAGCGACAATCCGCCTCTCAGGTCTACTACTTGGCCGGGGTAGGTTGCGAGGTCTATACCTAGAGTTAACTATCTCTTAACTGCCTCATAACGTCAAGGCTTCTCGTAGAGCTTTATAGCCGTCTTCCAGTCAAGCTGTTCTTTTGGGAGCAGGCGTCGAACTCTTGGCCTGCCAGGACCGCCTAAGCTGTCTAAGGTGGTGTTGCCAACGCTGCAGTTCCCCGGCTTCCAGCGGGATCCCGCCAAAGCGTACTTCCAGGTAGCGCTGCAGGAACCGGATGGCCAGTTCAACCTGAGGCAAGTCGGCCTGGCGCAAGTGTTCTAGGCAAGCTTCTGGCCCTAGGTGGGCGGGGATCCCCACCGCCGTCGCCAGATCCTGCAGTTGCAGATAAAGCCTTGAGATAAGCTGGCGGCGCCGCTGGGACTTGGGTAGAGCCGCCGGGATCCAGCGCATCCCGGCAAAGGCCAGACTCGGCAGCAAGAGGCCAACCATCCAGGTGGGCCAAGGGGGGGATGGCTGCCACAGGGATCCCATCACCACCCCATTGGCGGCAGTGGCTAGGAGAATCCACCCCCCATCCTGCCAGCGCAGGGCCTGATAGCGGCGGCGGCGACCCCAGTAGGCCATGGAACTGGTGATTAAAATCACCCCCACCAGCGGCAGGCCGTTTTGCTGCAGCGCTTGCCCCCAGCCCACCAGGCTGCGGCGGAAGACGGCGACGACATCCTCTTGCTTTTGGGGAGCAGTCACGCGGCTGGCCAGCTCTTGGATTTGCCGCCAGATCTGCCGCTGGGTAAATAGGTCGTACTGAATCACATACTTAAACCAGCGAAAGCGCAGGCTGTCGTAGAAGTCTAGGATGGGATCCCACCCGCTTTGCCGCTGGCTAACATTGGCCTCTGCCGGCGTGGCATCGAAGATGATCCATCCATAGGGGCCAAAGGGGATCTCCGTCCAAGAATGGGCATCGGCGTTGCGCACCGCCAAGTACTTCTCCTGCGCCACCCAGCGACCGCCCAAGAAGCCATTGACCACGCGGGCCGGTATGCCAAGGCTGCGGGCCAGTATCGTCAGAGCGGTGGCAAAGTATTCGCAGTGGCCGCGGCGATGGGTAAACAAAAAAGCCTCCAAAGGCGGCTCGGCACCGGGATCCGGCAATTTGGTGGTGTAGGCGTAGTTCTCTAGCAGGTAGTTCCGCAGAGCCGTTACCTTGCCAAAGACATCGGGGATCCCAGCCGTGATCTCCTCTGCCAAGGCGGGAATGCGCGGATCCAGGTCTTCTGGCAACTGCAGATAGGCTTGTTGCTGGACTGGGTCAAGAGCGCTCAGCAGCTCCTCCCGGCCAAGCTGGCGCAGGCGGGGTTCCAGATCCGGTGGGATCCGGCTCACGGCACGGTAGAGATAGGGCATCCGGGGGGGCAGAGAATGGCTGACATCTCCAGTCTCGCGCAGGAGCAGGCGGCGGTTTTGCCATTGCCACCTCTGCTGTGGAGTCATCGCCCCACCTCGATCCAGCCATTCCACCTCCACCAGCGGCGCCACCCCAAAAACGGTGTTGGTGTCCAGCGGCTCTAGGTAGATGAGCTGCTCCAGCGGAAAGAACTGCAGGTCGGAGGCAGCAGGGATCAAGGGGGAGGCCGAGAGCTCAAAAACCCCTGCCGCGTTGGGGAAAATCGAGAGCGAGCGATCCAGCGTCCGCGACCAAGCCCGCCCGTCGTAGCGATCAAAGCTCATGCCACGCCAGTAGAGAGACTCCACCTGGGGCGGCACCCCTGCCGGGAACTCCACCCGCATGACAACGGTGTTGTCAGTCTTGAGGGTGCCGAACTCCCCCAGGCTGACCTCTTCGGCAAAGCCAGTGGTCATCACCGGCGAACGGGCCTGCCGGCCTAAGATCCCCAAGCCGACGCGCGGAAATAGGAAAAACAAAGCCACTGACAGGACCATGGCCAGCAAGGCCAGGGATCCAAGAAACCCCAGAAAGCCAAGGTCGATCCTGCGGACTTGGCTGGCCGCCTGCGGGTGCTGCTCGGCTTGGAGGCGCAGATGATAAAGGGTGAGGTTAACTAGCCCTACCCCCACGTAAAGCAGGAAGAGGAGTCCAAAGCTGATATCTTGGTTGAACAGGGTGGCAATCGCCATCAACAGCAGCGACAACACCGCCAACTGGATGTAATCTGCTGCCCGCTCCCGCTGAAACAACTTGGCCCCCGTTAGGTAGAGCACCAGGCCAATGGCCCCATCCGAAAGCTGCAGGAAGCCCGAGAGCACCAACGCCGCCAAGCTGACCAACACGCTCACCGTCAGCGGCATCCAGAGGGGCGCATAGCGGGCAAAGCTAATTCGGGGTGGCTCCCAGAACCAACTGCCCACCCCCGCCGCCAAGCAGAGGGCGATAACCGCCGGCGACAGGGCCTGATCTCCAAGGCAGAGGGCCGTGAAGGCGATCCCCACCAGCAGGTAGATGAAGACTTTTTGGACAGCAAGCAGCGGCCAGGTCATGGGCTAGGTTGCTTCGGGATCCCTCAAGTGGCCCTTCCAAGATAGCCAGGTCTTTTTCCTTCTCCTGCCCACGATAGACCCAGCTTGCCGGCACCTCTTCTCGATTGGAGAAGACAGACCTCTGCCGCGGCACTAGAATCGTTAATGTTCCTTAACTTTCGTTGTTTTTCGACCTGCGCTGCGCACAGAGGGGACGAGATGTCCGGCCAGAACGAAATCCACGTAGTGGGGGCGCGGCAGCACAACCTCAAGAACATCGAGCTGCGGATCCCGCGCAATCGCCTGGTGGTGTTTACGGGCGTCTCCGGATCCGGCAAGTCTTCGCTGGCCTTCGACACCATTTTTGCCGAGGGGCAGCGGCGCTATGTGGAGTCCCTCAGTGCCTATGCGCGGCAATTTCTAGGGCAACTGGACAAGCCGGATGTGGATCGCATCGAGGGCTTGAGCCCAGCCATTGCCATCGACCAAAAGTCCACCAGCCACAACCCCCGCTCCACGGTGGGCACCGTTACCGAGATCTACGACTACCTGCGGCTGCTCTATGGGCGGGCTGGGATCCCGCACTGCCCCC
Organism: Synechococcus sp. O70.2; assembly: GCF_047462135.1. Taxonomy (NCBI): domain Bacteria; kingdom Bacillati; phylum Cyanobacteriota; class Cyanophyceae; order Synechococcales; family Synechococcaceae; genus Synechococcus; species Synechococcus sp. O70.2. Next base: position 17,927 of record NZ_JANSIS010000012.1, read on the forward strand.
AGTGCGACCGGGTGATTGCTCCCCAGACGGTGGATCAAATGGTGGATCAGATCCTGGCCTTGCCGGATCGGACGCGCTTTCAGCTGCTTGCGCCTGTGGTGAGGGGGAAAAAGGGCACTCACGCAGCGCTCCTGCAAAGCCTGCGCCAGCAGGGATTTGTGCGGGTGCGTGTCGACGGCCAGGTATGGGATCTCAGCGAAGAGATTACCTTGGACAAAAACAAGACCCACACTATCGAGGTGGTGGTGGATCGGCTGGTCAAGGGCCCCGACATTGCAGAGCGGCTGGCCGATTCCCTGACCACCTGTCTGCGCCAGTCGGGGGGACTGGCGGTGGTGGAGCTCTTGCCTCGGGAGGAGGAGCGGGAACATCTGTTGCAAAAAGTAGCCGAGGTGGCGGGGCAGTACCTCAACGGCAAGCCGACGGAGCTGATCTTCTCTGAGCAATTTGCCTGCCCCGAACATGGCTCGGTGCTGAGCGAGCTGTCGCCGCGGCTATTTTCCTTCAACTCGCCCATTGGCGCTTGTCCTGTCTGTCACGGCTTGGGCTTTGAGCCCATCTTCGACCCCGACCGCATCGTGCCCGATCCCAAGCTTCCCCTCTACGCAGCCATCGCACCTTGGGCCGAGCGGGAGAACCCCTACTACCTGGCGTTGCTGGCAGGCGTCGCCAAGGCCTTTGGCTTTGACCTCAGCAGCCGCTGGTGCGACCTCACGCCCGAGCAGCAGCAAATCCTCCTCTACGGCACCGACCAGGAGATCTACGTTGAGGCAGAATCCCCCTACCGGGGCCGGGGCTACTACCGTCGCTACGAAGGGGTGATCCCGCAGTTGCAGCGGCACTACCAAGAAACCACCTCCGAGACCTACCGGCAAAAGCTGGAAACCTACCTCACCTACCGCCCCTGTGCGGCCTGTGGGGGGGCTCGCCTTCGCCCTGAGGCCCTGGCAGTGCGCGTCGGAGGCTACCGTATCACCGATCTCACCGAGGTCTCCATCCGGGAGTGCCTACACCGCCTAGAGCATTTGAAGCTCACCCCTCGCCAGGCGCAGATTGCCGAGCTGGTGCTGCGGGAGATCAAAACCCGGCTGCAGTTTTTGATCGACGTGGGCCTTGACTACCTCACCTTGGCCCGCCCGGCCATGACCCTTTCGGGGGGTGAAGCGCAGCGGATCCGGCTGGCTAGCCAGATTGGCTCTGGCCTGACGGGCGTGCTCTACGTGCTAGACGAACCCTCCATTGGCTTGCACCAGCGGGATAACCACCGCCTCTTGCAAACCCTGTTCCGCCTACGGGATCTGGGCAACACCCTAATCGTGGTGGAGCACGACGAAGAAACCATCCGCGCCGCCGACCACATCGTGGACATTGGCCCTGGAGCTGGCATTCACGGGGGAGAAGTGGTGGCCCAAGGGTCTCTAGCCAACATCCTGGCCTGCGATCGCTCCATGACCGGAGCTTACCTTTCGGGGCGGAGGCGGATCCCTACCCCTGCCCAGCGCCGACCGGGGAAAGGGGTTGCCCTCAAGCTCACCAATGCCCACAAAAACAACCTCAAGCACATCGATGTGGAGATCCCGCTCGGCAAACTAGTCTGTGTTACGGGGGTCTCCGGCTCCGGCAAGTCCACCTTGGTCAACGAGTTGCTCTACCCTGCCCTGCAGCACTACCTTGGCCAGAAGGTGCCCAAGCCGGCGGAAATGGGGGAGTTGCACGGCATCGAGCACATCGACAAGGTTATTGTCATCGACCAATCCCCCATTGGCCGCACCCCTCGCTCCAACCCTGCCACCTACACGGGTCTGTTTGATCCCATCCGCCAAGCCTTTGCCCAGACTCGGGACGCCAAAGCCAGAGGCTATCAAGCTGGCCACTTCTCCTTCAACGTCAAGGGCGGGCGCTGCGAAGCCTGCAAAGGGCAAGGGGTGAACGTGATTGAGATGAATTTCCTGCCCGATGTGTATGTTACCTGCGAAGTCTGCGGCGGCAAGCGCTACAGCCGCGAGACCCTCCAGGTCAAGTACAAGGGCAAAAACATCGCCGAAGTCCTGGATATGACGGTGGGAGAGGCGCTGGAGTTTTTCGCTGCCCTGCCCCCTGCGGCCAAGATCCTGCAGACCCTGGCCGATGTGGGCCTCGACTACATCAAGCTGGGTCAGCCGGCTCCAACCCTCTCGGGTGGGGAAGCCCAGCGGGTGAAGCTGGCCGCAGAACTGGCCCGCCGCTCCACCGGCAAAACCCTTTATCTACTGGATGAACCCTCCACCGGCCTGTCGTTTTACGATGTTCACAAACTTTTGAACGTCCTGCAGCGGCTGGTGGATGCGGGCAACACCGTGCTGGTGATCGAGCACAACCTGGACATTCTCCGCTGTGCCGACTGGATCATCGACTTAGGGCCGGAAGGGGGCAACCAGGGCGGCCAAATTGTTGCCGTCGGCACCCCGGAAGAAGTAGCCGAACACCCGGGATCCCATACAGGGCGGTACCTGAAGCAGGTTTTGCAGCAACACCCCCCCGGCCAGTGAGCACCCCTTTCGATTGGGCTGCTGCTTTTCAGGACCCAGCAGCTCTGAGCTTCACCCACCGCTTGGGGTTGCCTCAGGCTCATTTCAAGAAGCCCGTTTCAAGTCAACTGCAACTTAAAACAACAGCTCCTCAATAATCTCGTTGGAAAACAGCCAGCCCTCGGGCGGGACTAGCCGTAGCCGTCCCCCTTCGCAACTGGCCCAACCTTTTTCAAAGTAGGGATCCAGCCTCTGCAGAGCCTGCTCCACCCTCCTGCTGCCAAAGCGCTCCTGTAAAGTTGCCAAATCCAGCCCTTCCCGGAGGCGCAGCCCCAACATCACCGTATCCATCCAGGTTTCTTCTAGAGAAGCTGGCGGCGGGAGGGGGTGAACTTGGGCTTTGACCTGTTCAAAATACTCGTGGAGAGTCCTCGGCTGGTGAATGCGCCGCCCCCCTTCGTAGCCGACAGATCCCATGCCAAAGCCAAAGTAGGGGCGATTTTCCCAGTACACCCGGTTGTGGCGACAGGCATACCCAGGGCGGGCAAAATTGGAGATCTCGTAGTGGATATAGCCTGCCTGGGTGAGGAGACGCCGGGCCATCAAGTACATTTCAACGGTCGCCTCTTCGCTGGGCAGGGGCGCCTCCCCCGGCCGGTACAGCCGGCCAAAGCGAGTTTCGGGCTCGAGGGTGAGATCGTAAACGGAGACGTGGGCCGGGTTGATTTCAAGAACAGCTTGCAGGGACTCCTGCCAATGTTCCAAAGTTTGGTAGGGCAGCCCGAAGATCAAGTCCAGGTTGAAGTTCTCAAAGCCCACCGCCTTCAAGTCGGCCACAGCTTCATAAATTGCTTCCACTCCGTGTAGGCGACCGCAGGCGGCCAGCAGCTCTGCCTGAAACGCCTGGGCTCCCAAGCTAATGCGGTTGACCCCCAGGTCCCGGTAGCCCGCCAACTGCTCCCGCGTCAAGGTGCCGGGGTTGGCCTCAAGCGAAATCTCGCAGTCGGGATGAAACGGGATCCGCTCCCTAAGTTGAGCCAAGATCCGGCCCAATTGCTCCACCGTCAGCAGGGAGGGGGTGCCGCCGCCGAAAAAAATGCTGGTCAAGGGTTGGGGATCCCCGGCCAAATGGCGGTAGCGATAGGTGCCGCCGATCTCCTGGCAGAGCACCTGCACATAGGTTTCTATGAGCTCGCGGGTGCCCAGGCCAGTGGCAAAATCGCAGTAGTGGCAGCGCTGCCGACAGAAGGGGATGTGCAGGTAGGCAGCCTTCGGCCAGCCAAGCTGAGCGGAGGGGGTCAGCTCTTCCGTAGGTGCTGCGACTGCCATAGAACCACTCTACTGATAGGCCCTTGATAAGGATCCATGAAAGCCGTGCGCCTGGCGGTGATCGACTATGATGCCGGCAACTTGCATTCGGCTTGCAAAGGGCTGGAGCGGGCCGGGGCCGAGGTGCAGCTAGTAACAGAGCCGGACGGCCTAGAGGCTTTTGATGGCGTCGTCCTGCCGGGAGATGGGGCTTTCGACCCAGCCATGCAGCAGTTGCGGGCGCGGGGCTTTGTGGAAGCCCTCCGAGCGGCAGTGGAGCGGCAGCAGCCCTTCCTGGGCATCTGCCTTGGGCTGCAGGTTTTGTTTGAAAGCAGCGAAGAGGGAAACGAGCCAGGGCTGGGCATCGTGCCAGGACGGGTGCAACGCTTTCGACCAGAGCCAGGCCTGCGCATCCCCCACATGGGCTGGAACCAGTTGCACCTCACCCAGCCCCAGTCTCCCCTTTGGGCAGGGATCCCTGACCAAGCCTGGGTCTATTTTGTTCACTCCTACCACGCGGTGCCCCACGACCCAAGCTGGGTGGCCGCCACCACTCAGCACGGCAGCCAAACCTGTGTGGCCGCCATTGCCCGCGGCGCTGTGTTGGCCACCCAGTTTCACCCGGAAAAGTCCGGACCGGTTGGTTTGAAGATCTTGCAAAACTTCGTGGACTTTGTGGCCGGATCCCTGGCCCGCACCTAGACCTCGGCTTTTCCCAAGCCCTATGAACTACTGGCTGATGAAATCGGAGCCCAGCGTCTACAGCATCTGGGATCTGCAGCGGGAGGGCCAAACTCTCTGGGACGGCGTGCGCAACTACCAAGCCCGCAACTATCTGAAGGCTATGCAGCCTGGGGATCGCGCCTTTTTCTACCACTCCAACGCCAACCCTCCCGGCATAGCTGGCTTAATGGAGATCGTGGAAACCCAGGTGGTGGATCCCAGCCAGTTTGATCCCACCAGCCCCTACTACGATCCCAAGTCAACCCCTGCAGCTCCCCGCTGGTACACGGTGCGAGTGCAATTCGTTGCTGCCTTTGAGCGCTTGATCCCTTTGGCCCAGTTGCGGGCCACTTTTACCCCTGCAGAGCTAGAGGTGGTGCGGCGGGGCACGCGACTGTCGGTGATGCCCGTTCCCCAGGTCGTGGCAGAACGGCTGCTGGAACTGACAGCCTTTTCCCCCTAGTCCTACGAGGCTAGGGCGAGCCAGCTAGAGGCCTCTTGGCCCCTGGCAAGGGGATCGACTGCCAAAGCTTCAAGAGCCAAAGGTTGAGAGTCCCCAGCGCTGCAGGCTGTCGAAAGCTGCGTAGGCCGTCAGATCTGGCTGCAGGGGCGTAATCGACACGTAGCCCTCGGCAACTGCCCGCACATCAGAGCAGGGATCCACCTCCTCTTCCACCACCTCTCCTGCCAGCCAGTAGTAAGCCTTGCCGCGGGGGTCTACTCGTTTCTCGTAGAGATCCGTGTACTTGCGCCAGGCCAGGCGGGCCAAGACCATGCCGCGTATTTCAGCTAGCCCCAGCGGCGGCACGTTGACGTTCAACAGCATTGGCTTCTCTAGGGGCTTCAGGCTCAGCTTCTCCAGCAGGGTCAGCACCACCTGGGCCGCCGGCTGAAAATCCTGGTGGGTAAAGCTGGCCAGGCTCACTGCCAGGCTGGGGATCCCTTCCAACAGCCCTTCCATGGCCGCTGAGACAGTGCCCGAGTAGAGCACATCGGTGCCCAAGTTGGCCCCCTGGTTGATGCCGGAAATCACCCAGTCGGGACGATGTTGCAGCAAGCCATCCAAACCCAGCTTGACGCAGTCCGAAGGGGTGCCTGAACAGGCCCAAGCTTGCACCTCTGGCGGAAACCCCTCCCGCACCGGCTCCAGCCTTAGAGGCTTGTGCAAGGTTAGGGCATGGCCCGTGGCCGAGCGCTCCCGATCCGGACAGACCACCGTTACCTGGTGCCCGCCTATCTGAGCCAGCGCTGCCGCCAAACACCGCACCCCGGCCGCTTGGATGCCGTCATCGTTGCTGACGAGAATGTTCATCAGTGCCACCCCTCACCCATCCCTGGCCATCCTTCCCTTCGACCAAGCTCGGCTGCCTCCATGATGCCCTCTGCTGCCAAGCCTACAGCCGTCCGGAAGCCAAGACAAAGCCTGAGAAGCGCAGCCTAGCATGTTATCATTGAGTGTAGTCTTACGAACAATATCCGTAGAGGTACGGTGTCGTTCAGTAAATTTTGAGGGTCATTATGAAGCTAAGGTAAAGCTAGTCTTCTTCCTCTTGTGGGGGCTGCCAATGGCGTCTTTGGTGGAGGGAAGAGCCCAATGTAGCCCCTGAGGTTGCTCAATCGACAGGAAGTCTATCCCATGTCCCTAGTTTCCATTGCATCGGCAACAGAAGCTCAGGAGTGGCGAGAACTCTGCCAGTGGGCTGAGGAGCACTACCGCTCTCGCACTTTTCCCAAAGATGTGCGCATCCCCACCCGTCCGGGACTGGTGTATATCCCCCAGGAGGGGGTGGTGCGCCTGGTCTGCCAAACGCCAGAGCGGCGGGAAGTTTTTGTTGGGTTTATCACACCTGGCGTGCCCTTTGAGGTGAGCCACCCAGAGCGCTTTGAGCTAAAAGCCTGTACCCACGTCGATCGCACCACGGTGATGTGGTTTTACTGGAAGGATTTAGAACAGTGGCCCTATCTGCACCAGAAGATTCAGGAAAGCTTCCGCCAGCAACTCCAGCGCAAGTTGCTCTGGCTAGGCAACCTGGGCCAGCGTCGAGCCATTGACCGCCTCAGGGGCTTCCTGAACCTGTTGATCGAGGAGTACGGCCAGCCCTGCGACCAGGGGATGTACCTCCCCTGGACTCTAACCCACGCCCAGATTGGGGATGCCATCGGCGCTACCCGCGTGACGGTAACCCGCCTTTTGGGATCCCTGCGCTCGAAGGGGTTTGTGCAGATCCTGGATCAGAACCTGATCTGCATTCCCAATGGGGTAAAGCTGCAGCCGACGCCGAAAAAGGTGGCCAGCGCTTAAGCTATGGGCCTACAGCTTTACTACCGGGCCTGGGGAGAAGGGATCCCTTCCCTGCCCATCTTGCTGCTCCACGGCCATCCCGGCAATGCCGACTGCATGGAAGTTTTTGCCGAGGCGGTGGCTGGGATGCACCCCTGTGTGGCCCCAGATCTGCGCGGCTACGGGCGTTCGCAAGTACGGGATCCCTTTGAGATGTCGGCCCACTTGGAGGACTTGCAAGAGCTGCTGGATCGCCTGGGCTGGCAGGAGTGTCTGCTACTGGGCTGGTCGCTGGGCGGGATCCTAGCCCTAGAGTTGGCTTTGCGCCTACCCCAGCGGGTCAAAGGTTTGATCCTAGTGGCCAGCGCTGCCTGTCCCCGCAGCAACCATCCCCCTACCGATTTTTGGGATCAGCTCAACACCGGCATTGCTTCGCTGCTCAACTGGCTTTGGCCCGGCTGGAGTTGGAACATCAACACCTTTGGCCGCCGCTCTCTCTACCGCTACCTAATCCAGAGACATACCCCGAGAACCTATCGCTACCTGGCCCAGGCAGCTTTGCCGGCTTACCTGCATACCTCTCCTCAGGCTCGCCAAGCCCTACGCGCTGCCCTTCGACAGGGCTACAACCGCGAGGGAGAGCTGCACCGCCTGCACCTACCGGTTTTGATTCTGGCTGCGGAGCAGGATTGCCACATCACTGTTGCCAGCAGCCTAGCCACGGCCCGCCTTCTCCCTCAGTGCACCTGCATTGTCTATCCCAACGTGGCCCACCTCTTTCCCTGGGAGATCCCTGAGCAAGTAGAGCAAGATCTGCGCCGCTGGCTGAGGGCTCAGGACTGGGCCAAGGGAGGCTCTTGCAAAGTCCCCTCAGAGGGCGGGGCGGCCTCCTGAGCTTGGGCTAACCTACGCAGCCGAGCAAAGGCCTCTTCCTCCAGGTGGATTTGCTGCTGCTGTTGTTCTTCCGGGGTGCGCAGGCGTTTCCCCAAAGGCTGTTGCAGCGTGCCCAAAAGTAAGGGCTCGGAGACTCCCGGCTCGGGGTGGATGACAGTGCGGGCTTGCAGGGTAAATACCGGCGAGCCGGTAGAGAAACGACCAGAGGAGGCCAGATCGCTAGCTGCCTGCTTCAGCGTAAGGATTAGTTGCTCCGGGGTGATATCTGGGCTAACGGCAATGACCGCCCGCTCCGCCCCTTGGTCATAGACAGTGGTGTAGGGAGCAGCCCCGGGGATGCGGGAGCGGAAAATGGGCCCTAGGCTCAGAGCAAAACAGCCTGCCGTTAGGACCAAGGTAAAGGCCGTGTAGCCCACTAGCGAAAACTTCCAAGGCCAGTTGCGTATCCAGGCCAGCAGAGTGAGCAGCGCCAGGAAGACCGCTACTCCCAGCCCCACCTGGCTGGCAGAGGCGAAGAAAGATTGCAAAGAGCCATCCATCATTCGCAAACTACCTCTTGTTGACCCCAGAACTGCCGGCGGCTATGTGCATTTTAGAGCCATTTCTTTATGCTACTAAATCAGCATTGCTGGCAAGAAGGACGCTGAAAAAATGCGAAGAAAACGAACCACGGTAGTAGCGAAAGGACTATAATGCCGGCGAAGCGGCTTGAGAGCTGTCGGCATGTCATCTTCAACTCTATCTGAAGGAGCGCATCACAGGCTTGATTCTACGATCCCTCGGTAGCCCTGCGGATCGCAAGAGAGTCACTGTTCACCCTCGGCAACCTCACTGCTGGGATCCTCAGCGAATACCACGACGTCATTAGCAGCTCTGTGCTGCTGGAGAAGCTGCAGGCCTTTCGGGTTGTCTACGAAGAGGCTGTTGCCCGCCTACAGAAGCCCTCCTTCCGGATTGCCACCATTGGCACCACCTCTTCGGGTAAATCCACCATTGTGAACGCCCTCATTGGCCGGAAAATCGCGCCTACTGAGGCCCAGGAGATGAGTGCCGGGATTCCTGCGGATTAGGCACAGCGAGCGGAGCAGGCTAGTTATCCACAATACCGAAGGAGCTACCTGGGAATGCGGCACGTGGGAAGACCTAAGGGACGAAGAAATCTACAGCCGGCTCAAGCTGACGATGGAGGCCTACCACCAAGAGCGGCGAAAGAAGAGGAAGAAGAGGGATGAAGCGGAGGTGGGCATCCCTCAGGTAGACGTTGAGTGTCCGCTGCTGCCGGTCAGAAATCCTTTTCTGTTAGGCCTGCCTGAGGGCTTACAGGTCGAGATTTATGACTTGCCTGGCCTAAACTCAATTCAAGATAGAACAAGCCTTAGGATTATCCAAGAGCATGTCAGCAAGTGCTTTAGCTTTGTTGCACTGGATTACTCTCAGACAGATTGGCAAGGACGGGAAACTCTCTTGAGAGAGCTAAAGGATTTCGTAGAGTTTCTCAGAAGTCAAACCAGTTTGATGGTCTTCTTGCTCAACAGGGTTGACATGCGGAATCAAACCGACAACCCTCTAGAGCAAAGGATCGAGGAGCTGAGGGAGGAAATTCAGGAGATTCTGGCTCTTCCAGAGCCGCCTTGCATCGTTCCTCTTTCTGCTATTGCACTCTTTTATGCTCAATGTGCCTGGGGAGCTAACTCTTCTGAAGCATCGGATGTAGATCCCAGTACCAGGCGGTGGATGATCAGCTCTCTTTTTAAAGACTGCTATAACTTCATTAAAGCCTCTACGAGAGGTGATAAGGAGCTGAGGTCGTGGCTACTTAACCTCGAGAACAGCATCGAGGAAGGACAGGAAATATCCGAATTTTTTTCTCTGACTAAGCCCATCAGATCCCTGTTGAGCGCCAGGCCCACTGCCTATTGCTCAGCGATATTGCTCTCAAGGGTTGGGCAGTTTCCCTAGCGGCGGAATCCCAGCTTCTGCTTAAACATGGGTACCTTCAAGATGCTGTTGATGTCCTAAACTTCGAGGTCCCTCGTTTCCGGGAACTGAGCGAAAGGTGGTGTGCAGCTCTCTTGCCAGCAGATCGGCCTCAGCTCCGGACGGCCTATACGTACAAGGCTTCTGGCTTCGCTGGCCGCATCTCTAGCGAACGCATCCAGCGCATTGCTCGTCTTTCCCCATTTGATCGAGGGCTTACGCCAGAGGAGGTCTTTCTCAGAGAAAAGAATCTTTCCGTCGAGTTTCAGATGACCTATTTCCAGGAGCTGGACAAGTCTTGGTACCTTTCCCAAGCTGCTTTAGCCGAATACCTAGATACCCTCAGCGAGCTCACCGAGCGCCTTGAAGGTCTCCAGTCTTTTGCTCGCCTCTGTCGAGAGCTTAACCAAGCGGATCCGTACCGATTGATCCCATCTGAACCCAAAAGTCTCTATCTACTGGCTGCCGAGTAAAATGGTCAGCCGACCTCGCGGGCAGCGCGCACCAGCAGTCCCGCCATGATCAGCGCCGAGAGAATCGAGCTACCCCCGTAGCTCACTAGAGGCAGGGGCACCCCTGTAGTTGGCAGCATCCCGCTCACCACGCCGATGTTGAGCAAGGCCTGGCCCACCAGGAACATCAGGCAGCCACAGGCCACTAGACGAGTGGGCAGATCTGGGCAGCGCCACATGACTCGCAAGCTCACCCAGGTATAGGAGCCCAACAGCACCAGGAAGAAGAGGGATCCCACTAGGCCAAACTCCTCCGCATAGACCGCAAAGATGAAGTCCGTGTACTGGATGGGCAAGTAGAACAGCTTTTGTTGAGAAAGACCGTAGCCTTTGCCCCACCACCCCCCTGAGCCAATAGCCAAGAGGCTTTGCACCAACTGGTAGCCATCTCCTCGGGCATTGCCCCAGGGATCCAAAAAAGCCAGGATGCGCCGCCGTTGGTAGTCTTTGCTGAGGATGCTCACCACTGCTGCTAGCGTCCCCAGGCCTGCCGTAGCCAAAAGGGCGAAGAGGGGGACCCCAGCCGTCCAGGCCATAACCCAGAGAGTAAGACTGCAGATGGCCGTGGTGCCCAAGTTGGGCTGGGTGAGGATCCCCAGCAGCCCCAAAGCAAAGAGCCCAACCCAGACTCTACGAAACCAGCGGGGATGCTCGAACCAACGGCCAAACACCCAAGCTCCCTGGAGCACCAGCAGGGGCTTGAGCAGTTCCGAAGGCTGGATGACAGGGATCACCTTCAAATCCAGCCAGCGACTGGCATCCAGGCGGGAAACCCCTAGCCCCGGCACCTGGGTAGCCCAGACCAAGCCAATGCCCAGCAGGCAGAGGATCCCGGCCCAGGGGAACCAGCGCTGCAAGGGGATACGCACCAAGAGGGTAAAGCAGGCCAGCCCCAGCCCCGCCCAAAGCAACTGGCGCTTAAAAAAGTAGAGGCCATCGCCGGTAGTCTGCTGCGCCACCGGGTAGGAGGCCGAAAACAATACCGCCAGCCCTATCCCCAGCCAGACCAGCGTCAGCCAACGCAGCCAGCGCGCTTCAGCGTTCCAGGGATCCCACAAGGGCTTGGCAGCAGGCGCGGAAGTGGTGGCCACGGTGCTCGAAGCTGGGGTACTGGTCGAAGCTGGCACAAGCAGGCGACAGTAAAACGGTGATGGGCTGAGCTGGATTGGCTAGAGCTTGCGCTAGGGAGCAGGCAGCTGCAAAGGCCCTTTCCACCGCCACATCTAGGGTCGGCAGGATCTCGACGTCAGTATAGCGGATTTCCTGAAGAGCCTTGGCCAGCTTAGGAGCAGCCTCCCCAATGAGCAACACGCGGGCCACCTTGGCCTGAATAAGCCGCAGCCAGGCCGAGGGATCCCCCTGTTTGGCCCTTCCACCGGCAATGAGGATAATGGGCGGGGAGAGGGCGTTGAGCGCTACCCAGCCGGCCTCGTAGTTGGTGGCCTTGCTGTCGTTGACAAAGCGGATGGGGGTAGATCCCACCTGGATTTGGGCCACCCGTTCCAGCCGATGGGGCATGCCGGCAAAAGAGCGGATGGCGGCTTGAACGGCAGCGTTGGGGATCCCGGCTAGATGAGCAGCCGCTGCTGCCAAGAGCAAGTTCTGCAAGTTGTGCGAGCCAGGGCAGCGCTCGGCAAAGTCCTCCAGCTCCGCCACCGCTTCCCCCTGGATGTAAAGCGTGCTCCCTCGCAGGAAGACATCCGCTTGTGGATCCTGCAGCGAGACCCAGTAGGTCTTTTCCCAGTCTCGCCGCCGGCGAAAGAGGTAGGGGTCCTCACCGTTGACCACCCGCCACTGGGCCCGCTCCAGTAGCCGCGCCTTAAAGCTGGCATAGCGCTCCAGCGTGCCGTGCCGCTCTAGGTGATCTGGGGTGAAAGTTGTCCACACCCCAATGCGGGGTGGGCCTCCGGGGGAGCTCTTCATCAGGCGGCTGCTGGCCTCCAGTTGGTAGCTGCTCAGCTCTGCCACGATCCAATCTGGCCGACGCTGCCCTTGCCAAGTCTCCAGAGCCACTTGGGACAGGGGCAAGCCAATGTTGCCGCAAGGGATCCCTTCTAGCCCTGCTGCCTTGAACATCTCCGCCACTAGGGCCGTGGTGGTGCTTTTGCCGTTGGTGCCCGTGATCCCCACCCAAGGCAGATGCTCTAGGAACTGCCAGGCCAGCTCCGCCTCTCCCAACACCTCGATCCCTTGCCGACGTGCCTCTTGCAGCAGCGGGTGATCCCAGGCAATGCCGGGGCTAACCACCACTTGCTCCACCCCTGGCAGCAGTTGAAAAGGCTGGCCCAGCTGGACAGAGATCCCCTCTCGTTCCAGATCCGCCTGCCGTTGCCGCAAGATCTCCGAGTCCTGCTCGTCCCAGACCCAAACCTCTTTTCCTTGCGCTCGCAGCAGCCGTGCAGCCGACCGACCTGCGATCCCCAGCCCTAGAACTTGATGGCCCACGTCTAGTTCCTTGGCAACTTTGGCCTTCAGATCCGCATCTTACAAACTAGCCGCCCTCTAGAGCATGGCACTGGGCTAGGGATTGCAACGACAGAGAAAGGAGAGGACCTCGCCCATTAGACAGTTTATGGCTTGGTACTTCTCAGGGGGGGCTGAGAGGATTTCTGCCTCTGACTGCACATAGGTAGATGGCAATAGTTCGTCGCGGCAGTTGGAGACAAGCCCTTGCACCAGTTCTGGCGTGGTTTCCAAGTGAAACTGGAGGCCGATCACTGAGCGTCCAAGCTGAAAGGCCTGATTCTCACAGCCTTCGCTTTTGGCAAGGTGAATTGCACCGGGCGGCAGCTCGAAAGTTTCCCCGTGCCAGTGAAAAACCTCAATCAAAGGCGGGAAGCGAAAGGCCAGCTCGTTAGCCGGTTGGATCCCTTGCACCGGCCACCAGCCTATTTCCTTGACAGGATTGGGAAACACCCGAGCCCCCATTGCGCTGGCAATCAGTTGCGCCCCCAGACAGATGCCCAAAATGGATTTGCCGGCCCCGATGGCCTTGCGGATAAACTCTTTCTCCTGACCTAGCCAAGGAAACGTGCTTTCGTCATTGGCACTCATAGGGCCACCCATGACGATGAGTATGTCAAATTCATCCAAGCTCGGCAATCTCGTCGATTCAAAGAACCTTGTGCCTGTTACAGGGTATCCCTTGGCTCTAAGCCAAGACTCTATGTAGCCAAGACCCTCAAACGGCACATGTTGTAGGTAGTGAGCGCGCATCTCAGCTTCAAGACTAACCTCCCGGCCTAGCATAGCCCCCGTGGCTTGCCAGGCTGCCTCGCTGTCACTGCTTCTAGAATCAGGCAGTCACGTTTCCGGGGGCTGGGTTTCTTAGTGTACTTGGAGGTAGTTGATGGATCCCCTTAACTTCATCGTGCTCTTTACAGCTTATTCATTTGTCAAGACTACTAAAGTTGGCCCTTAAAAACTCGTCGGCATTGCTAAAAGCGTTGAAGAACAACGGTGTACCCGCAAACGAGAGAGGAGAAACTGGGCCAATGGTCATAAATGAGTACTCTCGGCTTTCAGTGTCAAAGGACGAGTGTGGGTCACGGAATAGCTGATAGAGATCAAGGGCTTTGCTACGCCCACCTACTAGCTCACTCAATGTCTTGAATTCAGCTCCCATACCTAAGCCGAAGCCAAAGAAAAGGATGCGCAGCTGCTCCAAAATCTCTCGGTGCAGGCTAGAGAGGGTCTGGCTGATGAATAGCCAGCCTACTCCGTACTTACGAGTGGTGCGTGCCGCATCAATCAAGATGCCCCGTACAACTTTCTTCTCTTCACTCTCAGGTTCTTCACGGGGTGCAAGGCGGTGAGCTTCATCTATCAGCACCAGTGTGTTGAGACCTTGGCTTTGCCGATAGGCATATTCTGCCGCTGTGCGAGTACCTTCCAATAGCCGTTTGATCACCAGCGCTTGTATCGTCTCATTCCAGAACAAGGGAGTACTTTGCGGCTGGGATTGATCTCCACCAAAAAGGGGGAGCGTATTCCAACTCGCAGCAGTTTGAGTTGCCTGTTCTATAGACAAGTCTATCACGACGAGAGGCCGCTGATTTCGATCAGAGTTAAACAGGCTGGCCAACAGCTGCTCTACTTTCTGTGCTCCTGATCGATCTTCACGAAACAGTTGCGTAACAGGAAGCCAAATTGTCTGATATAGGTCATTCTGATTGGCACCAGCCATCTGCTGACGGACTCGTTCCCTAGCCTCCTTCGAACCATAAAATCGCACCTGAATACGCTCTTCCTGCAAATATCCCCACGCTTTATCGAAACTCTCACGTTTGTGTAACTTGGCAAGATGTACACCGTCTTTCTGCAACTGCTCACTTATGGCCTCTGCGGCCTGACGCTGGTTTTCGACTGCTTTAACGCCAAGCCGCTGAAAGAATCCTGACTCCAAGAGGATCTGTTCAAACAAGTTCCACTGGTCCAGCACCAAATTCCTCACGCTATACACATTGGTCGGCTTTCCAAGCCTGTCCAGGACTTCTTTCATTCGCAACTGGAATGCGCCTGGAACTGCCTCACCTCTCGCCTCTTTAGCAAATTCACCCTGCGGATCAATGACCAGGAGTGCCATCCCGGGATAGCGGGCATAGGCCAGCAGGATCATCTTAGCCAGCACCGACTTTCCAGAACCGGTTTTGCCAAAAATGCCCAGATGGTAGGCTTCGCCAGCACCCTGGGGACCAGTGTCGAAATGTTTGAACCAAAGGGGCAAAAGCGGTTTTGAGCCATAGACATGCCCCAGGTAGAAAAGCTGGTCACGATAGGGCGAGAGCAATTCGGACAAAACGGCATCATTGACAAGATGAATGGGCGTGCCTGTAGCCGGGACAGTGCCCAGGATACTGGGACGGTAGCCATTGGATTCAGCAGAGAAGACGGCGCTGATCGTCATCTCCCCTGTATGGGTATCCTGGCGTTCGCTGACTGTATCCACCCGCCCACGCTGACGAATCAGGCTGCGCATGGTGGGGTCTTCGTGCCAGACATTGCGCAGTTTCACCTCAGTAATCTGTCCCAAAGCATAATGAGAAAGCCCATCCTGGTAATAGCGAAACAGGGCCAGTTCCCCCACAAGCTTCTTGCTGACGGCTCCGGCCAAGATGTCCAGCGCCAATTCACTGGTAGAGGATGGTGACCCCACCACGCCAATCCGTTCCGCTGCATCCACAAGCTGATCAAGATTATTCGTTGGCATAGGATCAGACTCCTGACTCGGTGCGATAACCATGCAGGCCTAGAAAAACCTCACTAATGTCCCCCAAATACGTCTCAGCGATATGCTGGCTGGTAACCTGCCGAAACGTAGGGATGGCCTTGGGCAAGTGCTTGACCATACGATCCGCCATGTAGAGGGGGTAGGGCTCCATGACCGGCGGTGTACCGCATTGATGACGAATGCCATGGAGCACTGTGGCCAGGCGCGCCCGATTTTCAGATACCGTCCGGTTCATCTCCACTCGAAGAGCGGGAAGCCAGGGATAAGGACGATAATAAACGACCCGGATCTCATCCAGTAGAGCAACAATCTCCCTTGTTACGCCTTCTGCTTCTTGCTTGAGATTAGATGCGAGTGGATCCAGATTCAAGTGCCAGGGTTGAGAAGGCTGTTGGAGAACAATAGGGCCTGTGTATTCACCCGGCTCCAGCACAAAACTTAGAAGTCCGCGATCGTCGTGGGTATCAGGCCAGCCCATTTTCTGGCCAATTTCCCGTCTTGTCGTATATTTGGGTATCGCTACCCAGCAACGGTCGCTTCGAGCTGAGGCCAATACTGTTCGGTAAGCTTCCAGGAACGAGAGCACGCCCCCAAGAAAGCGGGCCGTCGTATGCAAATGTAAAGCATCCTGACTCTTGTTCAGCGCCTGATTAAAGTAAATGAGAGGGGTCGTGAGAGAGCCATCTATAAAGACAACCTCGTGCGGCGCTTGTGCTGCCAGTTCTAACTCCATACCGATCATCAGAGCACGCAGGATGGTGCCCGTTTCGGCTTCGTGCGCCTCCGTCTCTATCCAAATTCGGTGGCGAGGTTCGGGCCAGTAGCGCGTTTCTGAAGGTGGCGTCAAGCCTTCGACAGCCACAGCAGCTGCTGCAATCAGGTCGCTGGCTAACAATCGCTCAACAGCATAGGAACCATCTACACCGCAGGTTGTTGGAACAGGCGTATAGGGAACCTCGGCATCGCGATGAAGCAAGCCTGCTCTCTTGAGGCCCTCTCGCCATTCCTCGCGACGAGTGCGTACTTGCTCAAAATTATCCAGCAGTTTCTGACCAAGATCCGCTGTGCGTTTGAGAGCCTCATCAACTAAAGCAGCAGGAAGTTCACCAAAGGGACGCTCTCCAGATTCCATTACAAATTACTCCATCTTTACTCTGTGGCCTTATTCTGTTCCATCAGAAGTATATTCTTGATTTCCTCTTTGCGCCAAGCCCGCCATCCATCCACTCGCCCTGCTCGCGGCAGCAGCCAGCGCTCCCGCCACCAGGCGACCAGTTCCGAGAATGGCAAATTGCGATAGATTGGTTCAGTGTCACGGCCTTCCATGTATGCTTCCAGATTGTCCACCAGGCGAAACAGAAACACTTCCCGCTTTATGCCATGGTAGAGGAGCTGATCTGAAAGACCTAGCCGTCTGAGGGCTTTCACTATTATTTGCCATTTCCGCCTTGGCCCACTACCAAAGCCACCGCGAGTCGAAATGCCTTGGTTTTCTAAAAACTCTCGGAATAGTGGGTAAAGTTCCGCTAGGTGAAAAGCTCCGTATCCTTCGGTATAGCCAATAGACTTAGCTATAAGAATTCCTTTGTAACTCAGGCGGTTATACAGGCTACTTCTTCCAAAAGCACTTGTGGTTGTAAGTGCAACTAGGTGAGGTTTTAGGATGCGCTGTTCGATTTCAGTCACACGACCCAGGTATTTGTGCCAGTAGGCTTGTCGAACCTCATTTGACGCTGCTGCCAACGCTACCAGTTTTCCACCTAGGAGACGGTTATATGGTGGCACAGCGCCCAAAGTTTGAATATCCATTGTCTGGTTAACCATCTCCGTTTTTTTGCCAGGGGGGTAGCAAAACAGACGATCGCGAGCTGGAAAACTAAGAGGCGGGGACTGCAGAGCTAACAGACCGATCAGCTTGTCATTAGCTTTGTCTATGATTAGAAACCGGGAGCGGCGCCCATATCCCTTGGAGAACGGGATAGACCAGAGTAGCCGAGCTATGCGGAAGAGGTCATGGTGCTGCTGTTTGGTAACCTCAACTAAAACCGGATCAATGCGCTCAGGTATAATCTCGTTACCATCTGCGAAGAAGGTGAGGTATTTAGGAAGATATTGGCGAAGCCAATCTTGCCGGTTAGCGATTTCTAACTGAAGAGCAGGCCTGTGTACCCGCCGCAAGCTCTCCTTACCAAGGACAGAAGGGCGTAGCTTACCTTCATCTGTTACTACGAACCCAGCTTCTTTAAGCTTAGTCAAAACAAGTTCTGCTAACTCCGCTTCACTCACCCTAGCCGATCCTCTTCTGCTTCAACAATCCTCTGCAGCCTTAACGTAGACAACGTACTGCACTGCTCCCTTGCTAAGGGTAACGTGAAAGGCTCCCACAGAGTGATCAGATCCCTCTGCCCTTACAGAGGCTCAAAGGTTATTTCGAATTGTTACAGCCTTGCCTCCGTGCCCCCAGCAGGGATCCGTTTCTCGGGTAGAACGGGAAACAGGTCATAAGGGATAATGCTTACCCGTAGGCTGTTTGCATCACCGGACGGAGAGCGACCGCATGTTTACTCTGGTTAAGCCCATCACCCGCCACGTTGCCCCTGCTGAGGTGGGGGATCGCCGCTTGATGAAGGTGGTGTACGTGGTGTTGGAGCCGCAGTATCAGAGCGCCCTGACGGCGGCGGTGCAGCGCATCAATGCCCACAACCCTAAGCTGGCGGTGGAGCTGTCGGGGTACTTGGTGGAGGAGCTGCGGGATCCCTCGGGGTATGAGGCTTTCCAGCGGGATCTGGAGACAGCCAACGTCTTTATTGGATCCCTGATTTTTATCGAAGACATTGCCCAGAAGGTGGTGCAGGCGGTGGAGCCCCTGCGGGAGCGGCTGGATGCGGTGGTGGTCTTCCCCTCCATGCCGGAGGTGATGCGCCTTAATAAGCTGGGATCCTTCTCCATGGCGCAGCTAGGGCAGTCCAAGAGCGCCATTGCCCAGTTCATGCGCAAGCGCCAGCAGGGATCCAGCTTCCAAGAGGGGATGCTGAAGCTGCTGCAGACCCTGCCCAAGGTGTTGAAGTACTTGCCCTTCGACAAGGCGCAGGATGCCCGTAACTTCATGCTCAGCTTCCAGTACTGGCTGGGCGGATCCCGGGAGAACCTGGAGAACTTTTTGCTCATGCTGGCGGATCGCTACCTGCCAGGGATGCGGGGGCAGCTCTCCTTTGCTGAGCCGGTTACCTACTTGGAGATGGGTATCTGGCACCCGCTGGCGCCGCAAATGTTTGCCAGCCTGGCGGAGTACTGGGACTGGTACAATGCCCGCGAGGACCTGCCGGAAGACGTGAAGGATCCCTTGGCCCCCTGCGTGGGGCTGGTGCTGCAGCGCACCCACCTGGTGACGGGGGATGATGCCCACTATGTTGCCATGGTGCAAGAGCTGGAGTCGCGCGGGGCGCGAGTGGTGCCGGTGTTTGCCGGCGGCTTGGACTTCTCCAAGCCAGTGAACGAGTTTTTCTGGAACGAGCAGAAGACGGCGCCCATTGTGGATGTAGTGGTGTCGCTAACCGGGTTTGCCCTAGTGGGCGGGCCGGCGCGGCAGGATCACCCCAAGGCAGTGGAGACGCTCAAGCGGCTAAATCGCCCCTATATGGTGGCCCTGCCCTTAGTGTTTCAATCCACCGAGGAATGGGCCAACAGTGACTTGGGCTTGCACCCGGTACAGGTGGCGCTGCAAGTTGCCATTCCTGAGCTGGACGGGGCCATCGAGCCAATCATTCTCTCGGGGCGGGACGCCGTCACCGGCAAAGCTCACGCAATGCAGGATCGGATTGAGCTGATTGCAGCGCGGGCCATTAAATGGGCCAATCTGCGGCGCAAGCCCAAGATAGAGAAGAAAATTGCCATCACCATTTTCAGCTTTCCGCCCGACAAGGGCAATGTGGGAACAGCCGCCTACCTGGATGTGTTTGCCTCCATCCACCGGGTGATGCAGGCGCTGGCCCATAATGGCTACGACCTGGGGCCAGAGCTGCCCAAAACTCCGCAGGAGCTGATGGAGTCCATCCTCCACGATCCCCAAGCTCAGTACGCTAGCCCGGAGCTGAATGTAGCGGCCAAGCTGTCGGTGCGGGAGTACGAGGCCCTGACCCCCTATGTCAAAGCCATTGAGAAATACTGGGGGCCAGCTCCAGGGCACCTGAACACCGATGGGCAAAATCTACTGATTTACGGCAAGCACTTTGGCAACGTGTTCATCGGGGTGCAGCCCACTTTTGGCTACGAAGGGGATCCCATGCGGCTGCTCTTTTCCAGGTCGGCCAGTCCCCACCATGGCTTTGCCGCCTACTACACCTACCTGGAAAAAGTTTGGAAAGCCGACGTGGTCATCCATTTTGGCACCCACGGGTCTCTCGAGTTCATGCCGGGCAAGCAGATTGGCATGTCCAGCGAGTGCTACCCGGATAACCTAATTGGATCCCTGCCCAACCTTTACTACTACGCTGCCAACAACCCCAGCGAGGCCACCATCGCCAAGCGGCGCGGCTATGCCTGCACCATTAGCTACCTGACACCGCCAGCAGAAAACGCCGGCCTCTACAAGGGGCTGCAGGAGCTGCGGGACCTGATTGGCTCTTACCAAACCCTGCGGGAGGGGGCGCGGGGCATTGCCATTGTCAACGCCATCTGCGACAAGGCGCGGCTAGTCAACCTAGACAAAGACGTGGAGCTGCCGACGGTGGACGCCGCCCAGCTCACCCTAGAGGAACGGGACACGGTGGTGGGCAAGCTCTACGCCAAGCTGATGGAGATCGAGTCGCGGCTGTTGCCCTGTGGGCTGCACGTGATCGGGGCGCCCCCCACAGCAGAAGAGGCAATTGCCACCTTGGTAAGCATTGCCAGCATTGACCGGCCAGAAGAAGGGATCCTCGGCCTACCCCGCATCATTGCCCAGAGCCTGGGGCGGGATATCGACGAAATCTACCGCAACCGGGATCGGGGGCACCTGGCGGATACAGAGCTGCTGGATCGCATCAACAAGGCTTGCCATAAAGCAGTGGCCGCGCTCGTGCGGGAACAGACCGACGCCCAGGGGCGGGTCTCGCGCGTGGCCAAGCTCAACTTCTTCAACATGGGACGGCAAGCGCCTTGGCTGGTGGCCCTGAAGGAGGCAGGCTACCCGCAGGTGGATCCAGACCTGCTCAAGCCTTTGTTTGAGTTTCTGGAAGAGTGCCTCAAGCAAATTACGGCAGATTATGAGCTGGGATCGCTGCTGCGGGCCTTGGAAGGGGAGTACATCCCACCGGGGCCGGGAGGAGATCCCATCCGCAACCCCAACGTCTTGCCAACTGGGCGCAACATCCATGCTTTGGATCCCCAGTCCATCCCCACGGCAGCGGCCATCAAGTCGGCGGAGATTGTGGTGGAACGGCTGCTGGCGCGGGAGCTGAGCGCCAACGGCGGCAGGTACCCGGAGACCATCTCAGTGGTGCTCTGGGGCACGGACAACATCAAGACCTACGGCGAGTCGCTGGCGCAGGTGCTCTGCCTGCTGGGGGTGCGTCCTAAGCCAGATGCCCTGGGGCGGGTAAACAAAGTGGAGCTCATCCCCCTGGAGGAGCTGGGGCGGCCCCGCATTGACGTGGTGGTGAACTGTTCCGGGGTATTCCGGGATCTCTTTGTCAACCAAATGGCCCTTCTCGACCGGGCAGTGAAGCTAGCAGCCCTAGCCGATGAGCCGCTGGAGCTGAACTTTGTGCGCAAGCATGCCCTACAGCAGGCAGAAGAATTGGGGCTGACTCTGGAGCAGGCGGCAACGCGGGTCTTTTCCAACGCTTCTGGCTCCTACTCGGCCAACATCAGCCTGGCCGTGGAAAACAGCTCTTGGGAGGACGAAAGCGAGCTGCGGGAGATGTACCTATCCCGCAAGTCCTTTGCCTTCGGCTCCAATTTGCCCAACCAGCAGATGCGGCAGCTTTTTGAGGCCAGCCTGAAGACGGTGGAGGTAACCTTCCAAAACCTGGATTCGTCGGAGATTAGTCTGACAGACGTCAGCCACTACTTTGATGCGGATCCCACCAAACTGGTGCAGAGCCTGCGCCCCGACGGCAAGGCTCCCTCAGCCTACATTGCCGATACCACCACGCCCAATGCCCAGATCCGCACCCTGAGCGAGACCATTCGCCTGGACGCTCGCACCAAGCTCCTCAACCCCAAGTGGTATGAGGGCATGCTCAAGCACGGCTACGAAGGGGTGCGGGAGATTGCCAAGCGGCTGGTGAACACCTCTGGCTGGTCGGCCACGGCAGGTGCGGTGGACAACTGGATCTATGAGGAGGCCAACGAGACCTTTATCAAGGACGAGGCAATGCGGCAGCGCCTCATGAACCTCAACCCCCACTCCTTCCGGCGCATCGTCGGCACCCTCCTGGAGGTGCATGGGCGTGGCTACTGGCAAACTTCCCAAGCCAACATCGAGCTCCTGCAGGAGCTGTATCAGGAGGTGGAAGACCGGATCGAGGGGGTGGAGTAGCTGGTCAAGGCCATCCCCGCAGAGGAGAGCTGAGGCTTCTCCTTGCATTTGCTGGCATAAGGGGGTTGGTAGCAAAGCCCCCAGAAAGTTCGCCCTCTGGCGCTAGGGCGAAGGCCGGCAGGAGTGCAGCTTTTAGCTTTCCTCTTCCAAAATGCGGGGCACCTTGAAGAACATGTCGACGCGGTCGGGGGCGTTAGCTAGGATCCCCTCGACATTGGCGTAGGGCTCCACCTCATCGGGGCGAGTGGGCAGCTCGATATCGAGGACATGGAAAGTAGGCTCTACGCCTTCAGTGTCCAGCTCTTTAAGCTGTTCTACGTAGGCCAGAATATCTGCTAGCTGCTGGGTAAACTGGATTTCCTCTTCCTCAGTGAGCTCTAGCCGCGCCAGGTGAGCGACGTGGCGTACTTCTTCGCGGGTCAGCATTGCTTCCTTGGCCCTATGGGCTACCGATGAGTTTACCTTAGCCAGACCTCAAAAGAGCTCCAGGTTGGCACGCCCTGTGGTTTTGAGCCAGTTTTGGGCCTCGATGTAGTTGTTGGGGGCAATGCGAATGGCACGGATCCAGTATCGGGCAGCTTCGTCAAATAGGGCCTCAGCCGTTTCTTCATCCCCAGCTTGCAGACTCTGCTCACCTTTGTGGTGCAGCAAAACGGCAATGTTGTTGAGGGCAGAGCAGAGGCGGGGGTTGAGCTCTAGGGCCTGGTGGTAGTACTCCAGGGCCTTGTCCAGGTCTCCAGTGCTTTGGTAAATCAGGCCCATGTTGTAGAGGATGTAGCTGCGGTCTTGGTCGTCCTTCTCTAAAGCCAAAGCCTCGCGGTAGTTTTCTAGGGCCTCGGCATATTCCCCTTCGCTTTGGGCCGCCATGCCGTCTCGGTAGTAGGCAAAGGCTTTCTTCTCCTCCGAACTCACCCCCGGCAGCAACTTGAGGATTAGATCAGCCAGGACAGTGAAGGTTTTGTCGATGAAGTTGTCGTTCTTCATGCCGCGGGGCATGGTTGACCTCCCCTAGGGTGCCTCTTCTTTGCGTTGTACCACGCCCACAAAACCCCTAGGTTGAGCTTTGCCCAGAAGAGGCCGAGCGACGCTTGCTTAGGCGCACCGGGTGCCACTGTACGGTTTCACCAGGGGAGACTTCCAGTTCACAAGTAGTGTCGATGAGCCGTTGCGCCTGGGCTTGGGGAGTGGGGTAGCGGGCCAGATCCGCATCCACCAGATGGGGATGTTCTTGAAGCAGCCGCACGAGGAACTCCTGCAATTCCTCAGAGCTGAGAAATTGCTCTGGCAGGCCCGGGATCAGCAGCACGTAGTGATTGGCAGCGCGGAGCGGTTCGGGTTGGAGGTCTGACATATGAGTGTCAGGAAGGGCTGCAACTCTCTTGGTATTCTGAAAAAGACTTTCTTGGCTTTTGTCTGCCGTCTTGTGGGCTTTGAGAGTGCTATGGCTAAGCCGCGCACCTTTTCCGGCATTCAGCCCTCTGGTGAGCTGCACCTGGGCAATTACCTAGGGGCGATTAAAAACTGGGTGGCCGACCAGGAGCACTACGAGAACTTCTTTTGCATTGTGGATCAGCACGCGGTCACTGTGCCCCAGGATCCCAAGCTGTTGAGGGAGCGCACCCGTTCCCTGTTTGCCCTTTATTTGGCCTGTGGCCTCAAGCTGGAGTATTGTGTGCTGTTTGTGCAGTCCCATGTGCCTGCCCATACGGAGCTGGCCTGGCTGTTTGCCACTATCACTCCCATGAACTGGGCGGAGCGCATGATCCAGTACAAGGAAAAGAAAGAAAAACAGGGAGAGGAGACAAGTGTTGGCCTGTTTAGCTACCCCATTCTGCAGGCGGCGGACATTCTCCTCTACCAGCCCAAGTACGTGCCCGTGGGGGAGGATCAGCGGCAGCATATTGAGCTATGTCGGGACATTGCCCGCCGCTTTAATGACCGCTTTGGACAGACCTTTGTCATCCCTGAGGCATTCATTCGTCCGCAAGGGGCGCGGATCATGAGCTTGACCGATGGCACCCGCAAGATGTCCAAGTCGGATCCCTCCGAGTTCAGCCGCATCCACCTGCTGGACAGTCCGGATGCCATTCGCAAAAAGATTCAAAAAGCCAAGACCGACTCCATCCGAGGCATTACCTTTGACGACCCGGCCCGCCCAGAGGCTCACAATTTGCTGACGATCTACATGCTCACCTCCGGCAAGAGCAAGGAGGAGGTAGCGGCTGAATGTGCCGGGATGGGATGGGCGCAGTTCAAACCCCTGCTTGCCGACAGCATTATCGCCACTCTAGAGCCCATTCAAAAGCGCTACCAGGAGCTCTGGAGTGACCCTGGCTACCTCCACGAGCTAATGCGGGAAAATGCCGCCAAGGCCCGTGCCGTGGCCGAGCAAACCCTCCAAAAGGTGCGAGATGCAATGGGGTTTCTGAGCCTTGAGGGATCCCTCACTTAGACTGCCCCTCGCGAACTTCGACAGGGCTAGGGGCAAGGCCCAGCTCGGCCAGGATCCCTTTCCAAACCAGAGGCAAGCGCTCCTGCCATTTTTGCCGGTGGTTGATCACGTACACGCAGAGCAGAGTAATGCCTACGCCCACCCACTGCTGCGGGGTGAGGGTCTCGCCCAGGAGGGTGCTGCCGAAGAAAAGGGCAAACACGGGGGTGAGAAAGGTTAGGGAGCTGAACTCGGTGAGATTTTCCTGGGAGGCGAAGTAGAAGAAGAGGGCATAGGCCACAGCGCTTCCCATCACCGAGGCGTAGAGTAGATCCAGCCAATGGATGCCGCTTAGGTGCTGCCACTGCTCGCTTTCTGTCAGCGCCGAAAGCAGGATCAAGGGCAGGCTACCCAGCACCATGTGCCAGCCGGTTGCCAACACGGGATCCGCCACCTCTGCCACCTTGGGCATCATCACGGTGCCGATGGCCATTGACAGCGAAGCCAGCAACATCCAGCCAACACCAGCTCCTAGCTGCAGGGATCCCCCCCCTCCAAGGCCAATAAGGCCGATGCCGAAAACTCCTAGCCCCAAGCTCAGCCAGCCCAGCACCCCCAGCCGCTCCCCGTAAAACCAGGTGGCCAGCAGGGCTACCACCAGGGGCTGCGAGTCAATCAGCACAGATCCCAAGCCGGCGCCGGTTTCCTGCAGCCCTTGGGCCAAAAATCCCTGAAAACAGGTGGCGTCCACCAGGGCAAAGGCCAAGACCCACAGCCAGCCCTGCAGTCCCTGGGGATGCCAGGGCTGAGACGCTCCGGAGGCCCGCCCCTGCCAGATCCGGAAGGCCAAAACCAGGATCCCGGCTGGCAACAGCCTCAGAATGGCAATGAAGAGCGGAGTGGTCTCAGAGAGGGCATCTCGCATCGCCACCATTGCCGAACCCCAAAGGAAAAACGGGGCAATCATCAGCAGGCGTTGCCAGATAGGCTGAGATAACTTGTTGGATTGAACCATGGGCGCTTCAAACTTGACAACAGAAGTCAACCCCATGTTAAGCGCTGCGGCAACCTAGTTACAAACCTTAACTATGGGATCCCTGGAGGGCTTTCTCAATCTGGATAAGCCGGCAGGGCTCACCTCCCACGACTGCGTGGCAGCAGTGCGGCGAACCTTGCGCACCCGCCAGGTGGGACATGGGGGCACCCTGGATCCGGCGGCAACGGGAGTTTTGCCCATCGCCGTGGGGCGGGCGACGCGCTTTTTGGCGTTTTTGCCAGGAGACAAGGTCTACCGGGCAACCTTTCGCTTTGGGCAGCGCAGCGACACTGACGATGCCGAGGGGCAGGTGGAGGTGGGATCCCCTTGTCCAGAGCTAAGTCGCGAGCAGGTGGAGGAATGTCTGCGGGAGTTTGTCGGCGAGATCTGGCAGGTTCCGCCTCTTTACAGCGCCATCAAACGGCAGGGGAAAAAGCTTTATGAACTGGCGCGGGCGGGGGCAAAGGCCTCAGAGCTAGGGCTAGAGCCGCGGCGGGTGGTGATTCGGCACCTGCAGATCCTGGACTGGCGTCCCGGCGAGTTTCCGGAAGTGGATCTGGAGATTGCCTGTGGCCCCGGCACCTACATCCGTGCCCTTGCCCGCGATGTGGGGGAAAAGCTTGGCTGTGGCGGCTTGATGAGCCAGCTGCGGCGGCTGCAAAGTGGCCCTTTTCGCCTTGAAGAGAGTTGGCCGCTAGAGGTGTGGCAGGGATCTGCCAATCCTGCTGCTGCCCTGCTGCCCATTGAGTGGGGCTTTGCCAGCTGGGAGTCAGTTTCTCTGTCACCCTCAGACAGCCGACGCTGGCAGCAAGGTCAGGCCATTCCTCTGGATCCCGGCCAGGCCACTGCCGAGACCCTGCGGGTGAAAAGCCACCAGGGAGAGTTTCTGGGGTTGGGACAACGCCAGGGCAGATTGCTCAAGCCGCTGCGGGTGCTGTTGCCGGATTCCTGATTTCCCTGTCGGGGAAAAACCTCCGGTGTGGTAGACTGCGTGAGAGCTAACCAAGGGCGGAAAACGCCTCAGTGGGTGCAGCTTGCTTGCCGGGAGCAGTTGAAGAGTTCTATTTTTCAACCTAGCCTTTTAAGACGCCACAAAAACGGAGTTGGGGATATGCGCGATGCCATAACCACCCTGATCAAAACCTACGACCTGACAGGCCGCTACCTGGATCGGGATGCCATGGACGCTCTTAGGGCCTTTTACGATTCGGGGTTGCGGCGCATCAAAGCTGTGCAGGTCATCAACCTCAACTCGGTGGACATTGTCAAGACGGCGGCGGCAGCCTTGTTCGCCGAGGTGCCGGAGCTGATCCGCCCAGGGGGCAACGCCTACACTACCCGCCGCTATGCCACCTGCCTGCGGGATATGGACTACTTCCTGCGCTATGCCTCCTACGCCCTGGTGGCTGGCGACAACAGCATTTTGGACGAGCGCGTTTTGGCCGGTCTGCGAGAGACCTACAACTCCCTTGGTGTGCCGATTGCTCCAACCGTCATTGGGATCCAAAACATGAAGCGGCGCACCCTAGAGCTGCTTGGCACCGACGAGGACTACAGCTTTGTAGCCGAGCCCTTCGACTACCTGAGTGCCAAACTCAGTGAAACCGATATCTAGCCTCATAGAGAGGGCAGGAATCTTCCCGGATCCCTTGCTTTGGTGGGGGTACGTTACCATCGTGGTAGCGCGCTAAGGATCTCCCGGGAAGGGAAAGAGCGGCCGTGGGGCGCGGCCCGAAGCCTTGTCCTAACTTTCCAGGAAGGCACGGCATCGTTGAACCCAAGCGAGAAGGTCGCCCTTTGCATGTCCCTCACAGCCTCCCTCGCTGGGGGCAGAAGGGGAGCAGTTGGTGGACTCAAGCCAAAGGCAGCGAAAACATGAAAGCTGTTGTCATGAACGTGCCCGGCGGGCCGGAGGTCTTGCAACTCCAGGAAGTGCCCGATCCCCAGATCCGCGGCGAGCGAGAGCTGCTTGTTCGTCTCAAGGCTGCTGGCGTCAACCCCATCGACACTAAGCTGCGGCGGCGAGGTACCTTCTACCCAGAAGAGATGCCGGCCATCTTGGGGTGTGACGGGGCTGGCGTTGTGGAAGCGGTGGGATCCGGGGTGCGGCAGTTTCGGGTTGGCGACGAGGTCTACTTCTGCTATGGCGGCCTGGGCAAGCAACCGGGGAACTATGCTGAGCTGATTGTGGTGGATGAGCGCTTTGTAGCTCCCAAGCCCAGAACCCTTAGCTTTGCCGAGGCTGCTGCGGCTCCCCTAGTGTTGATCACTGCCTGGGAGGCCCTCTACGAGCGAGGGCGGCTGCAGGCTGGCCAAAAGGTGCTTATCCACGCCGGCGCGGGAGGGGTAGGTCATGTGGCCATTCAACTAGCCCGTCTGCGGGCCTGCGAGGTGGCCACTACGGTGAGCACGCCAGAAAAGGCTGAGTTCGTCCGTTCTCTGGGAGCCAACCTGCCCATCTTCTACCGCCAGACTGACTTTGTGCGGGCTGTCTTAGACTGGACGGCTGGGGAAGGAGTGGATCTGGCGCTAGATACCCTGGGCGGCCCAGTACTGGAGCAGACCTTTCCGGCTGTGCGTGTGTACGGCGATCTCGTCACGCTGCTGGCGCCTGCTCCGGAGACCGATTGGCGGGTGGCCCGTGACCGCAACCTACGGGTAGGCTTTGAGCTGATGCTCACGCCGATGCTGAAGAATCTTGTTGCTGCCCAGCAACATCAGGCAGAGATTCTCAGGCAGTGCGCTCGCCTCATCGACCAAGGCCAACTACGTATCCGTCTCAGCCACACCTTTCCTTTGGCCGAAGCGGCTGCTGCCCACCGCTTGCTGGAGCAGGGATCCGTTCTCGGCAAAATTGCCTTAACCATTCCCGATTAGGCTGGCTAAGGGAGGCCCTGCCCAGCTCCGCCTATGGCTGACCCACTTACCCCTCACCTGCTGGAGAACGAGAGCTTCTATGAGAACGCCCTCTGCTGGCTGGGGCGGCCGCAGACGGTCTATCGGCTGCTGAGCGAAGCGGTTTTCCCACCAATTTCCTCGTGGGTGCGGGGAGAAGTGGATAGCCGTTCTTTTAACCACTGGCAGCCGGAAGACGTGCGCACCTTTCTCTACCCGGTGGTGGCCCTAGGAGACGAGGAGACGCTTGTCCTTGCCAGCGAGGCTCTCCTACTTTGCGGCATCGGCACCTACTACAATCCCTGCGACCTGGCAATTGTGGTGTTCGTGCAGCAGCCCCAAGAGCTGTTTAGCCAACTGATGCAACGCATCCGCCGCACCGAAGCCATCATCACCCGCGGGCCAGAAGTGCGCATGCTTTCGGAACAGGTGAGCCTGGCCAAGCGAGGACAAGACTACATCAACACCAAATACTTGGTCTGGCCCTACGCCCTTTCTGCTGCCGCTCAAGAGACTCTGGTTAAGCAAGGGATCAGCATTATTCGCCTTTCACCCCCAGAGGCTGCTTTGCCCTTTGGAGGCTAAGCGAAAATAGGGATCTCTTATCCCCAGTTTTCTATGGCCAGTGCCCACCTGCCGCCCCTCATTCAAGCAATGTTGGAGCCGGGGTTTTACCCCCATCCGGTGCGGGAGCCGATCCAGCTTCTCCAAACCCACATCTCCTATGTTCTCCTGACGGGCGACTACGCCTACAAAGTAAAGAAGCCCGTGGACTTTGGCTTTCTAAACTTCACCACGCTGGAGCGGCGGCGCCACTTTTGCCAAGAAGAGCTGCGCCTAAACCAGCGCGGGGCGCCGGGGCTTTACCTCCAGGTGTTGCCCATTGGGCAAACCCAAGGCCGGTTTCAGCTTGGCAGCAGTGGCGAGCCGGTGGAGTACACCCTTAAAATGCGGCAGTTTCCCCAAGAGCAACTCTTCAGCAACCTCCTCAAGCGGGGGGAGCTGACGCCAGCCTTGATGGAGGAGCTGGGGCGGGTGGTGGCAGCCTTTCACGCCCGGGCTGAGACTAACGACTACATCCGCAGCTTTGGCCGGCCAGAGCGGGTACGGGAGGCCTTCGACGAAAATTACGCCCAAACCCAGCGCTACGTGGGCGGTCCCCAGACGGCTGAGCAGTATCAGGAGACCCAAGCCTACACGGAGCGCTTTTTTGCCGAGCGGCAGGAGCTGTTTTACCAGAGGATGGCCCAAGACCGCATCCGCGAAGGCCACGGGGATCTGCATCTTGGCAACCTCTGTTGGTGGGAAGGCCAGATCTTGCTGTTTGACTGCATCGAGTTCAACGAGGCTTTCCGCTTTGTGGATACGATGTACGACGTATCCTATGCAGTGATGGATCTGGACGCCCGCCACCGTTCTGATCTGGGCAACGCCTACTTAAACACCTATCTGGAAGAAACGGGTGACTGGGAAGGACTGAAGATCTTGCCCATTTACCTCAATCGCCAGGCCTATGTGCGGGCCAAGGTTACCTCTTTTCTGCTGGACGATCCTGCCGCTGCGGAAGCTGACAAAGCCAATGCCTTCCACACTGCCGCCCGCTACTACCGACTGGCCTGGGAATACACGCTTCCCAAACAGGGACAGTTGTTTTTGATGGCTGGCCTCTCGGGAGCGGGCAAAAGTACAGTGGCCCGGTACCTAGCCCGGCAGCGGGGAGCCATTCACATTCGCTCCGATGCCGTGCGCAAGCACTTGGCCGGGATCCCTCTGCGGCAGCGGGGGGGGCCGGAGGTGTATACGCCAGAGATGACCGAGAAGACCTACCGCCGCCTGGTGGAATTGGGCGTGGAGTTGGCCCGAGAGGGTTATAGCGTAATTCTGGACGCCAAGTTTGACCGGCAAGCGCTGCGGGGCATGGCCATTGAACAGGCCCAAAAGTGCGGGATTCCCTTGCGCATCCTCCACTGTTACGCCCCTGAAGCTGTCCTCCGTGAGCGTCTGCAACGGCGTATGGCCGCAGGTACAGTCGAGGGAGGAAACCTAGCCGACATTGCCGATGCCACTGCCGATCTCCTTGCCCAGCAGCAGGCGCAGTGGCAGGATTTTTCCGAGGGGGAACGGTCTTACTTGACGGTGTTGGACACCAGTCAAGATTGGCAAGCGCAACTGCAGGAGATCACCAGTGAGCGAGGTAACGGCTAAGGATTTGCACTTGATGCCGTTGTTTGAAGGCTTTTCCCCCGAGGTGCTCGAGCCGCTAGCCCGTCAGATGGCGCTGCGCTCCCATGCCGTCAACCAGGCCATCGTGTTGCAAAACGACGGGGGCAGTACCGTCTATTTCATCCTAGAGGGTTGGGTCAAGATTCGCACTCACGACACGGAGGGGCGGGAGATTACCCTCACCATTCTCGGCCCAGGCGAGATCTTCGGAGAGATGGCCGCTTTGGATGAGGCGCCTCGTTCCAGCGATGTGGTTGCCTTAACACCGACCAAGGTTTGTTCTCTGTCGGCCCAGCATTTTCTAGCTTTCTTGGCTGCCAATGCCCAGGCTGGCATTCGCCTTGCCCAGCTCATGTCCCGCCGTCTGCGGCAGCTTAACCGGCGGCTGCAGTTGCGCGAGGCCAGCAGTGTTGCCCGCGTGGCCGATATTCTCCTCTTCTTGGCCGAATCCCGGGGCTGGGTCAGCCGCAGCGGTGTGGAAATCCCCAACTTACCCCATCGGGAGCTGAGTAGCTTAAGCGGCTTAGCTAGGGAGACCGTTACCCGCGTTCTCTCCAAGCTAGAACGAAAGGAGTTGATCCGCCGGGATCGCAGCCGCAACATTCTCTGTATTCCGCAGCTGGAGGCCCTGGAAAAGCTCCTTGGCTAAACTAGGGCGCTACCTGTTGCCAAAGACCTCCTGAGCACCCTAAAATAGGGGCTACGGAAAGCCGGGATAGCTCAGTTGGTAGAGCAGAGGACTGAAAATCCTCGTGTCACCAGTTCGAATCTGGTTCCTGGCATCCTATCTTGTTTTCCTGAGCTTTTCGAGATAGGTCCACACCCTAGGTTGGGAGCTTGCTGGCGCTGGCAAGTTGGCCACCAGGCAGCCCCCCTAGTTTTCGCGGCGCACAACACTTTCATGCCAGTGGCCCAGGATTTTGTCGGACAGGGCGCTCAAGGCCACAAAGATTAGGATCCCCAGGCCAGTCAGCAGCACCAGAGCGGCAAACATGCGGGGCACCTGTAAGTTGAAGCTGGAGATCAAAATCTGGTAGGCGATCCCGGCCCGCTCCCCGCCGCTACCTGCAACAAACTCGGCCACCACCGCTCCAATGAGAGAAAGGCCACCGCTGATGCGCAAGCCCCCGAGGAAATAGGGCAGGGCGCTGGGCAGGCGCAGGTAGATCAGAGTTTGCCAGCGATTGGCCTTGTACAGTTGAAACAGGTTGAGCAGGTTGTGATCGACGCTGTTTAACCCCAGAGTAGTGTTGGAGAGAATGGGGAAGAAGGCAACAATCCAGGCGCAGACCACCATGGCCGCAAAGGTGTTGTTGCGCAGCCAGATGATAATGAGTGGCGCGATGGAAATGATGGGCGTTGTTTGCAAAACCACCGCATAGGGGAAAAGGCTGCGCTCAATCCATTTGCTCTGGCTAAACAAAACGGCCAGCAACAGCCCAGAGATGGCAGCCAAGAGGAAAGCCACCACGGTAACCTGCAAGGTAACCAGTAGAGAGGGAAAAAGGGATCCCCACTCCTTCACCAGGGTTCTGGCCACCAAAACCGGCCCCGGCAACAAGTAAGGGGGAACCCCTGTCAGCCGCACCGCCACCTCCCAAAGCCCCAGAAAGAGGAGGCCGACGATCCCAGGGGCAATCACATCTGGATTGAGCCACCTGCCCAGATCCAACCGCTGGGGAGAAGTCGGCAGGCCAGAGCCAGCTACCTCAGCCTCACCGCGGGGGCCGGGCCTGAGTCTCTCGTTCACCCCACCGCCCAGAGCCCCAGTCGACCTATGCCAAGACCAGTGCTCCGGCAGGACAGGCAGGGATCCCAGACGGCGATCCAGGAACTGGAAAAGGAAGGCAAGGAGATCCACCATAGAAAAAAGCAGGCATCCTGTCAGCGCAACCGTCCAACCGAGAGAGGAGGCAGGTAAGGCTCCTGAGTCGTGCTACCCATAGCTTCGCGCAAACGGGCTGCCACCTCCCGACAGTAGTCGTTGTAAAGGGGCGAGGTGCGAAAGTCTTCTGACCGAGGGTAGGGGGCATCGATGGGGATATCCGCCACTACTCGCCCCGGACGGGCCGCCATGACCACGACGCGGTTGGAGAGGTAGACGGCCTCGTAAATGTTGTGGGTAACAAAGACTACCGTCCACCGCTGCTCCTGCCACAGCTCCAGCAGCTCACTGTTTAATTTGCTGCGGGTGATCTCGTCCAAAGCTCCAAACGGCTCGTCCATGAGCAGCACCTGGGGCTGGGTGACGAGGGCGCGGGCAATGGAAACGCGCATGCGCATCCCCCCTGAGAGCTCGCGGGGAAAACTGTGCTCAAACCCTTGCAAGCCCACCTGGCGCAGCGCCTGCAATACCTTGGGCTCCGCTTTCTCCCTAGGCTCGCCCGCCAACTTCAGGGGCAAGCGCACATTCTCCATCACCGTGGCCCAGGGCAGGAGGGCTGGCTCCTGGAAGACAAAAGCCAACTTGGGTTCCACCGGGCGGCTGGGGAGGTTTTGCTGGCAGTGGCCCCCCCACTCAATAGAGCCACTGGTCAACTGCCCTAGGCCGGCAATTAGCCGGAGCACTGTGCTTTTCCCACAGCCCGAGGGCCCCACCAAGCTGACAAACTGCCCCTCTGGAATGGCTAGGCTCATATCCTGCAAGGCCACTGTGCCGTTGGCATAGACCTTGCTGACGTGGTTGAGGAGAATCATCGGGGCAGGCATGGCTTACTTTTCCCGGCTCAGGGATCGGCGAGGAAGCGCTAAACTAATCGTACTCCTGCCGCCGCCGCAACTTGTTGACATACTCCCCGCCCTGAAGGGCATTCGCGACAGCGGGCCGTAGGCCGGGGATTCTCGTTCTTGGTTCCACGAG
>NZ_JANSIS010000013.1:0-3811 GCF_047462135.1 Synechococcus sp. O70.2
GCAATCAACCTTCGCAGAACGTATCTGGGCTTAGGCCCAGTAGTTGGGGTTATGGCATCCCCCATAGGGTTGAGGTTCCAGCCTCATGCTCTTTCGCTTACGGCGGCGCGGAGCGCTTTGTAGCTCAGCCGGTAGGAGCCATCCTGCTGTCTGAGAAAAAATCCCTCCCCTTTAGGGCAGGGAGAATGTCAATGCCTTGGATCCCGCTTTTCCCCTGCCTCTTCCCCGACCGCTAAACTGGTTCTAGTCGAGACGGCTGGGTGCCGAGATCCATGCGCCGCCAGCTTAAGACCCTAAACCAAATCCTCGACTACAAGCTAGCCGATCTGCGGCTGTTTGGCCGCGCCGAGCTGAAGGGTCAGGTGCTGAATGTGCTGCTGGAACGGCTGCCCGGCGATGGGGTGGACACACAACAAGTAATGGAGGTGGTGCGCAGCGCTGTAGAGGCCTCGCTGCTGCAGGGGCTGCGCAAAGTCAACGTTTACCTTTGGTGCCGTGGCCAAACTGAAGCAGCGCCGGAGTGGAGCGAAAGCTTTGTGGTCGAGCCGTTGAGCCCAAGCAAGCCTGAGGGAGCTTGGAGCCGCGCCTCCAGCTACCGGCAAGACTATCCCGCCATGCGGGTGCTGCTTTTTGGCTTTGGTCTTTGCCTGGGTGGCTTCTACCTGCTGGGCTGGGAGCGGACGGGCTGGATGGACTGGATCCCCGTGGGGTTGGCCTTTGGCTTGGGGGTGATCTTCCCCTGGCTCAAACGCTCCCTCAACCAGGGGGCTCCCCCTCTGTTCCTACGCCTCGGCCTAGGGCTGGGGCTGGTCTGGCTGGGCCTGGCAGTGCTGATGATCTGGCACCAGGGCTGGAGCCCTGCCCACGGGATTCTCACCTTGCTGGCCCTTCTCCTAGTGGGGTTGGGATCCTGAAAGCGCTCACTCGGCAGTGGTGCCGCGGAAAACGGGCAGGGCCGGCCCTGTCATCCACACGTGTTGGGTGTCAAGATCCCAGCGAATCTCCAGGTTTCCTCCCGGCAGCTCTACCGTGGCCTGGGGCTCGGCCCGCTCTTCCAAGACGGCAGCTACTAGGGCGGCACAAGCCCCTGTTCCACAGGCCAGCGTCGCCCCTGCCCCTCGCTCCCAAACCCGCAGCCGCAGGTGGTTAGGGCTGAGCACCTGCACAAATTCGGTGTTGGTGCGCTCGGGAAAGGCGGGGTGATGCTCAAACAGGGGGCCCACCCTTTCCAAGTCCAGTTTCTCCAGGGATCCCTCCTCCTCCAGAAAGACCACGCAATGGGGGTTGCCCATGCTCACTGCCGTCACCCACCACTCCCGCCCGGCCACTCGGAGCGGTTGCCGCACCACCTTTTCCTCTGGCCCGACTAGCGTGGTGGGAATCTGCTGGGCCAAAAGGCGAGGGATCCCCATGTCCACTGTTACCAAGCCATCGGGCTGCACCCGCGGCACAATCCGCCCTGCCAAGGTGTGGATCTGGTAGGCGCCATCCTGGGCGGGGATCCCCAGATCCTGCAAAAAGCGAGCCAGGCAGCGGATGCCGTTGCCGCACATCTCCGCTTCCGAGCCGTCGCTGTTGAACAGGCGCATGCTGAAATCAGCCCCCTCCTGCCCCGGCAGCAGGAAAATGACCCCATCCGCCCCCACGCCAAAGCGGCGATCGCAGAGGGCAATGGCCTCTTCTGGTGTCAGACAGGGCTGGGGCTGGTGGCGATTGTCCACCAAGATGAAATCGTTTCCCAACCCCTGGTACTTGTGGAAGGTGAGATGGGAGGGCAGCCGGGCAGCCATGCAGTGCAACAAGACAACGGGCTTCAATCCTCGTGCATTTCGAAGGGATCCTTCAAGTTCTTGGAAGGAGGTCCGAAGGCGGTGTAGATGGCAAAGGCGGTAATGACAATAGTAGTGGCCACAATAGCCACGATGAGGGAGAGGCTAGCTTCCATCGCTGGGATCCCGAGAGAGTCTCTCTAGAGTATTACACAAGTTTACAAAACATTGCGCCTCAGCGGCGACATGCACGGAATCCTGTGCCGGGCAAGGAGAAGGGATGTCAAGATTCATTGCTATCGGCAAAGGGGTGGGGCCAGATTCTGGTAGCGTGATCTAAAGATGGCTGTTCTTGCGGCATTGAGTCTTTAGAGGATCCGCCGCCAGCTTTGTTCCTTCTTAGCCTACGGCGAGAACCATGGCCATTCGTACCCGACTGGGCGATCTGCTGCGTCCGCTGAACTCAGAATACGGCAAAGTAGCCCCCGGCTGGGGCACCACGCCTCTAATGGCAGTCTTCATGGTGCTGTTTGGCATCTTCATGCTGATCCTCCTGGAGATCTACAACAAGTCCCTGCTGCTGGAAGACATCAACGTCTCCTGGGAGAGCCTCAGCTTCTAGTTTGGGCTTGCCAAGCGGCCTAGGTGGTGTACTCGGCGTTGATGCGCACATAGTCGTAGCTGAGATCGCAGCCCCAGGCCACGCCCTGACCGGGCCCCTGGTGGAGGTCCACCGTAAAGACGACGGGATCCCCCTTGAGGTACTTGCAAGCAGCCTGGCGGTCAAAGGGGAGAGGCATTCCCTTCTCTAGAAGCAGAAAATCTCCCAGCCGGATCTCCAGAAGGCGGCTGTCAAAAGGGATCCCTGCTCGCCCAGCGGCAGCGGCCACCCGTCCCCAGTTGGGGTCGCCCCCAAAGGCTGCTGCCTTGACCAAGGGAGAGCTGGCAATGACACGGGCTATCTGCCGAGCCGACCGGTCGTCGGGGGCGCCCTGCACCCGGATCTCCAGCAACTTGGTGGCTCCCTCCCCGTCGCGGGCAATGGCCTTAGCTAGGTGAATGCAAACCTGGGCAACCATCTCGGCTAGGGCTTGGGCAGCTTTTGTACCCGCTTGCACCGTGGGGATCCCGCTTTGGCCGTTGGCCAGAGCCAGAACCATGTCGTTGGTGCTGGTATCCCCATCCACGGTGATCTGGTTAAAGCTGAGGTCAACAGCCTCTTTGAGGATCTGCTGCCAGAGTGGGGGATCCACAGCCGCATCGGAGGTTAAGAAAGCCAGCATCGTCGCCAAGTTGGGGTGGATCATGCCGGATCCCTTGGCGATGCCTCCTACCCTGACGGTGTAGCCGTCAATGTTAGCCTCCAGAGCCGTGCTCTTGGGAACTAGATCAGTGGTGAGGATGGCGCGGGCAGCGCTCTCTCCTCCTGCCGGCGAGAGGCGGTCGATAAGGTGGGGCAGGGCCGCCTTGATTTTGGCCATTTCCAGTTGTCGTCCAATGACCCCTGTGGAGGCGGTGAGCACCTGGTGGGAGGGGATCCCCAGCCGCTCTGCCACCCAGCGGGCCAGTTGGGCATTGTTGCGCTCCCCCTCTTCGCCTGTACAGGCGTTGGCTTGGCCGGCAGTGCAGAGGATGGCCCGCACCGGCTGGCCTTGGGCGAGGATGCTCTGGTTGTAGGTGACGCAGGCGGCCTTAACCTGGTTGGTGGTGAAAACGCCAGCCCCTACCGCCTCGCTGTCGGAAACAATCAGGGCCAGATCGGCGGCGCCGGAGGGCTTGAGGCCAGCGGCTACGCCGGCAGCGCGGAAGCCACGGGGGGCAGTTACAGCACCTGCAACCGGTTTAAACTGGGCTCCTAGATCTGGTGGAATGGGTCTGGTCATACTGGCGGCTGCGCAGCTCCTAGCAAAGCGGGCCGGCTTTTGCGCTGGGAGCAGAGTGGTGTTGTTAGAACTTTACCAAAAAGCGCCGTAAGGCCCCGCCTTTGAAGGTGGGGATGTAAGGCGCAGCATTTTATCCAAGGTTTCCCCTGATAAACTAGC